>BPDA01000022.1 GCA_019654055.1 Methanobacteriota archaeon | reverse complement strand
TCGGGGAGTTCGCGTTCTTCTGTAGGATGTTGCTTCCTATCACCAACGCCGAGACCTTCTCCTCCTCGCTCGACTTCCAGTCGATGTACTCCTCAATGTCGGGGTGGTCGAGATCCAAAGTCACCATCTTGGCCGCTCTCCTAGTGGTCCCACCGGACTTGATTGCCCCCGCGGCTCTGTCGCCTATCTTGAGGAAGGACAGTAGACCACGGGAGCTGCCACCACCTGAGAGAGGTTCGCCAGCCCCTCGAATTCTGGAGAAGTTGGAACCGGTCCCGGAGCCGTACTTGAACAGCAGCGCCTCTCGGTTCCAAAGACCCATAATCGACTCTGAGCCGCCGACGAGTGAGTCTGATACGGATTGGATGAAGCAGGCGTGGGCTGAGGATGTTCGTAAGCGTTGGTTGAGAACTCCAACTCGCCAGTCTCAGGGTCGACGAAGGAGTGGCCCTGAGCCGGCCCCTCGATACCATAGGCCCAATGAAGTCCGGTGTTGAACCACTGGGGGCTGTTGGGTGCGGAACGCTGACTCGCGATCAAGTAGCACATCTCGTCGAAGTAGGCACGGGCATCGGCCTCGCTGGCGAAGTAGCCGTACTTCCATCCCCAGTAGGTCCAGGTCCCTGCGAGCCGACGGAACAGCTCCCTGCCGTCGGTCTCCCCCCCCATTCTATTTCCAGCATCCAGAGTCTGAAGCCGCTCGTGGTCCGGCGTACTTCGCTGTAGCCAGACGGGCACGCCATCCTCGGGGACCTTGCGCAAGTGCTTGGGAACGCCGGCCTTGCGCAGATACTTCTGGGCACATACCTTCCCGGGAACCCCAGAGAATCCTGAGGGCAACTTCACCCCCTCGACGGTATCTGCCATGGAACCGTCTGGGTTTCTGATCTCGACATCCATCTCTATCCAGTCAAAGACGTCGAAGGCGTCCTCTCCCGCCGTTGTGAAACGACGCTCGATGACCAGCCCAGACTCTGCTTCCCCGACTTCGGAGTCGCCTTTGATTCTGGTTTGCATTCATATCTCTCCTTCGTGGTTAGCGACCCCGTTTGGCTTGGCCCGGCGCAAGGGATTCGTCCTTCCGGAAGGAGGGTGTTTAATGATTGAGTTTGTTGACCACTTTGCTGATGTCAAAATCGACAACAATCAGGCTTGACGATTTGGTGGATTTGATAATTCTAATCCACCATTTCGAGTGTCCATTCCAGAGAAGCCCCGGAACGTGTAATCATGATTCCGACTCTGCAGTACCTCTCGTGACTGCCTTCGATGAGCCGGCGAACTAGGGCCTCCGGAACGTCTCCCTTGATGATATAATTCATTCTCACATGGGTGAAGACCTTGGGGGCATCCTCCGCCATCTCGACCTCGATCTCCACGGTCGCATCCTCCACCTTGTCGGTCCTGTGCTTGAGGCCGTCGATTACATCGATCAGCGAGCAAGCGGCATGGGCATGAATCACCATCTCCGTCGGGCTCGGGGAAGAGTCATCGTAGATTCCGAAGCTCTTGCCCCCGGAGGTGGTGCCGACGTAGCCACCATCGCCAGTCCACCTGACTTCGCCCTTCATGCACTCCGACCCGAGCCATCACGCTTGAAGGGTTGTCTTCAAAGAGGGGGGGCAGGTCGGCGAGGTCGAGAGACATGCGAGAGGGTAGTCACATAACGATGGCTGAGGGGCGACTGAGCGTCCCCGACGACCCCATAGTGCACTACATCGAGGGCGATGGAATAGGCATCGACATCACTCCTGTCATGATGGCTGTGGTAGATGCTGCGGTCGAGCGCGCCTACGACGGCAAGCGCAGTATCCGCTGGAGCGAGGCGCTCGCAGGACAGAAGGCGTTCGACGCCACCGGTGAGTGGCTGCCCGAGGCCACCAAACAGGCGATGCGAGAGGGCCTAATCTCAATCAAGGGCCCGTTGACCACCCCGGTCGGCGGCGGCATCCGCAGCCTCAACGTGGCACTTCGCCAGCAGCTCGACCTCTACGCCTGCGTACGCCCAGTTCGCTGGTACGCTGGAACCCCCAGCCCGGTCAAAGATCCCGGGGCGGTGGACATGATCATCTTCCGCGAGAACAGCGAGGACGTCTACGCAGGTATCGAGTGGGAGGCAGGTAGTGATGAAGTCAACAAAGTGATCGATTTTCTACAGAACGAGATGGGTGTTGACAAGATTCGATTCCCCGATACCAGCGGCATCGGCATCAAGCCAGTCAGTCAGGAGGGAACGGCACGCATCGTCCGCGCAGCTATCAATCATGCAATCGAGAATGACAAGGACAGCGTGACATTGGTTCACAAGGGCAACATCATGAAGTTCACAGAGGGTGGTTTCAGAGATTGGGGCTACCAACTAGCGAAGGACGAGTTCGGAGCTACCGAACTAGACGGCGGACCTTGGTGCACCATGACCAACCCGAGAACCGGCACTGAGATCACCATCAAGGACGTCATCGCCGATGCTATGCTCCAGCAGGTGCTGACCCGGCCCCGCGAGTACGGCGTGCTGACTACGATGAACCTCAACGGCGACTACATCTCCGATGCCCTCGCTGCTCAGGTTGGCGGCATCGGCATCGCTCCGGGTGCCAACATCAACTACGATACCGGGGTCGCTATCTTCGAGGCCACACATGGAACCGCCCCAAAATACACGGGCCAAGACAAGGTCAACCCCGGCAGCCTAATTCTATCGGCGGAGATGATGTTGCGCCACATGGACTGGACAGAGGCCGCCGACCTGATTGTCCAAGGCATGGAGGGGGCCATCGGGGCTGGCACCGTGACCTATGATTTCGAGCGTCTGATGGACGACGCCACTCTGCTCAAGTGCAGCGAGTTCGGTCCGCCATCATTGCACATATGTGAGTTGACCTCCATGGATTTTACTTCTCTCAACCTCTGTAACCCCTTTGGATGCCCTCGACGAGATTGGATATGTCTCACCAACGCCGATTCAACCCCAAAGGCCATCCCCGACCTCATTGAAGGTCGCGAATACTCGGTTGCGCCCAAACGGGACGGGGAAAAACCGCAGCATTCGCCCTGCCAATCCTCGATGCGATGGCCAAAGACCGTGGACCGGCCACGCCGCATCCGCGCTCAAATGATGTGCCCAACACGCGAGCTTGCATCCCAGATTCATGACAATATCGAGCAATATGCTAGACACCTCGACATCCGTTCGATGGCTATGTTTGGCGGAGTATCGCAGCGCCCTCAGGAGAAGACCCTGCAGCGCGGCGTTGACACCCTTGGTCGCCACCCCCGGTCGCTTGTTTGCCCTTTATTTCTCAGGGATAGTTGACCTGTCCTACGTACAATTCCTCGTTCTCGATGAGGCGGATCGATGCTCGACATGGGTTTCATCCGAGACATCCGCAAAATACTACACAGATTCCAAAGAAACGCCAGAGTCTGCTATTCAGTGCCACCATCCCCAATCGATTGTCGAATTGTCCCGTGATATGCTCTAAATCCAGTAAGCGTCTCCATCACACCCGAATCGACCACCGTGGAGGCCATAGAACAATCTCTGATGTTTTTTATGAGGAGCGACAAGCGCGGACTCTTGACTTACATTATCGGGGAAGAAAGCCCCGATAAGGTGCTTGTATTCAGCCGTACCAAGCACGGATGCAATCGCATCGTCAGACAACTTGGACAAGACGGCATCGACGCCCTCGCAATCCATGGTAACAAGGGTCAGGGCGCGCGTGAAAATCCCTCCGCCGATTCCGCAATGGTACCCTCCAGGTACTAGTCGCCACCGACGTGGCGAGCCGCGGCATCGATGTCTCTGAATCAGCCATGTCATCAATCTGGATCTGCCTAACGAGCCCGAGGTCTATGTGCACCGCATTGGGCGTACGGGGCGCGCAGGCCGGGGGGGCATCACCATTGCTTTTTGTGATGAGAACGAAGGCGAGTATCTGCGTGGCATCGAGAAGATGATTCGTCAGGACATCCCAGTGGATGAGGACCATCCTTTCCACTCTGAGAAGGCCCGGTCGCGCAAGGGCAACAAGGCGCCTAAGAAGCAGCAGAATCGGGGCCGGGGCCCGGGCGCCGACCTCGCAATGGCAAATCCAAGGCAGTCGCTCGAATGGCAAATCAAATCACCAACCCCCTGGTGGGCGCAATGGTCGGCGTTCAGGTCGCGGTCGAAGACGCAAACAACGCAAGCATCGGGCCCGTTACTGAGTTCGACTGAACTAATCCGCTTACCCGTTTCCTCTAGCTTAGAAGAGCCCCACATCTTCGCAGCACCTATCCTACAACAGCAATTAGCCCATACCTCATCATTTCTGGACTTAGTGCAGCGGACCCCGAACTCAATCGGACTACGCTGTCGTTCGGTCGCACCCTCTCAGGGACCTTGATTCCGACATCATCCCAGCTCCGGCGCTCTCAACAGGATTCAGGTCGATCTGCATGGAGTCGACATCCATCTCAAAGTTCGTCGTCGCTCCAGAGAACCTGATTCTGTCACCGATGGACAGGTCTCCCGTGAGCTCTAGAGCAGCTACCCCGACCTTCCGGAAATACCGGTCGACCCGGCCTACTTCTTCGTCTGACACATTTTCACCTCGTCTGTTGAGGAGGGCTTGAGACCATCAACCTACGGATTGGTTATTTTTCGGTGGGTTTTTACTATTGGGGGCATCATTGAACCAACTCCAATTCAGGTGTAATTCCTCAACGCAGGTGTAATTTTTGATACTTGAAGTTTAATTATTGCACCGATAATGCGGGGTTATGCCCGCCGTCATCGTCGGCTATGCCCGCTCACCATTCACTCCAGCGAGAAAGGGGGCGCTGGCAAAGGGCGAGGCCCGATGACATAGCAGCCGCCGTGGTGAACCGCCTGATCTCTGACGTGGGAGTCGATCCTTCGATGGTCGAGGACCTAATCGTCGGTTGCGCGTTCCCCGAGGCCGAGCAGGGTTACAATCTAGCCAGAATCATAACATTCCTGACCGACCTGCCCGAGACCGTCCCAGGAGTGACCATCAATCGCTTCTGCGGTTCCTCGATGCAGTCTATCCACGATGCAGCGGCACGCATCAACTCAGGACAGGGGGAGGCATTCATCGCCGGCGGTGTGGAGAGCATGTCCCGTGTTCCGATGACAGGATTCAATCCCTTGCCGAACCCCAATCTCGCCGACGAGGCAATGACCTCGATGGGCGTCACGGCAGAGAACCTCTCCAAGAGGCACGACATAGGGCGCGATGCCCAAGAGGCATTCGCGATAGAGAGCCAGACGAGGGCCGCGGCAGCACGGGAGTCGGGCGCTTTCTCAGACGAGATAGTGGCCATAGAGACTCTGAGGGTACAGTCAGCGAGGACGGATGTATCAGGCCGGGAACCAACTCCGAGGCACTATCGAAGCTGCGTCCGGCATTCGACTCCAACGGCACGGGCACAGCAGGAACATCCTCCCCCTTACGGACGGGCCGCCTTCGTGTTCGTATGCTCCGAGGAGTTCGCTCAGAGCATGAACTCGAACCGATGGCCCGAATCAAGAGCATTGGGGTCTCCGGGTGCGCCCCCGAGATCATGGGCATCGGCCCCGTGTCCGCTTCCCAGAAGGCGTTGGAGCGGGCCGACCTCTCGCTCAATGACATCGATTTGATTGAGCTCAACGAGGCCTTCGCTGCCCAGTCACTTGCGGTGATAGGGGAGCTCGGCCTCGATACGGACAAGGTCAACATCGAAGGTGGCGCCATCGCTCTTGGCCACCCCCTCGGCGCCAGCGGGGCCAGAATCACCGGCAAGGCCGCCCAGCTAATGCAGAAGAACGGGGCCGAGAACGCTCTGGCAACTCTGTGTGTTGGTGGCGGAATGGGCATGGCAACGGTGCTAGAGAGGGTCTAGGTGGTCTCTTGTCCAACTCAATACAACGTGTCGCCGTCATTGGCAGCGGAGTGATGGGAGCCGGAATCGCAGCTCACTGCGCCAATGCCGGCTGTGAGGTCCTGCTTCTCGACATCGTCAAGGAGGGCAACGACCGTAGCGCCATCGCCAGATCCGCTATCGAGCAGATGGCTAAGTCGAACCCCGAGATGCTGACACACAAGCGTAACGCGAGACTCATCAGCGCTGGGAACATCGAGGACGACTTGGAAAAACTCTCCGAGATCGATTGGGTGATCGAGGTGATAGTTGAGAACCTAGACATCAAGAGGAGCCTGTATGCCAGCATGTCAGAGCACATCGGACCTGACACCATCGTGTCGTCGAACACCTCGACCCTCCCTAGAGCGGAACTGGTCGAGGGAATGGCCTCCGGAATGGCCTCGCGCTTCCTTATCACCCACTTCTTCAACCCACCTCGCTACCTCCCCCTGCTCGAGGTAGTCACCTCACCCGAGGTAGATGACTCGGTGAACGACAGGCTGTGCGGCTTCGCCGACAGGAGCCTCGGGAAGCGGGTAATCATGTGCAACGATACGCCTGGTTTCGTAGGCAACAGGCTCGGCGTCTATTTCATCCAGAGGGCGTTCAAGGCGACGATTGACCACGGCTTCACCGTCGAGCAGGCGGACGCCATGCTGGGGCGACCGTTGGGGATTCCGAAGACAGCCGTGTTCGGACTGATGGACCTTGTCGGCATAGACCTCAGCGTGCATGTGATTGAGAGCCTTGTTTCGCACCTACCCGATGACGACCCGTTCCATGACATCGTGGGAACAGGAGGGGACATCATCCAGGCGATGATTTCGGACGGGTACACGGGGCGCAAGGGCAAGGGTGGCTTCTACCGACTCAACAAGGAGGGCGGCAAGCGCGTCAAGGAGGCCCGAGATCTGTCTACCGGCGAGTACGCGCCAGCAAACCGCAAGGCCGCGTTCCCCTCGGCCAAGATGGGCAAGCAGGGGCTCGGCCCGCTGATGGACTACCCCGACGAGGGCGCTGCCTTCGTCTCAGACGTCCTCCTGGACTCCCTGTCATATGCAGCCCACCTCGTTCCCGACGTGACCGAGGACATCTATTCGATAGACAGCGCCATGAAGGCCGGATTCAATTGGAAGAGAGGCCCCTTCGAGATGATGGACTCCATCGGCGCTGTGAGCATGGTCGAGCGACTCGAGGCCAGTGGGCGTAGCGTTCCCGGCTTCCTGAGTACAGCAGCCGAGAACGGAGGCTTCTACTCAACCGAGGACGGCGAGATTCAGAGGCTCGCGCCGGACGGTTCGATGGTCACCGTCGAAAGGCCCGAATCGACTCTTACGGTGACCGACCTGAAGCGGAGGGGGAAGCCACTCAAGCGCAATGGCTCCGCAAGTCTCTGGGACATGGGTGACGACATCCTCCTAGTCGAGTACCACTCGAAGATGAACGCCGTGGACCCGTTCATCGTGGAGATGCTGGTCGACGCGGTCGACCTTGCCGAATCCGAGGACTGGCGTGGTATAGTGGTGGGCAACGACGGTTCCAACTTCTGCGCCGGGGCAAACCTCGGTCTGGTTCTGTTCGCAGTCAACCTAGCCGCTTGGAAGGATGTCGAAGACTTCATCCAGGCAGGTCAGGACGCCTACAGCCTGATCAAGTACTGCGAAATTCCAGTAGTAGCGGCCCCAGCAGGCATGTGTCTTGGCGGCGGCGCCGAGATTCTGATGCATTGCGATTCTTTAGTGGCACATTGTGAGAGCTACATCGGTCTCGTGGAGGTCGGCGTCGGCATAATCCCGGCTTGGGGCGGTTGCAAGGAGCTGATGGGTCGTCTGCGCGATTTCAACTTGGTTGAGGAGGGCCCTATGCCTGCAGTGATGAAGGCATTCGAGTACATCGGGACAGCTCAGGTCGCCAAGTCGGCTGAGCAGGCTCGCTCGATGGGCTTCCTGGCCCCGGACGATAGCATTACGATGAATCGAGACCGTCTTCTGGCCGATGCCAAGGCCCGCGCACTCGAACTCTCAGAAGGGTACGAGCCACCCGAGCCGCGGACCTACAATCTCCCGGGTCCGAGTGGCAGGACGGCCCTCCAACTCGCGGTCAAGGACCTCGCGCTATCCGGCCAGGCAACCCCTCATGACGTCGTGGTTACCGATGAGTTGGCTTGGATCCTGTCCGGCGGGGACACCGACATGACCGAGACCGTCGAGGAGGATGACATCCTAGCCATGGAGAGGGAAGCAATAGTCAGATTGGGGCGGCACGAGGACTCCCTCGCTAGGATGGAGCACATGCTGGCGACGGGGAAACCCCTGAGGAACTGAGGTGAGTGAATGGTAGTATGGGACCCACCGATTAGGGACTATCAGTTCCTCTACCACGAGCTTCTGCCAACCATCGAGACCGTCCAACGGCTAGGCTACTCCGACTTCGACGCTGACTTCCTAGACAGCCTCATGGAAGGCTGGGCCACTCACTGCGAAGAAGTCTGGCTGCCCATCAACATGCTCGGAGACCGGGAAGGGCTCAAGTTCGAAGACGGCAAGATTACGATGCCTCCTGAGTTCAAGGACGCATACCGTCAGGGAATCGATGAGGGATGGCTGTCCACTGCGTGCGAACCCGAGCATGGTGGTATGGGGGTGCCTCTGTTCTTCCAAGCGGTAACTTGGGCCGAGTTCGGTACCTCTGCTTGCATGGCTCTGAGCGTTCTCCCAGCACTTTCGATTGGCGTCTATGAGATTCTCGTCAAGCATGGCAGGCAGGACCTGATCGACTACTTCGCGACAAACCTAGCTTCAGGGGAGTGGTCCGGGACCATGTGCCTCACCGAGCCCCACGCGGGAACCGACCTAGGCATCATCGAGACCAAGGCCACCCCACAGGATGACGGAACCTACCGGATCTCTGGTCCGAAGTGTTTCATCACCTACGGTGAGCATGACATGGCCGACAACATCGTCCACCTCGTCCTAGCCAAGGCACCGGGCGGTCCTGAGGGGACGCGAGGAATCTCCCTGTTCCTAGTGCCGAAGTTCCTTCCACAGGATTGGGAGTCCGGTGGCTTGGAAGACATATCCCACGCCCTCACCTCTGAATACAACGGCGTCACTTGCTCCGGAACGGAGGAGAAGATGGGACTCCACGCGTCACCGACCTGTGTGATGAACTTCGACGACAGCGTGGGCTGGTTGGTCGGTCCACTACACGGCGGAATGCCATTGATGTTCGAGATGATGAACAGGGAACGCCTCGCAACCGGACTCATGGGCGTCGGGCTCGCCCACAGTGCCTACACCAACTCACTGGCGTGGGCCCGCGAGCGCCGACAGGGTAGGAGCCTGAAAGGCGTGCAGGACCCCGATGAGCCTGCAGACAACATCCTCGTTCATCCCGATGTGCGCAGGATGCTACTTGAGGCCAAGGTAAACAACGAGGGGTCTAGGGCCCTAGCGGCTTGGATAGGACTCCTCCTCGATCAGATGCACAGCGACGACCCGGAGGAGGCCGAGATGGCAACCGCATTGGTCGCCTTGTTCACGCCCATCGCCAAGGCCCACTTCACCGACCTTGGCTGCGAGACCTGCTCCACGGCAATGCAGGTCATGGGAGGGGCCGGCTACATCAGTGAATATGGGGTCGAGCAGTTCTACCGTGACGTCCGAATCAGCAAGATATGGGAGGGAACCAACGGAATCCAAGCCCTCGACCTAGCAGGGCGCAAGATTACTCAGGACTTCGGCAAGAACCTCCGTTATCTGATGTGGCCGCTCACCGAGTTCATCGAGGAGAACCGCGACACGCCGGGGATGGCGGAATTCAACAAACCTCTGCACCAGGGGGCTAGGGGGCTGCAGCAACTCACCTTGCTGATGATTGCCGAGGGGATGGCCAACCCCGACTTCCTCGCTGCCGGCGCTACCGACTACTGCAGATACATGAGCAACATACTACTCGGCTACATGTGGGCCAAGATGGCGAAGATATGCCTTGAGAAGAAGGGCGATCCGTTCTACGATGCCAAGCTGGCCAGCGCGCGCTTCTTCTTCAAGCGGATTTATCCAGAGACCGCCGGTCTCGCTGCCAAGATACAATCGGGACCCAAGTCCCTGATGGATTACCCAGCGGAGATGATGTGATGTCTGACGGAAAGGCCAGCCGAAGCCTCAGGATGCGCTTCGAGCGCTCCGCCAAGAAGGCTTGGGAATTACCGACCAGACCATCGAACGAGAAACTGCTGGAGATGTACGCCCTGTACAAGCAGGCCACCGAGGGGGATTGTGAGGGGAAGCCTAGGGGTGGTTTGAGGGACCGAGCCAAGCACAAGGCGTGGAAGGGCGTAGCGGGAACCACCGAAGCGGATGCCATGCAGGGGTACTGCGAGATTGTTGACTCGCTGATGGGGTAGTCCCATGCCGATAGACGATGTCAGGTTGGCCACCGAGTACAAGGGGCTGTTGGGACCAATCAAGTTCCGTCTATTCTCGCTGGTCTCGATGCCCGCGGCTAGATTCGCAGGCCTACGCCTGGATCAACTCGACAACGAGACATGCGTCACTTCGATACCGGGCGGCTGGCGCTCGCAGAACCCGTTCAAGACGATGTACTGGGCAGTACAGGGTATGGGCGCCGAGCTAGCCACTGGGGCACCCCCCTTCGCCATGTCCCGCTCCATGCCAGAGAGGCTCCGCATGTTCGTTGTCGGCACCGAGGCCACATTCGTCAAGCGCGCCAAGGGACGCATCACGTTCACCTGCGACGAGGTATCGGCATCTCGAGAGGCAATCGAGCGGAGCCTGGACAGCGGCGAATCGGTCGATTGCGACCTGAGATCGGTCGGCAGAGACTCCTCGGGAGACGTGGTCTCGGAATGGGTATTCAAGTGGAACTTCCTCGTGATGGAGAAGAGGTGAGCGATTGGTCAGTACTAGATTCACTGATGATGCCGGGGTCGAGTACCCCATCATTTGCGGTGCCATGTATCCATGCTCCAATCCGGAGCTGGTGGCTGCAGCGGCAGAAGGCGGTGGCTTGGCAATCATGCAACCCGTCTCGATGACCTACGTACACGGGTGGGATCTACGCGAGGGAATACGCTACATGCGCACCCTAACTGACAAGCCAATCGGATTCAACGCCCTAATCGAGAAGGGCAGCAAGAAGTACTTCGAGAGGATGAGTGAATGGATAGACATCGCCCTCGAGGAAGGAATCAGATTCTTCGTCACTTCCCTAGGCAAGCCCGATTGGGTTTGCGAGAAGGTTCACGCCTATGACGGAGTGGTCTACCACGACGTCACGAACCGCAAATGGGCAGAGAAGGGCAAGGAGTGTGGGGTTGACGGGCTGATATGCGTCAACGATCGCGCGGGAGGCCATCTCGGGCCGATGTCGATGGAGGAGATGTACGCCGAGCTGTCAGATATGGGACTTCCATTGATTTGCGCGGGAGGGATAGGTAGCCAGATGGAGTTGAACAAAGCTCTCGAGATAGGTTACGACGGTGTTCAGATGGGAACGAGGTTCATCGCTACCACGGAGTGCAATACTCCCGAGGACTACAAAGTCGCCATTGTCGACGCCGGGGAGGACGACATAACATGGACCAATCGCCTTACTGGTGTCCCAATCTCGGTGATTAGGTCCCCCGGCTTCAAGCAGGAGAACTCTTGGTTGATACGCAAACTCCTCGAAAGTCGGTTCAAGCACACCGCCCGGATGATGCTCAACGCGAACTCTTTCATCCGCCTTCGATATCTCTCTAGGAGCAAGAGCAAGAACACTGCGAAGAAGAAAAAGTTCTACTCAGCTGGAAAGAGCGTGGAGACGGTTCGCAGCATCGAATCCGCGACCGTCATCATGCGGCGACTGGGCGAGTCATTGGAATCCAACCCGAATCTCGCCGAAGACTCACAGGATTCCACTGTTTAGCTGCTGTGCGTCACCCACGACACCGAATCCAAACTCCTCCTCGAGAGCTCTCGAGACTAGCCTGAAGTCGGAGTCTCTGGTGGCCACCAGTACGTCGCCCACGTCTGGAATACTAGTCAAGGCGAGGGCCGCGGCGTCCTGCATAATCTCGCGGTCTCCCCTCTCTGGATAGATCTCCTCTCCTCTAATCGAGGTCCTCGATGGGGTTCTACCGCCCCTCCTCTTCTGCTCGTCCACCAGTTTGAAGACCTCTCTGTGACGTAGTAGGAAAGCATCCAGATCCGGTTCCTCCCCCTTAGAAGTGGAAGGGCTGCTCCACGAATCAAACGCCTTGCACACAGCCCCGACCCTCTGTTCTAGGAACGCGTCGTCGACCACCTCGGACCATGTCGCCTTGTCGATGTAGGTGTCCGAGAACGTACTCAGTATCGAGTCCGGGCTTTTGGCGCGATGCAAGAACTCGCCCCTAGCTGCAGGTGGTATGTGAAGCAGGACCCTGCCCTCCTCAGCACGACGTCGAAGCATCCAGTGGAAAGCCCTCTCGACCGTCCAATCAAGGCTTCCCAGACTGTCCGAGGACAGGTGCTTTAGCAAGTCGTCCTTCAGGGCTTCGATTAGGACGTTCGTGTCGACCATGACCAAGGGCTTGAGCGACAGATTCCTGAGAGGCCTCCTCCCCCTCACCGGGATGCTGTCGCTGTGGATTACGAACAGCGCGCGTTGACTCTTCCTCAGTGAGTCAGACTGCTTCGATCCGAGGTCCCCGGAAGCGATGGCCTTCTCAAGCATCCTCAATCCATTGATTGGCTCGGTCTCGGCCACTTCGATGGCGATGTCAGCGATCCTCGCAGGATCCTTCTTGCCCCTCATCTCAATCATGAAACTCCTCTCGAGGTCGGTCTGTCTGCTAGTCTCCGAGGTCCTCGCTTCGTGCAAGGCGGCGGTGACGCTGCCCTGGAATGGATCGGGCGGCAAGCCATGCTCGTCCGGATACCTATGCAATCCCTCGAGAATCTCCACCCGCCTGTCCCTTATGCTTCCAGCAGCACCGTTGCGAGCCCCCTCCTCTTCATGGGCCGCGAACTCAATCAATCCCGCGTTCGCCTCGTCGGTGTTACCGTCCACGTGCCTCTTACAGGTCCTCAGATAGAGCTTGAATCGGTTGGTCACTGAGCTCGAGACCACAGGGTTGGCATCGACCAAGGCCACCGCCTCGCTCCATCCGGCAGCATGTGCAAACTCGATTAACGACTTGCGCATGACCAGAGCGGAGCGCTCGAAGTCCAGTCGCAGCTTCATGGCAGCGTCCTTGTAGGCCCGAGCCGCGTTCAGACGGTCCCCTCTGGAGCGTAGGTTGGCCGCCCTCACAATTTGGAATTCGGGGCCTGACCTGTCGTTATCCCGGTACCATTCCTCCAGCGCGACCACTCCCAGATTGTGCTCGTTCACTAGGTCGGCCACGGCTACTATGGTTCGCATGGCAACCCCCTCAGCGTTGCACAGACGACCGAGGGCGTCCACGGATCTCTCCTCATCCTCCCCGGTCCCAATCTGCAGACCCATGGCAGCGCGATTCAACTTCAACGCGGTAATCAGTGCGTCGAACAGGCACCTCTCAAGATGAGTCAGGTCCGCCCTCAGGATGGATTCCTCCAGATTGCCTATCTTGTTCTCTCTGACCACCCCATCCCCGTCCGGCGACAGGGCCCTTCTCACCTCATTGAGGGACCGGAGCCCGTCGGAATCCAACTTCCCATGCACCGAATCGATGTCTCTCGGCAACCCGTCCAGCAGAGAAATCAGGGCGATTGAGGCGCTGGAGAGAACACTGTCTACGTCAGAATCGCCAATCGAATCTAGTGCCGTCCTCCGCAGTTCAGCGAGACCCTCCCATTCTATCTGAGAACCCCCAGGGAGCAGATGCCATGACATCAGCACCCTATGAGGGTAGGCCCTCGAGAGGGAAGGGTCTCTCTCGAACGCCATCACTAGACTCTCGATGTCGGCGGCTGCGGTGAAGGCGTTCAGCACCTCGTCAGTGTGTCTAATCGACCCCGACTCCCATACCCTCCTAGCAGCCTGCAGCCCTGTCCGAATAGGAACTCCCTGATGCCGCATAACTGAGAGCAACCCCTCATCTCCCAGCGACTCTATGGATTCGTGCAGAGTCTGAGCAAGAGCCTCGGACTCAATCTCCGACAGGATGTCGAGAGCGGTGGAGGCGTGCTCGCCATCATCGATTGACGCACCCTCGGCGAAACCGAGCGCCGCTACCACATCGCCTTGAGAGATTAGGTTCGAGGCCACTCTCCACCTGAGTTCGTCGGGCAGGCTATCTCCCACGCTATCGAGGACCTCAGCGCCCCTGAGGAGGTCAGTGGCTGACAGCTCGGTAGGGCAGGACAGGACGTTCCTCCAAGCGGAGACGCGGAGGGCCCCGGACAATGAATCGCTCCCCTTCTGGCCGGCGCACGTACTCCAATCGGATAGGTTCCCGGAGCGCATCTCAATGAGCATCGAGTGCCTGTTGGCCAACTCTCCCATCCCTACATCCTCGATACTGTTGAGGACATCCGCGGCGGAGTCCTCGGAGGCCGCAACGAGAAGTATTCCCTCGAGCAGCGCCCCCTCTTCCCTGAGTCCCCTGAGTGACGGCCTCATCCAACGCAACCACATTGCAGGCCTAGCGCGGCCACCGGCAAGATCCTGCTTGATTCTGTGGAGCGCATGGTCCTGCTCGGAATTGGTCGCGAACGGAAGCTCTCTGGAGAGCCACTCCCTGAGACTATCCCGATCGAGCGGGTCAAAGTTGGCTGAATCCACCCAATCCCCGGCGTCAACGTCCTTGTCCGCTTCTTCGATTACCTGGAACTGCGCCATCTCCGCGATGAGCGGAGCCTCCTTGGCAAGGACCCTCCATACTGGGTGTATGCCCTTCTCACACTCAGTTCTCAACTCAGCCATCCGTGAGTCAAGGGAGGCATCCCAAGTTGCCTCTGACTTGCCCCGGTGGGCACACAGAACTGCGAGCTTGTAGGCTGCAGGAGTATCGGAGGAAATGACCTCCAATGGATCTGCTAGTCTGTCATCCATGCTTCTGATCCTGCCCCTACCTCCCCTACGTCCTACTCTCTGGGGCCTAGGGGGTCCATTTCCAGCCGCCGCCTCGATGCCGATGGCCTCGGGGGCGGCTTTGTTAGCTGCGAGGAAGGCCAGAGCCCTCCATTCGAAGGACAGGAGGGACCACGCCCTCGGGCGCTGAATGGCCTTCCTGCGTCTGGCTACGTCGTCCCCTGCCATGTGCAGGAGTTCTAGACACTCGTGAAGATAGTCCTCCATGGGACGCCCTCGGGGGTCCTGTCCAAGCACTTCCATTCATCAACACATCGCCTTGCTATGCAAGGCGGTAGTAGAGAGAACTCAAGGCGTCAGAGCCCTAGCGCGACCCGTGGACCCCGTCAGAACCGCGATACTGCTAATCCACCCACTCGCAGCACTCGCACTCATCGGGTTCTTCCTCAATCAGCGTCGTTGGAGGCATCAGAGCACGTTACTGAGAGGGGAGGAAAGGGAGTTGGCCTTGGCCAAACACCAAGCGAGCGGCGACAAGGCGATGGCATATATCGTCGCTGTAATCGCCCTTGCCTTCGCAGCGCACGTCGCGAGAGCGAGTCTCGAGGGGTTGAATCCGACGACCTACCTCGTCCCCGGTCACTTCCATGGCTGGGCTGGCCTGTTGGGCCTTCTGCTCATGACCACTCTGTGGAGGATGGGCCGCAAGACGCGTGACCTGAAGTCCGAGGGCAAGCCGTTCGCCCGCAGCAAAGAGCTCCACGGAAGAATCAGCGACGTGATGGTAATGTTGGTGGCGATTCACGCCTTTCTGGGCTTCCTGTACTTTCTCAAGATAGTGTGATCAACGCTCTGCCCACATCTCTAGCCAGGCCGCTAGGTTCGCTTCTATGTCACCTTCAGTCACCACACGATCGACCTTAGTTCCCGCCTCAAGCGCCTGAATCCTGCAACCGCAGGCATTGGCATGACCTCCTCCATCGGGGTCGAATCGGGTTGCCAGTCTAGTCAGGTCGTAGAGCCCTCCTGCCGTGTGGAGGAACGAGTTGGTGTAGAACGAGGCTGAGACCGGGTACCTGTCCTGCTCTCCGAACGATGCACCGACATCTCCGTGGACAACTAGGCAGGCGTCGCAATCGTCACCCACCTGAGCGGTGACGTGGTAGCCGTTCGAGCGCAGTCCGCGATCCTCGAGTCGCACTATCGCCAGCCTATCTATCACTTCGGTGCTATCCGAGATCACAGTATCCATCTCAGCCTGCCTGCGACGCCTTTCGCCAAGTGCAGGAGCGACCTTTGGATCCGATAGCACCGCTTCGACCGAAACGCCATGCTGCAAGGCTTCTAGGACGTGCAGAGCCAAGCCTGATTCCACATCGATAATGCGTCCCAGCCAGATTACCGGGGGGTCGGAGCGAAATTCCTCGCGGGTTATTCCACCTCCATCCAACTTGTCGACCCAGTTGAGCATCTGCGACAGATCGCCCAGTTCGACGGCAGCCGACAGTAGATCGTAGGCGATACGAGCAGCCGAAGGGGCCTGCCTCCAGACCACGACCACGCCATCATCATCACTTTCGGTGGGGGCGTTGGACTGGTGATGGTCGATGCTCAGCCCGCAGTTCGGGTGACGGGGAAGGTCGCACACCGCCGTGTGCCTGTCTATGCAGTCGTCCAGCAGACCCGCACGCAGCTCGCCGGGATGGCCGAAGACGACCTCCGCATCAGGCCACCAACGCCTCAGGATGGCCCCGGTCACAACCCCATCTAGATCGCTGTCAGTGACTATCCTGCGGATATCCAGAGACAGCGCATCGCTAACCATCCAACGACACCGCCCCGCCTTCCCCACATTGTGCTTTCGCAGAGATTTTGATTTCTCGGCGAATGCAGTTCGATTTTTTTCCATACTTATAAAGAAGCCAATTTTTCTGACGCAGTACAACGGTTTCTTGTGAAAAGAATTTCTACGGAATTGTTTTTTTCAATCCTAATAGCCAGTCGGAAGCGGCGACATTCCCTTTCCCTAAATTAGGGGGATTAAGCCCCCCGGTACCTAAACAGTATCCGGGAAAAAGACGCTTTGGAAACAAACACACTCCACCAGCTTTGGCTGGAGAGTTTGGCCCACTCAAAGGGGCCCCGGGCTGGTGAACCGATTTACAACAAGGAGAAAAAGATGCCTAAGAAAAACTGCTCTTTTGATGGAGGGGAACAAAACGCCGGGTTTGCCGAACTGCAAGGCCGGCGTGTTCGCCCCGATTCGCGATTTAACCCTACAGAGAACAAGGGGGTGTTCCTACTCTTGAGTCAAAGGAACCCTTGGGGCTGGAATTTGCCATCCCCCCTGCGAACCAATATCTATTGATGCAAAATAAAAGACAGATGAAGGGTGTAGTGGTACTGCAATACCATGTTTATCATACCTTGAACCGGAGACCTAGCCGAGAAATCGGAACAGGTCTGCAGAGGATCGGAATTAAACCGCCCTCGGAAGATGCAGGAAGGCCGTTCGGCGGCTGACCGCGGTTGGACTGTTCAATAGAATAAGTTCCATGGGGCAGGAGAAGAGGGGCAGGGGGTTTACGAACCCCCTGTCTCTACTAATTATTCCTCTTTCGTTTCCAAGGCGTCTATCTTGCCGAACATCCGTATGATTCGACCCTCATGGTGGCAATTGAGATATGCATGACCGCTATGCGCGCGCTATGGAGACTTCCTGCGGCTTCATCCTCTTCAATTACGACAGCATCCTCCTGCTGCAATACCCACAGGGCCACTGGAGCTTCCCAAAGGGGCACATCGAACAGGGCGAGACCAACCATCACGCCACTGCCTCGCGCGAACTGGCCGAGGAGACAGGGATAGTCGATATCAGCATCCACGAAGACTGGGTAACTCGTACAGAGTACACATTCCGTCGCAAGGGCAGCGCCGTGCCCAAACAGGTCTACTGGTACATTGCCGAGACCAGCGAACTGGACGTGACGTTGTCGCACGAGCACACCAACTACCTATGGCTCGACTTCGAAGAGGCCGAGGCACAACTCACCTTCGAGCAGGAGAAGGACATCCTACGCTCCGCCCGAGAGCACCTGAGATTGGCCGGCAGGGCGCTTTAATCAGTCCTCTCGCTTGCCCAGGGGAGTCCAGAGAACCTCTTCCTCGCCAGCCATCCTCGAGATCCATCTGCCCAGCACGAACATCCAGTCCGAGAGCCTGTTCAGATAGGATACGACCTCGCCTCGCACCGCATCATCACCATCCGTCTCGCGCAGCGAGCACGCATGCCTCTCGGCTCTACGTGCCACGGTTCGGGAGACATGCAGGGTCGCCACTGGCGGCGATCCGGTGGGCATTATGAAGGACTCCAGCGGCTCCAACTCCTCGAGCCACGAATCCATCTCGGCGACCAAGCGGTCACCGGCGTCAGAGCCGATGAGGACCATCTGCTCGGGAAGCTTCCCGGGAGTGCACGAGCACTCGCCACCGATGTCGAAGAGCTCCTGCTGAACCCGGCCCATGGCCTCGTCGGCGGAGTTGCGCGCCTCGACGGGCACGCCCGGCATCCTGTTTAGTTCCATCCTGAC
>BPDA01000021.1 GCA_019654055.1 Methanobacteriota archaeon | reverse complement strand
GCCAACTCGGCTACGGACTTCACGTCGTCGGGTGTGACAAAGTCACGACCCCGCATCGCTGCCGCGGCTCGCCCAGTCTTGAGCAGTGTTTGGGGAACCTCTCGGCGAGGATCCTACGAGGACACGGGGGTCCTCGCGAGTCCTAGCCACAATTTCGACCATGTACAGTCTGACTGCGGGGTCGACGTAGACGTCCTCGATGGCCTGTTGCATAGCTACGACCCGAGCCGGGTCGGTGATAACCTCGACCTCGACTGCATCCTTCTTCCTAGCGATACGTCTGTTGAGGATCTCGACCTCGTCAGCGCGGTCGGGGTAGCCGACGCTCATCTTCATCATGAAACGGTCTAGCTGTGCCTCGGGCAGCGGGTAGGTCCCCTCCTGCTCGACAGGGTTCTGAGTCGCCATCGTAAGGAATGGAGCGGGTAGCTTGTGAGTGACCACTCCCACCGTGACTTGCAACTCCTGCATCGCCTCAAGCAACGCAGCTTGCGTCTTCGGAGGTGCTCTGTTAATCTCGTCAGAGAGCAGCAGGTTGCAGAAAATCGGTCCAGGCTTGAACGTGAACTCGCCCTTCTTGGCGTCGTAGATGTTGGTTCCGGTGATGTCCGCAGGCAGCAGGTCAGGTGTGAACTGGACACGCTTGAAGTCGCATCCCAGTGAATCTGCGAAGGTATTCGTCATCAGGGTCTTGGCCAGTCCGGGGTAGTCCTCGAACAGTAGGTTACCGTTCGATAGGATGTTTACCAGGACGTTGTCGATGACGTGCGACTTACCGATGATGACCTTCTGCACCTCGGTGCTGATGGCCCCGGCGATCGCACCGACCGCAGTCAACTTCTCGCTCATTTTCTTCTTACCGCGTGCCTTCTCGGCCTTCTCCGCGTAACCCTTCTCCACATCGTCAGGAGGGGGGTCTTCCTTCTTCTTGGCTGGTGGTGGTGTTGCATTCATTTCCTTCATCTCTCCATTTTTTTTAATTGCTCTTTCCCCACCGTCTGATGGCCTGCATCAACTTGCGCAGCTCTTGGGGGGAATAGGTCTTGCTCTTGCTGTATGCCAGCTCTACTAGTCTGGGGTCACCAATCATAGATTGAATCTCCGATGGCGGTTTGGAGGCCATTTGGTCCCTAGTTAGGTCGTGATGCACTCTAATCTTAGTGAACAACGCCTGCTGAACGCGCAGGCGGTAGGTCTCTGGATCGAGTTTGCTAGGTCGCTGATTAAACCTAGTCAAATCGAAGACGTGTCGCCAGTTCTCCTTCTCCGGCACCACCATCATGGCGACAAGCAGCAGTAGGCCCACGTTCAGGACCACGAGCCACTTGAGGAAGTCATTCGAGGTGAGGAGGACTACCGTCCCCATGCTCTCTACGAAAGGAGCGGAGACGATTCCTGTGATGTGTCGACTCTCGTCAAATACCACTTGGAAGTTGGAGACATCGTTCCTAATCTCGCCGGATAGAGCCAGATTGTCGTGCTCCATCATCGAGTGAATCAGCAACTCGTAGTAGACCTCGTTGCCCAACCACTCGTTGTTGTCGTGGATTTCCTGCATCCAGCAGCTGCCCACGACTCCCTCGCACGACTGGCTGAGCCCCGTGCCGGCAGCGACCTCGTCGGTCCAGAGCCGGTTTGAGAACGCCTCCTCGTCCGATACGAAGACGATGCTCCCGGTCACCTTCAGCTCGCCTATGTCGCCGCCGACCAGCCCGCCCTGACCCGAACGGACTTGGTCGTAGGCGCTGATGTTGTTGTAGTCGAGTCGAATCATGAGCGAGAGGTCGCCCGGGGCCGGGTTGAGCGGGTTGCTCGCGTCCCCGTCCCCCATTAGGTCGATGAAAGCTGAGGACGACGCCCTGGCTAGAATCTTGACATCTCTCTCATGTGGGTGGGTGGTGTCCCTCAGAGAAGGCTCGAACTTCATCCCGGTGGGTGAGCGGAACATCACGGGAATCCTGCAGGAAGAGGGGTTTTGGTTGACTATCTGGAACTCGGAGCAGCCCTTGCTAGCAGCCCCTGCCTGCATCTCGTTGACGTCCTCCGCGACGGCTGCGACACTCCAGACGTTCTGCCACGATATGGGACAGAGACTGGGTTCGCAGTCATACTCCAGCCAGTGCTGGTTCTCATCGTTGAGCGGGTGTCCGAAATAGGTCACCCCGAACTTCGTGGCAAGCCTGTTTGCATTGGTCCCGTCGGCAGCCACGATTACCTTTCCACCCTTCTCGGTTACGAAGTCGTAGATTGCATCGGCCTCGGTCTCGTCGATTGGCTTCTCTGGGGCGATAATCAGGAGCATGGTCCTGTGAGGGTCCTTCCAGTCGTTGACGAGCATGGGAGTGGACATCGTGTTTGCCATGAAGTACCCGTCTCCACCGTCATCAAGGCTGCTGCGCATGTCCGAGAGTTGGTAGAGCTCCTCCTGCTCGTACGCCGAGTAGGCCGTCGATTTGCCCACGACGAACAGCATCGGAAGCAGCAGCAGCAATACCACGGTAATTGAGACGGCACCGATGATGTAGGTGGAGAACTGGAACTCTCTTTGCCCCTCATCAGCCATCTATGTACCCCCGTTTCTGATTTTAGATTACCTAGGTAGCACCTACGGTGCTCGCGCGAGCATCATTCCACAGTTATAGGTTGCTGCCGCTAGTTCATGCCGCTGAGTCAGTTTCGATTATCTAGGTGCTGTTTTTGCACCCCCTCAATCATCTCTTTATGGTGCGTTGTGAAGGTGATATCAAGGACGTCTGGGGGGCGTCAGAAATGCCAAGGCCGAGGCGCAGATTATAGTCACCAATCCCGGAGCCGGCAGGCTCGAACTCACGACCTCCACCGGGTCACTGTCGTCGCCCGGGTCATCATCCTCATCAGGCTCGGCCAGAGGTGGCTCGATTGTCACCGTGGTATCGTCTTCGGCTATCTCGGAGCCACCTGAGTTCATCGCCCCGTTGGAGGATACGGAGACCTCGATCTTGCAGTTCCTGCGAGGGTGGCTCTCCGAGGCCGTCGCAATCAGGTTCGCCTCCACAGACTGACCGGGTGCGATGTTGCTGGTCATCAGGGAGTCCAGCCCGTTGTCGGTGGTGAGTAGAGGGCAGTTGTCACTGACCTCGACCTCCCCTACCTTGTCCTGGACGTTGCCACTGTTGGTCACGGTGACTGAAAGGATGACGTCCGAGCCAGCGTTCATCGGCCCCACTGGGTCTGAGATGCCGACCTCGATCGAGTAGATGGTCGGAATCTTCAGATCACCTACTGCCTCCTGTCCCTCCCCTGGCAGGGCGATGGGCAGACCAGCCCTCGTGACCAGAGTCGCTGAGATGGTGAACTCCTCCTTGGAATCGGCAGCGAAACTCCAGACGTCTATGCCCGATACCGTGAGCGTGAACGATTTGTTGTCCCCGGCCCCGATGGTCTCTGACTCGGGGCCATCCGCTTCGCCACCGAATGGAATCTCGTAGTCGAACTCGACGCCTATGTCAACGAGCTCCTCGTTGTTGACGAAGAACTGTATCGCGACACCGCCATCGGTGCCGACGTTGAAGGGAACATCCTCGTTGTCCTGTGGGTATTCGATCCCCAATTCCCACGATCCCAGCTGGCCGTGAACCGGAGCTGCACAAGTCAGCAGCAGTATGGCGACCCCTGCAATCGGACTCCATCTCATGCTAGACTTCCAACAGACCACTGCTCGCACGCTTTGTTAAGACCTTGACCATCTTGCGCCTGTAAGACGGAGGATACCACGTGTTCAGAACCGGCCTGACCGCCTTTCTGACAGCCTCGGCCAGTTCGTCTATACTGGACTCCCCCTCCCAACTGGCTAGGACTCCGTCCGCCTCGGGCGAGTGGAATCCGGGGATGGACTCCAGCCCAGTAGTCGCCACCCTGAGGTCGCTGGGAGATCCGTTAGGACCCGGCTTCCAGAGAACAGCGACCCCAGCCTCCGGAAAGTCCCAAGACTCACGCTGGCGCAGCTTCTGGTAGTCACCCTGCCAGTCCAAGATGTCGCTGGGAAAAGTGAGGTGGGTCACCAACTCTCCGGCAGCGAGGACGTTGCGGGTTATACCGTCCAACTCGAAGAACTCCGTCAGTGGCATCGATCTGCCACCCTCTGGTCCTGCTAGGTGAATCGTCGCACCTAGGCACATCAGCACCGGAGCCAGGTCGGCTTGGTAGGTGGCTACACACTGGGTGTTCTGGTTTGGGATCACCCTGCAATCCGCCCCCGTCCCGCAGTCGCACTTGTAGCACCATTCGATCGACTCCCGCCATTCCTCAGACTGGTTGAACCAGAAGCATCTGGTGTCCAGGCAGATGTTGCCTCCCACGGTGCCAGAACGACGAATCATGACGCTCGCGACCATGCTGGAGACCTTCGCCAGCAGCGGGTGCACATCGTTCGAGTCAGCTAGGTCCTGCAGCCTGACCATCGCCCCGATATGGGTCCTGGACAGCTCGGTTAGCTCTGAGACCCCAGCGAGCGAGATTACGTGCGACTTGGCATTCAGGTGCCACTTGTAGTTGGGCAGTAGGTCCGTCCCCCCTGCCACCCAGTCGAACTCTTGGCCCGAGCTCTGCAGGTCACCGGCTAGCGAGAGCGCCTCGTCGAGCGAGCCTGGAGTATGGAGCGTGAACGGCGGCATCCGCATCAGGAGCCACCCCCATGCCGCCTCTCGGTATGCTTCCAAGCGCTGCCTGCGAGACGAGGGCTCTCCATGTAGCCGCTGTCCGGGGTGACGCTGACGACCCAGCGCTCGTCCTGTTCGTCAGCGGGTATCTCGGGGTCGAACCCGAACAGGGCACCGTTGTTGTAGTCGGGAGGGTCGGGGTCCGAAGCCCGGCGTGAATCACGCTCGGCGTGTTCGGACGCACGAGCCTCGAGCGTTGCCTGGAGTTCCGAGTGCTGCAACACGGGCGAAACGAGGTCTAGAGGCCCCATTCCTTCCTGCTTGCACCTGTCTTCAATCATCCTGTGAACCCTATCAGGGGTGATTGGCAACTCGCTTGTGCGGACTCCAATTGCGTCGTACACGGCGTTGCACACTGCAGGGAGGATGGGCAGAAGTGGCCCCTCGCCTGCCTCCTTGGCACCGAACGGCCCCTCGGAGTCGTTGGACTCCACGATGATGGGAACCACCTCTGGCATCTCGTGGACTGTGGGAATCTTGTAATCAAGAAGGTCGGGATTGATCAGATGACCGCTCCTGCCGTACTTCATCTCCTCACTGAGAACCTGACCCAGCCCCATGTGGCAAGAGCCGATTATCTGTCCCTTCACGGACAGCGGGTTGAGTGCTTTGCCGCAGTCGTGCGCTGCCCACACCTTCAGCACCTTGGTCTGACCCGTCTCCACATCGACCTTGACCTCGGCCACGTAGGCCGAGAACGAGTAGGCGGGTGCAATCCCAGCTCCCGCGCCCTTGTGGACACGCCCCATCGGTGGCGTTCGGTAGGCGCCAGATGAGACCAAAGCGCCCTTATTCTCCTGAGCCTTGTGAAGCGCCTCTAGGTATGAGACCCCAATCTTCGGATCGTCCCGCATGTAGATTCGACGATCCCCTATTACCATCCTGTCAATCGGTGCCTCTGTCATCCCGGCCGCTGCCTCCAACAGCTCCTGACGTATCTCCATCGCAGCGGAGATGGCTGCGTTGGCGTTCATGAAAGTCACACGGGACGAGTACGAGCCGAGGTCGACCGGGGCGGTATCGGTCTCCCTGCTCCTGATTCTAATCATGTCTAGGGGCAGGCCCAGAACCTCAGCGACCGACTGGGCTATCACGGTGTCGGAGCCCTGGCCGATCTCGGCCGCTCCGGTATGGACCGTTACGCCACCGTCCATGTCGACCTTTAGGTGGACTGTGGCATGGGGGAACTTGTTCGGCTCCCAGTGGATCGGCAACCCACTGCCTGAGATGAAGAAGCCGCATCCGACGCCGATTCCGTGACCGTGGGGAAGCTTGCGGAACTTCTCTTTCCATCCCGATGCCTCCCTGACTCGCTCGAGGCACTCTCGCATCCCAATGCTGGTGACCCTGAATCCCGTGATGGTGGCTGAGTTGGGCGGTAGGAGGTTGGCAAGCCTCAGTGTAATCGGGTCAACTCGCAACTGCTCGGCGACTCCATCCATACCGACTTCAAACGCACACCTCGAGTTCACCGCGCCATGACCTCTCATGGCGCCGCTAGCAGGCTTGTTGGTCCAGACCCGCGCCCCGGTGTAGTGGAAGGCGCCAATCTCGTATGGAGCAGTGTGCAGTACCCCGTTGTAGTAGGTTGTGACGTGGCCGAAGGATGCGAAGGCACCACCATCAATCAGGGCATCGGTTTCGATGCCGCACAGCCTACCGTCGGAGTCGGCGTGCAGGTTCATGTCGATTCGAGATGGATGCCGCCCGCGATTCACCCAGAAGACTTCCTCGCGGTCGAAGTTGATTCTCACCGGCCTACCAGTCTTGCGTGACAGTATGGCAGCGCACATCTCATGGGGAAACGGGTCGGACTTACCTCCGAAACCGCCGCCGACAAAAGTCCTGTGGACGTTGATCTGATGCATCGGCACGTCGAGGACATCGGCCAAGGCCCTGTGGACGTAGTGCGGAACCTGCTGGGGAGTGTAGAGGGTCAGCCTACCCGATGGGTCCCAATTGGCGACCACGGCATGGGGCTCAGTGAACCCGTGGTTGGCACCGGCGAACTTCCAACTAGAGCTGTGGCTCGCTACCGCGTTGTCAGCCATTCCATCGATGTCACCGAACTCCTGAAACACCCTCTTCTGCACGTTCGACGAGCCGATGTGGTATTGCCCCCGATCGTGGATTGGCTCGTCGGAGTCCTCGAGCCCCTCTCTCATGTCGTGCAACGCCTCGAGCTCCTCGTACTCCACCTCGATGAGGCGAACCGCTTCTCTGGCTGTGGACTCGTCGACGGCAGCGACGCAGGCCACTAGGTCTCCGACGTGACGCACCTTCTCCTGCGCCATCGCGTGCTCGTCCTTGGTCACGGGAAGCACCCCGAAACTCCCACTGGCGTCACGCCCAGTCGCAACTGCGACCACCCCCGGCAACTCTAGGGCCGCCGAGACGTCGATTGACAGTACCCTCGCGTAATGGTGTTTGGAACGAACAATCCTGCCAATCAGTTCGCCAGGGAGCCTCACGTCATCTCCGTAATGTGCCTGTCCGGTGACCTTCCACCTGCCATCTACCAGCGCAGTCGGCCTGCCGACGGCAGATCCTGTGACTAGGTCGTCGTGCTTGTGCTCGTTCGTTCCCTTGATTCCCGCTATCGCCTCCTCGTCACGCAGGTCGCTGGTACCGCGACTGCCTCCCGAGCCAGGGCGTGGGAATGGTAACTTGCCGCTCTGCTGGCGATAGCCCTCGACCCTGTCCTTGTCCTCGCTCATTGTATCACCTAGTCCGCTCCGTAACTCGGATCGGGGTCGCTCTTGGCAGCTGTGGAGTCCCCGACTGCTTCTCCCGATGCCAGGATGTCGGATGCGGCCCTGACCGAGTCCACAATCTGCTGGTACCCGGTGCACCTGCAGAGGTTACCCTCTATCGCAGTCTTGATCTCGGTGTCATCGGGTGTAGGATTGTCTTCAAGAAGCGCCGAGATTACCACTAGGAAGCCAGGTGTGCAGAAGCCGCACTGGCTCCCTCCACACTCCGTGAAGGTCTGTTGAATGGGGTGCAGGTGGTGACCGTCAGCCAGTCCCTCCACAGTGGTTATGCTGCATTCCGAGGCCTCCTGGGCAAGGGTGAGGCACGACAGTCGCGGGACCCCGTCTATCAGCACGCTGCAACAGCCGCAGGTACCCATGTCACAGCCCCGTTTGGCCCCCAGGGTGCCGGCTTGGTCACGCAGAACGTCAAGCAGAATCGCATTGCTCTCGATGCGTAGAGATACCTCCTCGTCATTGACCACCGCTGACCAAGGCACCTCGTCGGCCGCGGGCAGCATCGGCAGTCGGAACTGAACCATGCAGTGTGCGCACCAGCCGCTACGACCTTTAGCATTCGGTTTGACCCCTGTGGGGTCAATTCAGGTCATCCGCGACCAGACTCATGATCTCCTGTTCGACTCTTTGGAGGTGCTCACCGAGCGTGCTCCTAGCCATCCCCAACTCTTCAGCCATCTCCCTGAGGGTCACGTTAGAATCAGGCTCGTAGTAACCCCTTCTCACGGCGTGGGACAGCACCTCGCGCTGCCGCTTGGTCAATGTGTCCGACCAACCGTTCCTCTCGCCTCGCCGGAGAGACTGGACACTGACCTTGTCAGGTGGCAGAATCACCCTCAGCAGGGCGAGGAACCTGCGTATCGACTTGGAGTGCCCCGACAGCCTGAGCTCCATGCCCCGCTCAGCGTCTATCCCGTATGGCGGTTGCACGTGGATGTTGGACATCTCAATCGCGGAAATCGCCAGAGGATGCGTGCATAGCAGGCTGACCAGGACGCCATCGGAATCCTTCCTCGTGCTGCTCTAGTACCTCGAAGCTGTTGAACTCCGATATCTCCTCCACCGAATGCCCCTCAAGCATCTTGATTTCGACCAGCTGGGTCACTCCCTCGGAACTGACTGCCAGATGCCCGAGTACCTCGACCCGCTCGGCCACCTCTAGGAATCGGGAGAGCTCCTTGGCTCCCCTCAGAGAGGGTATCTTCCACCTCAGGACTACCTTCCTCACAAGGCAACGAAGCCGCGCTGTGTATTGAATTCAACGGATTACTAACTCCAGTACGCCTCGCGGATCTCCTGATTCGCCTCCATGCACATCACAACGTCGCTGGGGCGGTTAGACATCGTCGAGGTGCCGTTCAGGTGCTCGATGATGGGAAGGACGTTGCTCTCGTTGACCACCCCCCATCCGACTTGGGTGCAGGGAGCTATCGGGGAGATTGGCGTGGTCCCCGACAACGGGTCCCAGGTGTTGAACGACGGATACCATCCGGAGAGGTTCAGCGCATCTCGCAGGTCATCGTTGGTGATGGAGAAGTTGGTACCGTTCACCATCAGCCCGCTTCGTGTCACCGGATCGGCTCCCGATGACATGTCGCCGAACTCAGAGCGTAGGTGCATGAGGACCTTCGATAGCAACCCGGCGGTCCGAGGGGTGGCGAAGGAGGTCCCCGAGGTCTCGTGGTAGCCATCTATGTCGTCGTGGTTGGGTAGGAGTTGCGTCCAGTCGGCGGCCACATCGGGATACGAACCGCTCATCGTCTCCTTCTGGTCGTCGCCCTCCTCGGCATAACCGGAGATGCCGATGCTCCATGGTGGGCCAGCCGTGGAGTCTTGTACAGCGGGCGAGGGAGAGTTGTCAGCGGCACCCGTATGCAATTTCTTGTTCTGGACCACTGCGACCTTGGTGGCGTCCTCAATCCCGGGAACTGGGACGGAGAGAATGGGTCCGAAGCTGGTGGTGATGACATCGACGAGCGGCTGGTTGGCGGCGGCCAGCACGGCAGCGTCGCTGAAACCCTCCACGAAGAAGATTACAGCATCCGGGTTGGCATCAATCACCGAGCCCGTGACCGCCGTGCCATGCCCGTCTTGAGGATCATCCAGAATCGGTATGTCGGTGTTGTCGTCCGGAGTCGTACCGATGATTCGTGTGCCGCGGAACCAGACCACATCCTCAGAGGTAATGTTGTCCCAGCAGACCTCCTTGTCCGCCTCGTAGCGTTCCTGCCAAGTTCCGGTGAGCGTGACGTCGCAGACCTTGTTCACCCCGAGCCCGTCCAGAAGCCACTGCGGGTATGACTCGTTCATCAGGAAGTGATTGTGGTAGACGTTGATTCCGGTGTCTATAGGTGCAACCACGCTGAAGGCGCCGAATCCCGACTCCTCCTCGGGCTGCTCCTCCGGTTCTGCATCGTCCCCCCACAACAGGCAGCCGCTCAGTGGGGCGGCCAGAACGAGGAGCGACAGCATCAGAGATAGGTTGCGCACGCACCGCCGCGTCGTTGGGGAGATTTCAGCCTTCGTCGTCTTTGGGACCCCAGTTCAGTCATGTTCATCTCCTGTGCATCACCGCATCGTGTCTGTCTTGTGCGGGGGTCGGAATTGAGGCAAGCCATCCATTCATTGCTGTCCTGGCTCGCAAGGGGCGTATCCTCGGTCGTTTCTTTCGTATTCGGAGCCTTCCGAAAGATGCCCGTCAGGGTGGGTTTGGCGATCGTCGGCTCAATCTGCCTGACCATCACATTCGCAGTCGGTTTGCTCTGGGGTTACATCGCCCCATCCCTGCTATCTGACAACTTGCAGACGACGGCTCAGAACTCGCTGTCAGTGGTGCTTGTAATGATTCTGATCTGGATTGCCATCGCCACTTTCATCCCCAGTTCGGAGAGGCAGGCGAGCAATCCTTCCAACTCTGGGTCCGATGAGGGTGAAGTCCCCGTTGATGTTGTCCATGTCCGTCCGGTAGAACCAGCATCAGTGGTTGTCGAGGACGAGGCCGAGCTAGTCGAGTGAATCGTCCTTTTTCTCTAGGGCCATGATTTCGGCACAGACCGCTATGGCGATTTCCTCGGGCGAGTCCGCTCCGATGTCGAGTCCGATAGGGCACCTCACCGAGTCCACTGACTCCTCGGTAATCCCCGCGGCTATGGCAGAGTCCCTGAATGCATTCCACTTCACGGTGGACCCTATGGCCCCCACCCTCGGTCGCCGGCCAATATTGAGGCTACCCACTAGGCCCAGCAGTATCTCTTGGTCGATTGCCCAGTCGTGCCCGAGTAGGAGCACATCGGAGAACCTAGCCATAGATTCCGAGTTCTCACCATCGAGGAATTCCGAGACCGAGCCGGCGTGCAGCTCGCTAGCGAACGGAAACCGATTGCCATCAGCATATTCTGAGCGCACGTCGAAGACACTGTGCGACCACCCGAGGGTATCGCACACAATTGCAACTGCACGGCCAACGTGCCCTCCCCCGGCGATGAGTATGTGTGGCATCGGATCCATGACCTCCATCGCGACAGTCACGCGTCCTCCACACAGGCTGTCAAGTGGTGTCGCCTCTTCTCCCTTCGCATCCTTGTAGAGGACGAACGTCTCTACCCTGCCCCCCTTCTTACGAACTTCCTCCCGTCCCCCGTTCAGCATTCCTTGCAAGGCGTTCTCTACCTTCATCTCCAAACCGGCTCCGCCAACTGTACCAAACCTAGCACCCTTTTCGGTAATCGCCATCCGAGCTCCTGGCTTACCCGGGACGCTGCCGCTGGCCTCGATTACAGAGGCCATAGCTACGCTCTGACCACGCTCGAGCATATCGAGAACCCAAGTCAGGACGGCCTTAGTCACGATTCCGGGAGCGGCTACCGAGCCTTTGGAGTTACGCTCACCCAAGTGCTACATCTAGAACCATCATGATGGTGAATCCAATCATAAGTCCCATGGTTGCAATGTCTCCGTTTTTCCCCCTGTGCGCTTCAGGAATCAACTCTTCAGCGACTACGAAAATCATCGCGCCAGCGGCGAAGGATAGGGCGTATGGTAGAATCGGCGTCATGTAGATTATCGCTGCAGCCCCAATCACTGCTGAGATAGGTTCGACTAGAGCAGACAACTGGCCCCACCAGAAACTCTCCTTTCTGGATAATCCTTCGCGCCGGAGTGGAACAGAAACTGCGGCACCCTCAGGAAAGTTCTGGATTCCTATTCCAATAGTAAGCGCGATTGCAGCCCCTATGCCATCGCCCGAGGCTGCGGCTCCAAATGCAACTCCTACTGCCAGACCCTCTGGGATGTTATGCAGGGTGATGGCTGAAATCAGTAACTTGCTTCTGTGCCAAGTGGTCTTGATTCCCTCTACCTCCTCGGGAGGGGCTCCCGGATGGAGGTGTGGAAGATAAGCATCGATTATCCGCATCCCGATTCCTCCTATGATGAAACCGAAGGCTGCAGGAAGGACCTTCTCAAGCCCCTCTCCGGACGTTTGGTCTATGGCAGGGCCTAGTAGTCCGAAGCAACTGGCTGCAATCATGACACCTGCAGCAAAGCCGAGCATCCCATCAAGCACCTTGCGGTTTATCTCAGAGAAGAAGAAAACCACTCCAGCACCAGCCGCAGTCATGAACCAGGTAAAGAGTCCAGCTAACAGGGCCTGTTGCACCGGCCCAAAGCTCTCGAGGAACTCGACAACGACCATCTAACCGCCCGTAATCAGGCGTGTTGATAAGTTGTTTCACAGGTCTGCGAAAGCATCTGCGAGAGCATCCAGATTCTCTGGCCGGTCTATGTTCAGGTGCAGGTGTGAATCAGCAACTTCAATGCGATTAGGGTCTATCAGATCTCTCAGTGGGGTTGACGGCGGAGATTCGGTGATTCTGACAGCATCCTCAACTGAGAGCAGTATGGGATGTCCTCCTCTGCCTCCCTCAACGGGGCAGCTCGTGACCACAGAGGAAATCAGTGATTCTAGGGTGGAGTCGGAGAATCCCGGACGATCCACAGGCACTACCAGTACCCTTTGCCCGACTCCCTCCAATTGGCCAATACCGACCTGCAGGGATCCTGTTCTGCCTGCTTCCGGATTTGGGTTGGCGATTACCCTGCATTCCACCGACGCTGCGACCTCATCGATAATGTCCTTGTTTGTTACCACGAGCGGCTCAATCCCCTGATTTTGTATCCTTCCCACAAGCCATCCGACTAGATTCCCCTGTCCGACTCTTACCAGAGCCTTCGGCTGACCGAGGCGCTTGCTCGATCCGGCTGCGAGGACCACGCAGCCGATGTCGCCGGCCATGCCAATCCTCAGGAGTCGCCCAGCATCTCTCGGCCGATGATGAGACGCTGAATCTGACTCGACCCCTCGAAGATCTGGACGACCTTGGCGCCCCGCATCCTGCGAGCGACCGGGTACTCCTCCGAGTAGCCATAGCCTCCGAAGACCTGCACGGCGTCAGTGGTAACCTCCATCGCCATGTCAGCTGCAAAGCGCTTGGCATGAGCGGCCTCGAGGGTATTACGCTCGCCAGAGTCCGCCTTCTTCGCCGCCTTCCAGGTCAGCAGCCTAGCAGCCTCGACCTTGGTCGCCATGTCCGCAATCATGAACGATACGGCCTGATGCCGGTAGATTGGCTTACCGAAAGTACTGCGCTCGTTGGCGTACTGGAGAGACTCCTCCATCGCCCCCCTAGCATTTCCGACGGCGTGAGCTGAGATAGTGGGCCTAGACAGGTCGAATGCCTTCATGGCGTTCATCCATCCGTTGTTCTCCTCGCCTCCGATGAGGTTGTCTGCAGGCACCCTGACGTCGTTGAAGTCGACCGACCTCGTGTCCGAGCAGCGCTGCCCCATGTTATCCTCCTTCTTGCCGAGGGAAATCCCGGGGCTGTCGGCGTCGATGATGAAACTGCTCATTCCCTTGTAGCCCGCGCTGGGGTCGGTGTAGGCGAGGACGAAGAACCAGTCAGCATGCCCAGCACCGGTAATCCACATCTTACTGCCATTGATGACGTAGTCATCACCGTCTCTCACCGCATGGGTCGAGATCGACTGGACGTCGCTTCCAGCACCCGGCTCGGTGACGCAGTAAGATGCTATGCACCCGTTCGCCACCTTCGACAGATAGCGCTGCTTCTGGTCCTCGGTGCCACCAGTAATCACAGGGTACGAGGCAAGCATCGTGCTACCTGATGCCGTGGCAAATCCCGGATCACCCCAGCCGATCTCCTCGCAGATTAGGACCTCCTCGAAGGACCCCATCCCATAGCCGCCATACTCCTCGGGTATCTTGACGGTGAGCAGACCGAGCTCGTGCGCCTTGCGAATCGCCTCGCGAGGGAAGCTGCTGTCGCGATCCCACTTGGCCGCGTTCGGCTGCACCTCTGACGCAGCGAACTCGTGTGCCATCTCCTTGAGCATGGACTGCTCGTCTGACAGGCTGAAGTCCACCATGGCCCTAGGACCGGGGTCCCGGACTTAGCGGTTCGCACCATAATGCGCAGTGCAGCCTACAGGTACAGCATTGCCATGTAAGCTAGGTAGCCACCGACCATCGCGGCACCTACTCGCCTTCCTATGTGCCTCTCATCCAACAGCATCGCCACGACGAAGCCAGAGGTCACAACGACCACCCAGATGTCTCTGGAGGCGAACTCGGGAGCTATGACTAGGCCACCGGAATAGGTCGCAGCGACACCTAGTATCCCCATGATGTTCATGACATTGGAGCCGAGCACGTTGCCCACCGCTACCCCGCCTTGGCCGCGCAGGCCAGCTACGAGTGTGACAGCGAGCTCCGGGAGTGAAGTGCCTAGGGCCACCACGGAGAGTCCGATTACCGACTCGGAGATGCCGTAACTGCCAGCTAGCCCGGTAGCGCCCTGGACCAGCATCTCCGCTCCAATCCAGATCATGTACCCGCCCGCGGCAGTCACCGGGACGGCGAGTGCAATCCGGTCAGGCAGCCAGGTGTCACTGTCCTCTACATCGGTGCCCTCGGCCTTCGAGGCACGGTAGGAGTAGCTGTAGTAGAATACCAGTCCGAGGAGCATAAGGATGCCCAATTGCCATGCGACCTCCCCAATTAGGACCGTAGCCAGCAGTATCACAGTGGCTGCGGCAACTGCCATAGCGTCCCTGCGTATCCCCTGACCAGGATCCGACGCTGCTCCTAGGATGGAAGCGGTGCCCAGAACCAGCATGACATTGGCCACGTTGGAGCCCAGCACACCGCCAACGGCGATTTCGTGAGTTCCCTCGTTAACTGCTTCGAGGACGACAGCCAACTCGGGCAGTGAAGTTCCGATGGCGACGATGGTGAAGCCAATCAGGAGGGGGGGCACTCGCAGTCTGCCAGCAATCGTGACGGCTCCTTGGACGACGAACTCACCGCCAAGCATCAACAGCACGAAACCCATCACAATCAGGAGGCCATCGGGCGTAGCCAGAGTAGTCATTCGATTCCCCCGGGAGTTAATTCGCTCATGACCGTTTGGTAAGACAGTCGAGGACTCACGAACACATCCTGTCGATGTGCCTAGAGACAAGTTCGGCAGTCGGCACCGTGTGGTCCTCTAGAGGCGGTGAGAACGGCACCGGGGTGTCGAGAGCACCGATGACCACCGGGGGGCTCTCGAGGCACCAGAACGCCTCTTCCATGATGCGACTGCTCACGGTGTTGCCCAGCCCACCGGTCCACTGTGCTTCTTGGAGCACCAGCAGCCTCCCGGTCCTTGCCACCGATTCCACGCAGGTCCGGGCATCGAAGGGGGATATCGTCCTCAGATCCACAACCTCCGCCTCAAGTCCGCGACTCGACGCCTCAGAGGCCGCTTCCATTGCCACATGCACCATGGCCCCCCAAGTCACTATGGTCAGGTCTCTTCCTCCCCTCAACACGCGAGCCTTGCCAATCGACATCTCGCCTGCAGCCAATCGCTTGTGCACCGAGTCCCTGTCGACCACTTGGCTGATTGACTCCCCCCAACCCGTCAGACCTCCCCTGAGGCCGTACAGCCCAATGTGCTCGAGGAAGATTACCGGATCGTCCAGTTCATGCGACTCGATTAGCAGGTCGTAAGCGTCCTGAGGAGTGCTTGGGAACACAATCACCAGCCCCGGGTCGTTGCTGAACCACGATTCTATCATGTTGGCGTGGAACGGTCCACTGCGCGTCTTCGCACCCAATGGGATGCGCACTGTGATGGGAACCTCTGCTCCCCATCGCCAACGCAGCTGGGCCGCGTTGTTGACCAACGCGTTCATCGCCAGTGCAGCGAAGCCCCCGAACTGAATCTCGGCCATCGGACGCAACCCGCCCAGCGCGGCACCAGTGGCAGAGTGGACTATCACAGACTCGGACAGGGGCATGTCGAGCAGCTTGTCGGAGTGCCCCTTCGTCTTGAGGGGGAGGTTGAGCCCGAAGGCGCCAGCGACCTCCATGTCCTCGCCCATGAAGACGACTCGCTCTCCGTGCTTGTCGGCTATCGACACCATCGCCTCCTGGATGGCCCTGCTGTAGGTGCGTGCGTTGGGAGCATCGGAGAACTCCAATGACTCCTCGCCTAGCTGCAACGGGCACTCCGTCAGCCCGACCTCGCGCTCGAACCTCTCGTACTGCTCGGTATGACTCGCAGCGTCGTGCAGGCTCGTAATCCCCTTTGTGACCGTGTATCCCTCGGGCCAAGGCATCGCCTCCATCTCCTCGCGAGCCGCATCTGCTAGGGCCTGCTCCTCGGACTCCATCTCATCCAGCACCTTCTCGTCGCAACCCAGCTGGACCAGCAGCTCCCTGTGGTTCGGAACTGGATCCTTCTCCGCCCAGTAGGTCAGCAGATCCCTATCGACGTACCCCGGGGGGTTGCCCGAGTCGGCCCCGAGGTACAAGTCGTCATGGTGGTGGGCATGGCCGCATCCACGCATCGTCTCGACGTGAATCAGGGTCGAGCCGCATCCGTCCAGTGCGAACTCCCTCGCTACCGCAGTCGATGCGTAGAACGCCCCCGGGTCGGAGCCGTCGATGGTCCATGCCGGCATCCCCATGGCATGACCCTTGTCGCCGAACGTCTCGACCCCCGACTGGCCGGTGACGAAGGTGTCGAGTGCGATCTGGTTGTTCTGAATCATGAAAGATATCGGCAACCCCCTCGCTCCGGCGAGGTTCATTGCTTCCCAGAACTCGCCGCTGCTGCTGCAGCCCTCTCCCACTGGGGCCAGATGGAAACGGTCAACTGAGAGCCTAGACGCAGCGAGGGCCACTCCGGTCGTCGTGGCGCTGGCGATTGGCAGGGGGGCGGTCGGGGGCATTATCCCCTTGTCCCAGTTGCCGATGTGGAGGTCCCTGCCTCCCGCGCCTTCGTGCCCCCCGTCCATGTAGGATCCAGACTTGCCCATCTGGGACGAGAAGACCTCCAACGCGGTCTGCCCCATGGCCAGCGCTAGACCCACGTCACGAATCATCGGAGCCACGACGTCGGCGCGCTGCCGCTCGTCGGACGAGATGTCGACAGCTCTGCGCATGGCGCTGGCACACGCGACAACTCCCTCCTGCCATGTCGAGCGGAAGCCCTTGCCCCCGAAGTTCCCGCCGTCTGGGGCTTCTATGCCCTTGGTGGACAGGTCCTTGAGATGCTCGTCGATGACTCTGGTGCGAGTCATCATCCTCTGCCACTCCATACGCTGCTCGATTGTGATGGAGGAGTGGTGGGCAATCCTCCTTAGGCAAATTGCCACGTCTGTTAGCAGCCTAGCAGTACGGCGTTCCAGATGTATCTCCGCAGTCCTCCTCGGAATAACTTCAGTGGAATGCACCGAACTAAGACTCGGGTTGAGCAGACGGTCTTGCAGGGAGTCCCCCAACTCCTTAACGTACTCTCTTGAGAAATCGTGGAAAGACCTCCCGTCGAAGGATTTGGGCACGCTCATTCCGTCCCAGCAGGAGGCGGCTGCGACCAGATGCCCGTCGTGCCTTTCGGCTAGGAACCTGAGCAACTCGGCCCTAGCTGCCGAGGACTGCAGGGGGAGGGAAAAATCGACTGCACCTGCAGGCTCCCACCCAGCCCCCCATATCACTGGCAGATCGCTCTGGGATATCTCCTCGGGAGTGGATGGCCGAATCGGGCCGACTCCTGCCGCATCCTTACGGCCCCCCTCGTTCCTGCGAACAGCCTCTGCCGACAACTCCTCTGGGCCGAGCAGACTCTCTCTTTCCCAGATTTGCACGTTGCGCTGCCTCCCCTGGCCGCTGGAAGAACGATCAAGAGTTGCTCTAATCCGGTTCCCACACTGCTCACACCTTCTGTCTAGACGCGTCGTCTCCTGCCTCACCCTCCATGTCTGGTGATGCTCGCAGGAAGGGCACTTCCACACTCCTTGTCGAATGATTGCCATGATGCCCCCACAGGGACTAATACAACAAATCTTCGATGCGCTGCGAGGTTAGTAACCACAAATGAAGCATTTTGTCCATTTTTCGTTATATTTCAGAGTTAATTGAAGAAAATACCACAAATAAATGTTAGTTTCAAATAATTATTACCATAATTAGTATTTTATCACACTCGAGTCAACAGTGTCTGACCACTCGTGAATCCCCCCAGACAGATTGTACACGCGTCCCTCTGAATCCCTCGAGGTGACTAGTAGCGCGCGACTGCAGCGGACCTGACTCCCGTCCTGCAGTATACCACCACGTCGCGGCCGCGGGGATTTCGTCGGACCTCTGTGGGACCGAGTTATGCTGGATTCGCAACGAGGTTCCCTCGAGGGAGGTCAGTCTTTCCTCATCCGCCCGCCTGACATCGAGCAGAAAAGGCGTCCACCCACTGCCGACTCGCTCTGCGTAATCGGCGGGGCTGATCTCTAGCATCTCGCTTCGCAATTCTTCGATGACATCAGCCTGACTCGAACACTCCACTGTGTGCTCGGATAGTTCGGTGACCGTCGGTCGCGAGGGGTCGTGCGAGTACGAGAGAGAACGCATCCTCATCCCGAGGGCGTCAATGACCAGCAGCCTGCCAATTAGTGGCTCGCCGATTCCGAGCACGATTTTGATTGCCTCAGTGGCCTGAATCGATCCGACGATTCCTGGTAGCACTCCCAATACGCCAGCCTCGGCGCAGTTAGGGGCGAGCTCGGCAGGCGGCGCCTCGGGAAACAGATCCCGGTAGTTGGGACTCCCATCGAAGTTGAAGGTGGCTACCTGTCCCTCGAATCTGTGGATGCTGCCGAAGACCCAAGGCCTGCCGAGAATTTCGCATGCATCACCTATCAAGTACCTAGTCGAGAAGTTGTCAGAACCGTCGATCACTACGTCGTACTCGCCAATCAGCCCGAGTGCGTTGTCCACACCGAGTCTCGCCTCGTGCGCCTCGACGACAATCTCCGGATTGAGCTCAGTGAGTCGACGCCTCGCGGACACCACCTTGGCATCGCCGACAGAGGCGGTGTCGTGCAGGACCTGCCTCTGCAGGTTCGATATGTCGACGGAGTCGTCATCGATGACTCCGATTTGCCCTATCCCCGCAGCCGCTAGATAAAGCAAGGCCGGTGAGCCTAGGCCGCCGGCCCCGACGACTAGGACCGAGGCCTCGCCGAGCAGCCTCTGCCCCTCGGGTCCGACCTCAGGGAGGGTCAGATGCCTCGCGTAGCGCGCCCCCTGCTCGTCTGACACAGCGCTACGAGGGGGCCAACCCAACATGGCCTCTTCGGCTAAGCAAACTCGCTGCCATCAGATTACGAACAGCCGGACAGTGGCAACCAGCCACCCGATACGACCCCAAACACGAGTAAGTTTCCTCGCATCCTCTGGTCGTATGTCGCGTCTCACGATAAGATGAATCAATCTGCGGATGAAGTTCTGGTCTAGGTGAGAATCGGGACGAGGGATTCCTCTGAAATATCTCTCAATATCGGTGATGATGCAATAACCATCCCTCAGCAACCAAAGTATCTCAGTGGCCCCATACAGGATGAATACGCCCCACCACATCCACTCGTGAGGACCCAGCCAGGCGAAGGCGCAGAAGAAGGTGATTG
>BPDA01000020.1 GCA_019654055.1 Methanobacteriota archaeon | reverse complement strand
GTCGCTAAGGGCAGTTTCGCCGCGATGGGGGGAGCAGAGCGCGACCTGATTCGTAACCTGCCTGCATTTGCGCAGAGGTTCCAAGTGAGTGTCGCAACGCTCCACTCGGTGCCAGAGCTGGAGTCGGTCTGCGCACGTCTCGGGCTACCTCTAATCTCTCCCGACGAAGCATGGGAGACCCCGACCGACGCGTTCTCTACGGTCCTCGACTCCGGCAAGGATGCCGCCGCAAAGGCATGGGGGAGTTGCTCCGGACTCACCAAGACGCTTGCCGAATCGGAAGCCGTCCACCTGGTCAGTGGCGACGGCAGCCTAGCTCTGCTAGAGCACATTCCGGATTCGGTGGCAGTCCACCTCCACCTGCTCGAGCCGCACCGAGGCCTGCACGAGGACGTCTTGCACAGACAAATCGATGGCTCGCCCAAGCGTAGTCTGGGTCTGACCAGCGCCCTGCTGTCACGAGCGAGGCGTCGCGACATCGGTGCTATCCGGATTCTGAGCGACAGGGCACAGACGGCGATTAGTGGCAACTCCAGCTACACGGCGGCTAGAATTGGTGAGGTCTACGGCGTCGATGCAGGGGTTCTCCTCCCCAGCGTAGTGTCTGACGAGTTTCCCGCCGAATCGGGCTCGGACGAGCCTTCCGAGCCTCGGGCCATGACTGGGCCATACGTGGTGAGTGTCGGCCGGGCCAGTTGGGTGAAGGGGTCGTGGGAGACGGTCTCAATGCTGTCGGGCAGCGGAATCTCGCTCGCTCATGTGGGAGGGGGTTCCCCAGAGAATCTCGAGCGTCTGTCCCAGCACGCCGAATCGTGCGGAGTCGAGTTGTGGGTAGCCCCACGCCTCAGCTCCCCTGAGATGGCGGCCTTGATGCGAGGGGCCAGAGCCGTTGTGAGCATGGCTCACGGGGAGCCTTTCGGACTCACGCCTGTGGAGGCGATTTCGGTCGGAACGCCGGCTCTGGTTGTCGATGAGGGCGGCTTCCGTGACACTGTGGTAGACGGCGTCAACGGCTGCCTTCTGCCTCGCGGCGACATCGGGGCTTGGCACTCGGCCCTCGAACAGGCGGCTGACGGAGCGACCCGTGCTGCATGGACAGAGGCGGGTCGGGCGCGAATCGCCGATATGGATCTCAGCCCGGAGGCTCAATGTCGTCGGCTGGAGTCGATATTGCACTCTCTTTGAGAGTGCGATTCGATGAACACATGGCCAAATCATTCAAATCGGTCCCTTCTGACGAGTTTTCATGGACGAAAGTAGCAAGGAGACTACAGGAGACCGCTCAACACAGATTGCTCTGACCATGGGACTGCTGCTATTCGCATCGGTCATCCTCGGCTCGGGGGCACTAGGAGACGACCGTGACACGAATGCAGCCGGCGATGACCGTGACGCTCGTGAAGACGGCGATGATCGGCTTGCGAACGACAGGGTAGATACGGATCTCGGTGAGGAGATGCAGAGGCTCGAGATGGCCTGCGATGGCGGCGAGGGCGACATCGAGGCCTGCGATGAACTCAGGGGCATCATCGAGAGCAGGATGACGGCGAATGGCGCTGGCATGCGAGGGATGGACGAGCGACGTGGCCACGAAGACCGAGACATGCGAGGCTCAGGTCAGATGCAGATGCAAGTTCCCCCAGAGATCCTACACCAAATGGCTGGGCTGTGGTGCCATGACCACGTCTTCGACACCTTCTGGGAGAACACCCATGCCGTCGAGCTGGAAGACGGTTCCGGATTCGAGATAGTCACCTATGATGATGAGGATAACGAGGAGAGCACGGTGATTAGTCACGATGCGATGTGGCAGATCACAGCCGGTCTCGAGCCGCTCGTCGAGTCGTGTACCCACATGATGGCCGCTCTGATGGGCGTGCCCATGCATCAAGACGAGCACGAGGACGACTGGAGGGAGCACGAATGGTGTGAGGAGCACCCGGATGCCGCGGACTGCTCATGGATGCATGACGACTGGGACGAGGACGACGAGTCGGACACTCCTGATGAGGATGAGGACTCGGGCGAGGACGAACCGCGAGATTAGTCCAAGGTGATGCGCTCGGCCTTGGGCCCGAGCCTGATGACAACCACCAGTGCCGCTATGCCAACGACTAGCAGCGCCGCCGACAGGATTGGGCTGAGCACAGTGGCCGAGTCCGAAGGCAGCCACACCGGCATGATGTCAAACCCAGCGACTCGCCACGAACCAGCTTTCCCCCTATCGAAGAGGCCATCGTGGTCATCAGCATCGCCATGGCAGCAGTTGCGCCCTGTAGTGCGCTGAGCGACTTGTGCTGCCAGATACCAGGTCCGAGACGGACCCTTCCAACGACGAACGAAGCCCAGAACCCGAAGGCTAGACCGGTGTAGACGAACTTGTTGTAGAGCAGGGCGCTGTTGACCACGTTGTCAGCAGCGAAAGAACCGCTAAGTGCAGCGATGGGCATGACCGCGAGGCCTAGCAGGGCCCCGGCGATTGAGGCTTTGTCCATGGTTACCATCACCCGCTCGGATGAAAGCCATCCTCCGGAAATTTCCCCGGGAGGAAGGTGGCTGTCGCGCATCCGATGGCGCACAGCGAGGCCAGCATCATCGAGCCCACCACCACCTCGGCCATCGCGGCGGGGAAAGTCGCTGGCCCGAACATCACTCATCACCCTCCGGCGGATTGTCGGGGTCCGCTACCCACTCCTCCTCAACCGGGTCCCACAGCCACCCTGGATTCTCATCGGACGGGACCAGTCTCGACCAGTAGTCCTGGTCGGGTTCGAGTCCGGGTGGCTCGGGGGGCGCCTCAACGGACTCGACCTCATCGGTGTGGTCAATCTCGGGGCGGCCCTCCCACGGGGAAAGTCTGGCCTGCAGCGAGAGCAGGAACGCCATGACGAGTAGTCCCCAAGGCAAGGGACTGCATCCTCGCGCCCCAAATCTCACCGTCGAAGGCAGCAGGCTCAGTGGCGACAGTCAGCCACGGCTGGACGATTGAGAAGTCGCCATTGGAAGTCGTCACCTGGTACTGAATTCTGGTCTCGCCGATAGTGGCAGGAAGCATGGCGTGCCACTGGTCGCCCTCGCCTGTAACCTCGGCGTCGTGTGGCACCCACTCGCCCTCGAGCATCCACTGGACCGAGACCGAGGTCGTGTTCCTCGTCCGAATCTCGGTCGGGGAGGCGTCGCCTGTGACTCTGGTCTCGGGGGACCAGTCGAACGCAAACCCAGGTAGGTTCTCCGGAACTGGCTGGACGTCCACCACGTAGCCGCGGGTGAGCGACGAGTAGGCCCAGTTGTTGCTGTTCGGGGTCGAGCCGTGGTGAATCTCCGCCAACAGGGTCTGGATTCCTGGCTGCTCGGGAGCCAGCATCACCCAGGTCAGCGTTACCGAGCCGCTGGGCGGGACCACGACCTCGACGTAGTTTCTCGTGCCGCCATTGGGGTCCTGCAAGATTCCCCAGCCGTGGTCCTCAGGGTGGTCATCGTTGCCGTTGGCCGAGCCGAGTAGGAAGACGCCCAGCAGACGATTGCCTGACAGGCTCATGCCGCTCGCTGTGACATGTACCGCGGTGGCCGTGCCGGAGAATGCGAGAGGGTCGACGAATATCGAGATGGTTCCGTCGGACGGGCTGCTAAGAGCTGGATCGCCGTGACACGAGCCGCCGCAGGTGAAGTCGCGGTCGGCATCCCCTTCGCCGCCTGGATTGGCCATGCTGGCGCCAGTGGCGAGCAGGAGCGTAATGACTGCCAGTACCGCGATCCTATGGCGCATCAGTCTGACCTCCTACGGCTCTCCGCCAGCGTGATTCCAATGGCTGCGGCACCCAGAAGTAGCAGCAGTGCGGCTATCGGCAGGGCCAGGAGCTTGGGCGAGCCGGTGGGATCGGTGTCTATCGATTCGGCAGCGGCAGTGGCATCGACGCTGACCATGTTCGCGCCCGACACCCAAACAACCTCATGGCCGTCTACGACCGTTGTGACGGCGTAGTAGAGCGTAGTGGCGACCGGGGCGGTCTCGCTCCAAGAGGTCTCTGCGGTGACTCCTGCGGGCTCCATGTCGAGCGGTACAGGGTCCCCCCAGGCTGGCACGGAGTCGAGGGCGGTCAGTCCGACAACGGTCGTGATTGGACTGGTGGAACGATACACCCTGTACTCCGGTGAGGAACCGGCCCAGGATAGGCTGACCGTCGAGCCGTCGAGTGAGGCAGAGAGCTCCGAGACTGAGTTGGCCGAACCTAGGACCACCTCTTCCTCCAGCGTGTCCGAGTCGCCCATGTCATCGATTACTGTCAGTGCTACCGTATGCACTCCTCCGGGAAGCAGCACATCAATCACCTGCCCAGACAAGCTGACCCCGTTGACCGTCCAGAACCAAGTCACCACTTCTCCGTCCGAATCTGTCGACGCGCTTCCGTCGAAACTGGACAAAGTTCCTGGGATTAAAATCTCGGGCGAGGTGGACCACGCGGCGGATGGAGGAAGGTTGGCGATTGTGACTTCTTGGGAGGCTGATGAGGTGAGGCCCCACGGGTCTCTGGCGATGACGGTGACGCTCCATGTCTGACCGGGCTCTAGCCTCGAAGAGGGTACCACTGGCTGGCTGTCGAGGTCGGGAACGTGGAAGTCGTTCCTCGACCACTGGTAGTCGAACAGTACCGTCTCCTCGTCGGGGTCATTGGACGTGGCTTGGGCCACGAGGTCGTGAATCGAATCAGGCACGCCGAGCTCCGAGCCGCCGAAGTCCCCTCCCAGTGACACCTCGGGTGGGCTGGGAGGTGCGTTCTGTATCACGCGTGCGTTGGTCTTCATCGAGGAGCCTAGGCCCTCTCCATCGCCCGGTATGACCTGTACCGACCAGTGCTGGTCCCTGACGGTCTCGGAGGCCGGGACGATTACCATGTCATCGTAGTCCCTGACCCACTCACCGTTGACCCACCAGCGAATCTCGCTGTTCGACTCCGAATCGCCGTCGATGTCGCTCTGTTCCCAGACAACTGTCAGGTTCATCGTAGTGATTAGGTCGCCCTCCGGCAGCATTGAGATCGAGGTCACGACCGGGGGCGAGTTCTGTATCACGACCTCGCTGGTCGTCACCCACTCCGACCAGATTAGCCCATCGTAGACCCTAGCCTCAGCAACCCATGACTCGCCCTTCGATGTGGCCTCCGGAGGGACCCAGTTCAAGTCGTTGTAGGCAGAGATTTGGATTCCATCCCTAAGCCATCTAATCTCGGTCGCCTGCTTGGGATCTCCGTCAGGGTCGCTGTACCCGACGACGACCTGCAGGGCATCGGTGGTCACGGCATTGCCCGGGGGCGAGACGTAGGCTGTGGCCGATGGCTGCAGGTTGGAGGATCCGATGACGATTACCGCGGTCCAGACCACGTCGCCGAAGTCGGTCCCATCGTGCGGCTTCACAGATGCCTGCCACTCGTCTCCCGATCTTGTCCAAAGGCTCGATACCAAGGTCTCGCCATCGAGATCTGGTATCGTAGCTCCATCGAGATGCCATTGAATCAGAGTGTTCTGCTGGGTGTTGCCATCGAGGTCGAAGTACTCGTAGTCGAGGTTGAGGTCGTCGTTGTCCAAGGGGTCGGTCGGCGTTAGCTCTAGGTCCCTCGCCACAGGTAACGTGTTGCCTATGGTCACCGGATCAAGCATCACCGGCTCGCCATCCTCGTTGACGTCGGATGGGGTCACCTCAACCTGCCACTGCTGTCCCCTCCCAATCCAACTGTTGGGCACATCGGACAGGTCGTCGATGGATGTAATCCTCAGGCCATCTCTCCACCACTTAATCTGCGTTCCCTGCTCGGAGTCACCATCGGCGTCGTGGTAGTCGTAAGAGACCCCCAGACCGGTGCCCTTGGTCGGGCTGGTGGGGACGTAGGAGACGTTGGAGGCGACGGGGGCGGTACCTCCCGAGCCACTGGCCTCCGAGAGGGTCCACGCACCCGTGCCCCAAGTATCGCCGGAGTTCTGCCCGTTTCCATTGGCATACAGAACGGCCAGCGTGAAGTCGACGTCGCCGGTCCCAGCGGCGGGCGCGATCCAGTCTGCGCTCCAAGAACGCGAGGCGTCGCTGCTGTGAGTTAGTTCACCGCTCTGTAGTTTGACGTTCAAACCGAGGCTGGTCCAGCTGCCGGCGCTCGCGTCCAGATTGAATCCACCATCGCCGGAGACGTGCGGACCGCCATCCCATTGCAGGGAGTAGGTCGCACCTGGAGTGTATCCGCCTGCTCCGAAGGGTAGGCCGCTCATCGACGGCGACAAGGAGCCCGAATTGGAATGGCAGGTGCAACCGGTGACGGACTTGCCGGTCATGCCCGTAGACTGCGAATAAGCGGATTGCGAGAGCGATACTAGGAAGAGTAGTACCAGCAGCACGGCTAGTCGATGGCTGCGCCCCATGTCCCGCACAGGTTCGGCTCGGCTGAATAAGTTCGCGGCGCGTGGAATTTTACTTTCCGCTGCATTGATGGATTAAGTGCGGGTGGCCCGAGCATGCGCACCGTAGAGAGAATAGCAATAATCGGTGCGGGAAACATGGGCTCGGGAATCGCTCAGAAGAGCGCTCAGGAGCACTTCGGGGTCCAGATGATAGATCGCGAGCAGCAGTGGGTCGACAAAGGTCAGCAAACCATTTCAGATTTCCTCGATGAGGCTGTGGAGAGGAGGATTTTCTCGCCGGCGCAGATTGAGGGCATCAAGAGTCGCATAACGGGAGTGGTCGGGACTGAGAACGTCGCAGCTGACACCGACCTAGTCATCGAAGCGGTGTTCGAGGACTTTGGGATCAAGACCGAGGTATTCGGCATTCTGGACAAGGTCTGCAACAAGCACACCATCCTGGCAAGCAACACCTCGTCGCTATCCGTCAACGACCTCGCCGAGGCCGTCGGCAGGCCTGACCGCTTCGTCGGACTGCACTTCTTCTACCATCCTGCCAAGAACAGACTGGTCGAGATTATCCCAGCCGATACTACCTCTACCGAGGCCCTTGCCGCCGTCGAGCAGTACTGCAAGACCATGGGCAAGGTCGTCATCATATGCAAGGACAGGCCCGGCTTCGTGGTCAACCGATTCTTCGTACCGTGGCTGAACGAGGCCTGCAGGCTGCTCGAAGAGGGTGTTGGCACGACGGCACAAATCGACGCGGTGGCCCGTGATGCGTTTCGCATCGGCCTCGGCCCGTTCGCGCTGATGAACCTGACAGGTTCCCCGATAGCCATGCACTCCACCGACTACCTCGCCACCCAGCTAGACACCCCTCGATACTCGGCGACCCAGAGCCTGCGCGACCTAGTCGCAGATGGCAGGACCTGGGATGTCGAGGGAGAAGAGAGGTGCGACGACGAGGTTGCGGTGAGGATTCGAGAGCGCCTTCTCGGTCAGGTCTTCGCCGTCTCGTCCCAGATTGTAGCCGAGGGAATCTGCTCGATGGAGGACGTCGACCGAGGCGCCAAGGTCGGTCTGCGCTGGGCGCTCGGGCCGTTCGAGATCGCCAATCGAATAGGCGTCAGCGAGGCCGTGCGGATGGCATCCGCCTATGCCGATGAGGCGGACTTGGAGCTACCCGACTGGTTCACCGAAAGGCAGGAACCTTTCGATTTCTCATACATCGACGTAGAAGTCGAAGGCGGCATCGCCACGGTGCGTATTAACAGGCCCGAGGCAATGAATGCGCTGAACGTGACCGTGGTGTCGCAGCTCGGCGAGGTGCTGGACGGGCTGAACGCCCGCGACGATATCACTACAATCGCCCTCGAAGGGGCTGGCAAGGCCTTTGTGGCCGGCGCGGACGTGAAGTTCTTCGTCGACAAGATCAGAGCCGGTGCGATCCAGGACATCTACGACTTCACCGCGCACGGGCACGCTGTACTGGACAAGCTGGAAAGCAGTCCGAAGACCACCATAGCCATGACCACCGGGTTGGCGCTGGGCGGCGGACTAGAGCTGGCTCTAGCCTGCGATTACAGGATAGGAACCCGTCGCACCCAATTCAGGTTCCCCGAGACCGGCATCGGAATCTACCCAGGGCTCGGGGGCACTCAGCGGACCCCTCGAATCTGCGGCATCGAGTGCGCTCGCTACGCGGTGCTAGCGGGCAACTTCCTAGATGCTTCTTCCGCCGAGGCACTCGGGCTGCTGACCCACCTAGTCGAGCCTTCGCAGGTCGAGGCCACGGTGGCCTCGATAGCATCTGCCGGCAAACCGAGGCAGAAGTACCCCGGCCAACCGGCTGACCCAGGTAATCCGACCGTAGCCTTCGCGAACTCGTTCTACTCTGAGGGCAACATGCCCTCGCTGCTGTCAGGAGACGTTCCCGACGGCTTCGAGACTGATGACAAGGCGGTCTCGAGGCAGCTCAAATCGCTGTCCCGTGCCGCACCAATCGCACTCTCGATGGCCAGCGACCTACTCGACTCGGCTGCTGGCTCAGACCTAGAGTCGGGACTAGAGCTCGAGCTCGAGGGTCTCGAGGCGATTTTTGATACTGAGGACGCGTTCGAGGGGCTGAGCGCACTGATTGAGGGGCGCAGACCGTCCTACTCCAACTCGTGAGAAGGCTGAATACTCAAGGCTCTGCTCGACAATCATGGTATACGGTTGTCCGCGTTGTGGTTGGACAGGCGACGATCCGATGAAGTCACGGGGTGTAGAAAGCAATCCTGTAGCATATGGGGGAGATTCGACTGGGCGACCATGGAGGCAAGATCCTGGTTTTGTAGTGATGGAAAAGCAGCATGTTACCAAAGCTTACTGCCCCGAATGTCACAAACCATTGCCCAAATCTCAGCAGTCAGGAATGAGTCCCACACCGGGACAGTTCGAACAGAGTCTAGGAAAAATTGTCCTATTCCTAGTACTGGCCGTTGTCGGGTTTCTACTGTTTACTTGAATTAATTCTTGCCGGGGGGACTGAATCCAGGCAGGTGCCCTGTAGTTAGCAATCGCAGCGTATATCGCTGCCCTCAGGCTTACCCTCGACACATCGGCCAAGGCATCTCCATCTCCCATCGTCTCTTCCAACCAGTTCTCCAATAGTCTGTCCATGTGGTTTCCTCCTACTACTTAGTGTAGTTTTCACACTAATGACCGATTTCCCATATATCAACCGAAGGGTATTCATGATTACACCGAGGTGCATTTTATACACTAAATGGCTCCTGCACAACCTGTTTCCAATGTCGTCTGGTCCCATGCGAATCTCAGCCTCGGACATCAAGAAGATTCACGAGGAGATCTCCGTAGTGGAGGATAGCGGCGCGTTAATCCGCAGAATGTTCGGGGAGTACAACGACGACGATTACGATATCAGTTGGGAGGTCGATGCGGCCGTGGACGCGTTCTCAATCTTCAGCTCGAAGTGGGCCATAGAAATCCTAGCCACCCTGTACATCGCCGGCGACCGTCGCTTCAACGAGATGAGGAAGCTCCTGCGCGGCATCAGCAGCAGGACCCTGTCGGACAAGCTCACCACCTGCGTCGAGAATGGACTGGTGGACAGGGTGGTCGAGGACGGCCCGCCCATCCGAGTGGTCTACCGCCTCACGGAACACGGCCGGGAGGCCGGCAGGTTGCTGAGCCCCTTGGTAGCTTACATGAAGCTGCATCAGGGCAGAGTCGTCGGACCGAAGTGAGTGCGCATCCCGAGCATGCCCGACACAACCAACCGTATGCTTCAAAGGTCGTACGTCGACGAAGGGTGTCATGGCCCTCATCGAGCAGTGGCGCAGTACGCGCCCTTGGTACGTCGATGGATTGGCTGCCATAGCAGGGGGCGCCCTCGGCCTCGCGGGCCTCCTGCCGCTTATCGCGCCGGCAGCCCAAGGCACTCTGGCAGCGCCTAAGGACCATCCCTGGGAGCATCCGCTGAGGAAGCGCATACTCAACACGCTCGAGCGGTCCCCGGGAATACACTTCCGCGAGTTGCAGCGCCAACTCGACGCTGCCAACGGTACGCTCCGGCACCATCTCGACGTACTGGTCAACGAGCGGTCCGTTACCACGATGCCTGTCAACGGGCGCACCTGCTACTACGCGGGAGCGCCTTCGCAGGTGGAGATTCTCTCAGGCACTGGGGTGACTGACCAAAGTCGCGCCGCGGAGATGCTTCCTGTCGGACTGTCGACGGTCCAGCGTAAGGTCGTAGCTAGACTGTCCAAGGCCCCCGAGCCCGTATCGCAGGCCCAACTAGCTCGCGACCTCGGGCGCTCTAGGGCGTCGGTCCACTCGGCGATAGGGGTGCTGCGGCAGCGTGGAATCCTGTGCCCGGCCAAACTGGCTCTGGCTCCGCACATGTCCGGGCTGCAGACCTCCCAGGTGGACTACCCGTGGTTGGACGTTCGCGTCGAATACGCCTGAGTTAGCATCTGGCAGTGGCCAAGCCTCTTGTGCCCCGGAATGCGCGCGGAGCGCGCATGTTCAGACTGAGGGTGTCCGAATCGCCGATGCCAACGGGCAGCAAGGACCCCGATGTCCTGCTGGCCTGGCTGCTCGATTCGATGGGTCTAATCAGGCGGAAGACGGAGGGGGCTAGCGTCGAGGACGAGCAGGGCGCGCTGCACAGGATGCTTCGCCAGACCGTGCTGGTTGACCCCCTCGGGGGATGGGACGCCAGTGCTCTGGGCGACGCAAGCGGGCTCTCCCAGACCGGCGTCCACCACCAGCTCGTCAAACTGAGGGAGTCCGGGCTTCTGGCCGCAAACACCGAGGGGCGGTGGCACATCCACGTCCTCAGGGGGGGCTCGGTCAGCGCGGCCGTCGAGTTGGTGGCGGTCCAAGCACGCGCGATCCTCGACCTGCGGCTGTCCGAGCTAGCCGATGTGGTCTCCGAGTCGGATGACAGGATGGTCGCATCGAGCGAGGACGACGACATCGCCTTCCGCATCGAGGTAGCAGAGCCCGGAGTTGCCTACGAAGGAGAGGACAGGTTCGATGCGCTGGTGCGCGACCTCGGTCTTGGAGGGGAGAGGGTCAAGCAGGGAGACAGGTTGTCACGCGACCTGCTCGAGGAACTGGCGTCCAGCGGCAGGGCAATCACCCTGCTCGCTTTAGCAGACAAGTGCGGCGACTCCCGAGCTCGCGTCCAGAGGTCGGTCGAGCGCATGCGGGCGGCTGGCATCGTCGAGCGCGTACCGATGCTGGATCGCATAGCTCAGGACGTATATGGGGGCCTGATGCGTCAGCACGATGCGCGAGGCGAGGAGTGGCTGATGACGAGGGGTGGTGTAGGCAGGCTGGACGACTCCGTCTCCAAGGCCCTAATATCAGGCGTTAGGAAGAAGAAGCTGAACATCGAGAAGGTTCAGGAGATACTCGGTCCGGTCCCGCTGGACTCCCAGAAGGTCCTGCTCAACACCCTAGGAGGCAGAATGCCGTACGGATTCAGGGTCGCCGGCAGGGACGGGGCTGCAGTCAAGGAGAGGGTGATGCGCAGGGTGGACAGGACCCTGCGTCGGATGAGGACCGTGGCGCAGCGGCTCGACGAGGCCCTTTGCGAGCGTGACGAATAATCACGCGGAGTGGTTCTCCAACATCTTGAGATCGCAGACCGCCAGCGCCTCCTCATGGGTGGCCTCTAGGACGACCGGGCAGGCCAACCCGGCCTCTGCCGCATCCTGCCATGTCCCAGCGCACACGCACCATCTATCTCCCGGTTTCAGTCCGGGGAAGCCAAACTGAGGTGTTGGGGTAATCAGGTCATTGCCCTGTGAAAGAGCGAACTGGAGGAACTCCTCGGTGACTATCGCGCAGACCGTATGCGACCCCGAGTCGCGCCCGTCAGTATTGCAGCAGCCATCGCGGAACCATCCTGTGAGTGGTTCTGTGGAGCACTCCTGCAACTCCGTTCCCTTGACGTTAATCGAATCGTGCATCAGGCCACCGCCCCGGTTGGGCAGGCCAGTCCTTCCAGATACTCCGAGACCCTCTGGCCTAGGCGCCGTTGGTCGTGAATCGAGTGCAGCTCCACTCTCATGGCCGAGGCCCCTGGCAGTCCCTTGGTGAATGACACCGCGTGGCGCTTGAGGTTCTTGTTGCCGTGTTCGCGATAGAGCTCCGAGCTCAGCTCGATGTACCTCTCCCAGCACCAGTGACGGGCTACGGCAGGGTCATCTACTCCCCATGGAGGCTTGCCGTTGGACCATCCGAGGTCTCGTTTAATCTCGTGGAACAAGGTCGGTCTGCCGATGGCCCCCCTACCTATCATCACCCCTGCGGCACCGGTCGCCTTCAGGCACCGGGTGGCTGTGACTGCATCAGTCACGTCGCCGTTTGCGATGACCGGGATTTCAACGGCCTCGACGATTTCTCGGATTTGCTGCCAGTCGGCCTCGCCGGAGTACCTCTGGCGCAGTGTCCTGCCGTGAACGCATATCCTCTCTATGCCCTCGGCCTCCAAGCGTCGAGCGACCTCTAGCGCAGTATTCGGTCCGCTGCCAGTGCCGAGCCTGACCTTGACAGTGATTGGAACTTCGGCGACGTCGAGGCAGGCACGAACCATCTCGACCACCCTGTCGGGGTCCCTGAGCAGAGCCGCGCCGGCGTCATTGCGGCATACCTTTGGAGCGGGGCAGCCGAAGTTGATGTCAATGACATCGGCCCTGTCCTGCAGTAATTCGACTGTCTCGACCATCTCCGAGGTGATACCGCCGAAGATCTGTGGAATGAATGGTTTCTCTCGCGAGTCGCTCTCTACCTTGAGCCACGAGTTCGTGTTGCGCCTAGTCAGGCCCGAGGCGGCGGTGAACTCGGTGACGGTGATATCGGCGCCGCACTCGCGTGCGAGCAGCCTGTAGGCAAGGTCGGTGACGCCTGCCATCGGGGCGAGGAACAGCGGCACTGCCTGATTGGACACGGGGCGCGGTTCGGTAACTCCTCTATGAGTCCGTCGAGAGTTCAGAAGGTCGATTCCCAGTCATCTACGCTTTGCGAGCGTTCCCAGTCGGCATCGGTGATGCTGCTTCTAATCTTGAGTATCTCACGCGCCAGCAGCCAGTAGACCAGAGCCAGCGAGCGTCGGCCCTTGTTGTTGGCTGGGAGCACTAGGTCCACATTACGTAGCCTGTTGTTGGCGTCGCAGATGCCCACGACGGGTATGCCGGAGCTCACTGCCTCCGACAGCGCCTGGGAGTCCGCAGCCGGGTCTGTGACCAGTATCACTTCGGGCTCGATGTAGGTTCGGAGTCTTGGATTGGTCAGTGTGCCAGGGATGAAGCGTCCTACGATGCGCATCGAACCGATGCTCTCCGCGAACTTACGGGCTGGGCGCTGTCCGTACTGCCGAGCGCTGACGATGAGTACCCTCTCGGGGTCGTAGCGGGACAGGAACTTGGCTGCTACGCGTATGCGTGAGTCGGTGTGGTGGACGTCTATCAGATGCAGCCCGCTCGAATCCTCGCGCATGGTGTCGAGGAACTTCTTCATGTCCGCGGACTTCTGGTTGGTCCCGATGTGCACTGCGTGCTGCTCGTACACATCATGCGGCACGAGAAGGGCTAGACTCTCATCCAAGTTGAATCCTCAGCGTCGCGGCGACCTGCCCTTGACTCATAAGCGCTACGCATAGCCCCATGTCGGCCAGATCTAGTCCAATTCGGTCAGGGGGGTGCATTCGCCGCTCTCGTGCACCTCAGCGAAGCGTACGCACGGGCGCGTGATGGTCAGGTACACATCGAAGTGGTCATGGAACGACAACTGCTCTATCGGTGCGGTGATTCCGTAGCCACGTGCCTCTACTTCGAAGGTCCACTTGCCCTCCACGAAGGTGCCGTTGCCCAATGTAAATCTGGTCTGAGGGTAGTCGTTGCTGGTCACGATCTCCCAGAATGGATCGCCACCTGCCTCCTTGACGCCAGGCTCCCAGAGCCGAACCTCAACGTATCGCACATCATTGGTCTGGTTGCCAATCACCTCTTCGATTTGCGAGGACCAAGGGAACTGGGCCCGGAAGTTGATGACTAGCATCGTCACGCTGTCGTCGAACTCGATGAGCTCTTCCGTCTCGTAGGGATCAGCGGCCTCCAACCCGGTCGACTCGAAGGTGTGGTCCCAGCCAAATGTCTCCTCCTTGTCAATCACCAGCGGCGGCTCCCTCCAAGACTCCATCACCTCCCTCTGGGCGGCTAGCCCGAGGCAGCCGCTGGTCAGAGTAGATGCGAGTAGGATGGCGAGGACAGAAATCGCTGTGCTGCTACGCCTCATCGTCACTCGGAAGCCACTGCATGTCTTCAATCCGCGTGTGGTTCGTCGGCTGTGCGAGCCGATAGTGGAGTGCTGCCGATGCGGTCACTCTTCCTCGGTGATCTCACGAGGCTCGTGGACTTCCCTGAACACCACGATACCGACTCCCAAGTGGTCCCTGAGGGTGCGGACGAGGCTGAATTTGGTGAAGGCCCAGTTCTGATCGTAGGCGATTGCCTCGGGAGTGGTAATGGTGAGGTCGTCGTCGTCAAACTCCACCTCGAAGTCGTCGCGCCCGGTGTTCATTTCGAGTAGGGTCTCGACCTTCTCCTTGCGGTCCTCGACGACCTTGGTGATGCGGTAGTCATAGCGCAGCGTCGCCCCCGCCAGAGGGTGGTTGTAGTCTATCCTCGCGCGCCCGGCGCTGAGGAACTGCAGCACGCCCGTGCGGCCACCAATCTCCACTGGCGAGCCGATGCCGAGCATCTCTGGGTCGCGCACGCTGCGCAACAGGACGTTTTGGCTGATGGTCTCCACGAGGCTTGCGTCGCGCTCCCCGTAGGCTTCTGATGGCTCGATGTCGAAGCTGTAGTCGGTCTCGGCCTCTGCCTCTGCCAGATGGGTCTCGAACCCGGGAATCAGCCGGCCGTCGCCGACCACGGTGACCATGGGCGAGTAGGTTCGGTTCTCGTCGTGGGCATCGTGCTCCTTGGCGATGTCCTCGCGAGTGGTCTCGATGAGTTTCTCACTGTCCGCATTGAACAGGTCATAATCGATGTGAACTATCGTCCCTTCGTCCATCTTCGGGCCTCCTAGGCGACCCGCCGACCGGCTCCCCCTTTTTCATTCAAACGGTATCACCGTAGGTGATATCTCATACCCCTAGTGCTCTACAGAGCGGTCGCTAGAGGATAGGGCCAGAGCCCCTCCGAGCATCACAAGGACCCACCCTGCCCAGACTAGGTGGCTTCCCATCAGGTTGTGCACCGTGACCCTGACCGTCTGCACCTCCTCGGTGCCCCCCAGTATCATTGAGCTCAGCAGGTCGTTGGACTGGAAGATATCTAGAATCATGATGGTGTCTCCCTTCAAGCTGGTCATCCTGTCCACCTCGGAACGAGAGTTGACCGCTCCACTGGGGGAATCGAACCTCAGCATCCCCGGCCTCAGGGTGTCAATTAGATCCCCGTCCTCCCTGACCTCCACGATTACCCCAACGAAACCGTCTCCGACTGAGAAGTCGTAGTTCTCGTCGGCAGCCGAGATTAGCTCCGTGCCTACGAAAACGAGTTCGTAGCCGTCGTGCTCGACAGGTTGGTCCAACTCGAGGGTGACTTGGTGAGATGGGTCCGAGCGGTCTACGAGGGTCGTGGTCAGGACGTGGCCGACTAGGAGCAGTAGGATGCCCAGATGAGCGAGGTGCGATGCTAGCAGCCTCGTGCGCGGTGCGTTGCTACTGCCGAGGCCGCCTTCTCTGAGCCTAGGCAGAGTGGTGCTGGCCGTGCGCCATGCCTGCTGCGCGGTCGATGGCAATGCAAATAGCAGCCAAGTCAGCAGGAACAGTGCGACTGCGCCTCTGGTTATGCCGTTCGTGAAAAGCAGTTCCGGGTCCCCGGGAAGTGCAATCTGGTCGGCTGCACTGGCTAGAGCTATTGAGATGAGAAGCACGACTCCGACCATCCTAGAGCCCCTCTCGGGGGTGATTGAGCGACCCCATGCATACAGAGTCAGGCCGACGGCTAGGAGTCCTATCAACGGGGCTCCGTAGAACTCGTGAGCCTGTAGGCTGGAGCCGTCTATCTCTATGGTCAGAAGCAGCCAAGTCAGGAGGAGGAAAGCCGCGCCGCCGTACCACGGCACCATCCTAGCAGCTCGGGTCCGCGCTGACGCGTCGGAGAGTGGGAGGAGGGCCCCCTCAAACTCGCCCTCGTCCTCGGGCGACAGCAGCCACGGAGCGAGGAATGGTATCAGCCCTGCAACGGCTTGCTGTATCTGGGAGATCCACAGCCAGCTGGAGAACAACATCAGCAGCACGCCCGACGCGATCCAGTGCATCGGCGGGTGGGTGGAGTCGCCGTGGACAATCAGCAGCAGCAGGGCGAGGCCGACTGCGAAAACCGCGGTCGAGCCTATCCAATAGGCAGCGGCGCCGAAGAACAGTAGCAAAGCGACGGACAGCTGGGGTTTTGACTCGAGCATCGAGGTGCCGCCCGAAGCGGCTAGCTCGGAGTGCTGCTCTTGGCGTAGGTGAGCGTAAGCGTAGTAGCCGAGAATGACGATTACGACGAGGTAGGAGGTGACCTCAATCCCCACCGGGCTGAACTCGGCTATGTCGATGACACGAAGGTAGGGGTCATCGGCCAGAGTGCCCTCGCCGTCTGCCACGAAGGCGTGCACCGAGGCCCAAACACCGTTTGCCCTCGTCACTAGCGTGGCGTGGAAGGCAAGCGCGCCTGCAATCAGGCCGGCGGCGGGTGCAGCCGAAACCGCGCTGGAGCCGGGCTTGGCTCTGACGTGGACGATTAGCAGCAGCGCCAGCCACGGCAGTATAGAACCGGTTTCGACCGGGTCCCAGGCCCAGTAGCCGCCCCAGTCGAGCACCGTGTATGCCCATAGCCCGCCCAGCCCGATGCCGATGCTGCCGAGCACGAATCCCGCTCGGGCCCAGTGAAGCTGCGCTTCGTGGATGGCCTCCGCCGAATCGCGCCTAAGGACCCCTGCGAGGGCGACGCTGGCAGTGGCTAGGCACAAGGCGTAGTAGGAGAACACCACAGGAGGGTGGATGACCATCAGGTCGGTCTGTAGAAGCGGGTGCAGCTCCCCCTGGACCCCAGTGGCAGCTGCGAAGGGGCCGAGAAGCCATGACAGTACTACCAGCGCTGCCACCCAACCGTGCATGATGCGGACCTCGAGCGAGGTCTGCTCGTCTCTTTGGGCCATGAACCAAGCCACCACTGCCAGAATGGCCGCCCAGAGCAACAGCGGTCCGGCCCTGCCGCCCCATACGGCGGACACTCGGTACAGCAACGGCAACTCGCTGCTGCCGTAGCGAGCCACCAGTTCCAGAGAGGAGGCGTCTACGACAAAGGCGCCGACAAGAAGGGCGAACGGGGAGATTTGCGAGGCCATGGTGACGTTTTGGACCAAAGTGTCACTCGCCTGTTCGGGACGAGTAATCTGATGCAGGCTGGTCAGCAGCGCCAGCGCGAGCAGCGCCGTCCCCAGGCCGGTGAGAACGGAATCACCACCCGTAGTACCTTGCCCTGCTGTAGCCGAAGGCCAGCATGGCAGGCACGATTCGCTTGAAGTAGAGCCCGGGGCGTCGTACCAGCAGCCTCAGTCCCACCAACGCCTTGCCGCTGATGCCCATGTCAGCCATCTCGTCCGGGAAGCAGCGTGCCATCACCGACATCTCGTCGTCAGTCAGTTCGAACAGCGCGTTCTTGCCACGCAGGATCTTGTCGTAAGGAGGGAACTCATCCTTCCAAAGCCTCGAGTACTCTGACAGACGCTCTGCGCTGAGATCGCCCTCCTCTATGGCCGCTGCAGCGGTGTCAGCGGCGTAGACCGCCGACTTCAGAGCGAGGTGCGAGCCACCCTCGAAGAGCGGTGAGGTGAAGCCAGCGGCGTCGCCAACCAGCATCAGCCCGTCGTGATGGGTGTTCTCGAAGGGGCCTGAGATTGGTATGGTCCCACCGAAGGCCGGGCTTCCCTTCGCCTTCCAAGGAGGGCGTACCTGCTCCAGCTCCTTGAAGTGGGTTATGTCAATGAACTCATCTAGCGCCTTCTTGGCCCTTGGTCTATCCTCGGTGACCAGTCCGACGTTGGCCCGTCCGTCGCACTTGGGAATCATCCACAGGTACCCCTTCTCGGCGTACTTCGGCCAGATGTAGAAGTCGAGGTAGCCGTCGGTTGGCACCTCGAGCAGCTCGTACTGCATGCCTGCCACCACCTTGCCCATCTCGTTGAGTGGCTCGTCGTTGCTCTGCCTGACAATCTTCGAGCATACTGCGGCGACTCCGGATGCGTCGATTACGACCTTGGCCCGAATCGGGAACTCGTCGCCCTTGCCGTCGCACAACCAGCCGGCGAACCGACCGTCTTCCTCCAACCTCTCCATCGAGGAGAGTTTGTGGCCGAGGTGCATGCTGGCTCCGGCCTCGACAGCCTCTTCGGCAATCCATCTCTCAAACAGGTGCTTCTCTAGCACGTACCCTTCCTCAGTCAGGCACTTCTCGGTGCCGTCGGGGAATACCACCCTGATTCCGTGCACCCGCATGCTGATGACGTGCTCTGGTAGCTCCAGCTCGAGGTTGTCGCAGGCGATGTCCGAGATGCACTCGCCGCAGTGAACCGGCGTCCCAATGGCGGGATGATCCTCGATTAGCACGGTGGAGAGACCCCTTCGAGCGGACTGCAGGGCGGCGTTCCCACCCCCGGACCAGCTCCGATGACCAGCACGTCGCAGGTGCTCACTGCATCGCCCATGGTACCGTGGGAAGGCCTGATATCAAAGAAACCCTCGGTCCCGCCATCTATGATGGCGAGCGAACCTTCTCATTCTGTAAGCGCTCCGCCGGCTCATGGTCTGGAAGCGGTTGTCGGGGTACGTCAGGTCTCTGGAGGAGTCCGACGATATACTGCGGATACCCGATCCGGTGGATGTCGAATTGGAGGCAGGGTGCTTCGCCGATCGCTTCGTCAAGCGAGGAGGACCTGCAATCAAGTTCGAGCAGCCCCGCTTGTCGGACGGCACCATCAGTGAGTTTCCGCTGTTGATGAACCTCTACGGCACCACAGATAGGACCTACAGGGCGCTCGGCGTTGAGGAGCCGAAGGAGATTGGCGAGGGCATGGTGGCCCTGATGAAGCCCGACGTAGGAGGTATACTCAAGGCGCCATGGACCGGGGTCGGCCTCGCCATGCGAGGCATGTCAATGGCGCCTCGCAAGGTCTCCAAGGGGGCCTGTCAGCAGGTCGTGATGGAGGAACCCGACGTCACGAGGCTGCCGATTCCGCGGACCTGGCCGGAAGATGCTGGTCCGTTCATGACGCTCCCACTGGTGGTCACCGCCGACCCGGACACCGGCGCCCACAACATGGGTATGTACCGCAGCCAGGTGTTTGGCCCAAGGGAGGTGGGCCTGCACTGGCAGGCGCACAAGCACGGCGCCGATCACGCTGACGCAACTACTGGCAGGATGCCCGTGGCAATCTGCCTAGGCGGTCCACCGGGGCTGACCTTCAGCGCCATCTCCCCATTGCCGGACAACCTGTCCGAGTATGAGTTCGCAGGACTGCTCAGCGGCAAGAGGCTCCCAATAACCAAGTGTGCGACGAGTGATTTGTGGGTGCCAGCCGAGTGTGATGTCGTCATTGAGGGCTACACGGTACCCGGCGAGACTCGTCTGGAGGGTCCATTCGGCGACCACTTCGGTTACTACTCGCTGGCTGAGCCGTACCCGGTGATGCACGTCACTAGGATTACCCACCGCAGGGACGCGATGGTACCGATGACGATAGTGGGCACGCCGCCGATGGAGGACGGCTACCTCGGCGAGGCCATTGGCGATGCCTTTCTGCCCGTGCTGAGGTTTCAGCACCGCGACCTCGTCGACCTATTCCTTCCGCTAGAGCCCGGTTTCCACAACCTAGCCATCGTCGCCTCCAAGCAGCGCTACCCGAGGCAAGCGCGCAAAACCGCGCTGGGTCTCCTAGGCGCCGGCCAACTGATGTTCCAGAAGGTCACCGTCGTGGTGGACGAGAACCACCCGGTCAAGGATCTCGATGCCCTCCTAGACGCCATAGACTACCGGGTGCACATCCCCGAGGATCTAGTATTCCTGCGGGGGATGGTGGCCGACACGCTCGCCCACGCGGCGCCGTGGGACAACATCCACGACAAGCTAATCATCGACGCTTCGACGCCACCGGAAGGCGACCCGCACTCCAAACTCCCGAGCAGGCGGGCTGTCCTGAATCGTTGGAAATATCGGCTTCGGCGGTGAAGGGGTCATCCAAGCCAGGATGCTGCGCTCATCGATGCTGGTGGTCACAACGAACATCGAAGGAGGGCCGAAGCCCGAGTCCAGCATGGAGGTGACCAGCGAGGAGGGTGCTGCGGGGCAGCGCGAGGTGATTAGGGAAATCTGCGATGCAATCTGGTCGCTGGAGGCGGCCCACAACCTGCGCTGGCTGTTCATCACAGACGACGACGCCTATCTGGCCAGCGACGACTGGCGACGGCATCTGCTCTGGCAGCTGTTCTGCCGCTTCGACGTCGGCCGTGACTTGCACTTCGACGAGGGCGGCGGCCGAGTGGCGTGGGACGCCACCGCGCCGATTCCATCGAACAAGGGGCCGATTCCCGTTCGGCGCTGGCCCGGCGTCACGATACACGACCCCGAGGTAGCCGAGAGGGTGGATGCGTGGCTGGCCGAGGGGGGCTACTGATGGAAGTCAGGGATGTCCTCGAGTTCGTCAAAGTGGAGCACACACTGTTCTCCCTCCCATTCGTTCTGATTGGTTTCGTACTGGCTGACAGAGAGTTCGGGTCGCAGAGCATGGATCTGGTGTGGATCATAGTGGCCGCTATCGGCGCGAGGGGGCTTGCCATGGCCCTCAACAGGATAATTGATCGGGAAATAGACGCTGAGAACCCGCGTACTGCGTCAAGGCACCTGCCGTCAGGGACGATCTCGAATCGCGCGGGTTGGATGCTGTCGGCGGCCTTCCTCGGGATGCTCCTTTTCGCTGCATGGAGATTGAACGAGGTCGCTCTGAAGATGGCTTGGTTACCTGTGCTAGCGTTCGTGGCGTACCCGTACACCAAGAGGGTCTCATGGATCTGCCACTTCTGGATTGGGCTCTGTCTGGCTCTGGCTCCCGCAGGCGCATGGGTGGCCATCTCCGCTGACACGCTCGGCTGGGCTGCCATCACAGGGATGTTTGACGGAGGGACGGAGTTCCTGTGGTACCCTGAGCTGTTCTTCATCTCCTTGGGGGTGGCGCTGTGGATTTCTGCATTCGACATCAACTACGCGCGCATGGACGTGGATGTGGATCGCGAACAGGGGATTCGCTCGTTCCCTGCGAGTTACGGGAACCAAGCGACTATGGGGCTGAGCGTGGCATTGACCATCGGCTGGCTGGCGTGCTTCCTGCTGACTGGGATGCACGAATTCACCGACAGGCGGGGCTTCCGGTACACCCTTTGGGTCCCCGCTGTTTTGC
>BPDA01000019.1 GCA_019654055.1 Methanobacteriota archaeon | reverse complement strand
GAGCCTGAATCTCCCTGGCGACATTCTGCTCCTGCCCGATTGATGTCTTGAGTATGTAGAGGTAAGAGGAGACGTCGCCGTACATTTCGCGCAGTTGCGGCGTCGAGTACTCCCTCTCCTGTATGGTGCCTGGGTCGACCCACTCGTAGCCCTTGTAAAGGCCCCGGACATCGACCTCCTCGACGGAGCTGACGAAGAGCATTGGGGTCACCTCCTCGAGACGGTTCTCGTAGGCTAGTCCGCGTGCTTCACCCGAACGAACGTGCTTCAGGTCCCCAGCCTCGATTCCCGTGACTTCAGTAATCCTAGCCTTCACGGCATCGATGTCCGCTGAATCCCCAATCCCGTAGATGCCGTCCCAAGCGCCGGGGAGGTCTGCGACCCCGTCAGCGCGCTGCATCAGCAGCACACTCTCCGCGTTTCGGATGTAGACTGTGAACGCATCTGACATGTAATCACCTCACTCGGTCAGCCAATCGAAGAATAAAGGGGAAGGCGCTGTCCATGAGCCACAGCATCAAGAAACCGATTGCACCGAGCACGAACATCCCGATGCCGCAGACGATTACAGTCTGACGAAACTCCTGCTTGGACGGCTTCCTCGCCATCTTGAGGATGCGAGCGTAGGATCCGGTCTGGAGGCTGCGAACGCGCCCCTCTATCTCATCCTGCCAACCCTGCACGGTGTCCTCGATAGGACCCACGTTTGAACTCTCGATAGCCATCACTAACCCTCGAAGCGACCCGGCGACCGACAGACCCCATTTAAGCACGCCGGGCGAGCCCTAAGGGGCTCGAAAACGAATCTGAGTGCCATTCAGTTCACGAACTCGACGGTACGGTCCCTGAGGTTGCGCATCTGAGTGTGCCTCGAGGCCCCGTCTATCTGCTCGCTCTTCACGCCAGTCAGCACGAGCAGGACCCTGAGGTCATCCCCCATGCTGTCGTCGGTGGTGGCCCCCCAGATAATCCGGGCGTAGGGATTCACCTTCTCACGAATCAGCTTGGCGCACTGTTCGGCGTCGCCCAGCGACAGCGTCGGCCCACCGACCACATTGACCAGCGCACCTCTCGCATCGGAGATATCTATGTCGAGGAGCGGGGATTCTAGGGCTTCCTCGGTGGCCTTCTCGGCCCTGCCTTCGCCACGCGCCTCGCCAAGCCCGATGACAGCCACCCCGCCACCATTCTCCATCACTGAGCGTAGGTCCTGGAAGTCGAGATTGACAACACCCTCTTTCGAGAGCATCTCGGAGACCCCTGCAATGCTCCTCATCAGAAGCTCGTCTGCGACGCGGAATGCAGCGTCGAGCGGGAGGTCACGAACCCCCTCGACCTCGAGAAGACGCTCGTTGGGCAGCACGACCACAGTGTCGCACACCTCCCGCAGTCTCTCCAAGCCCCATTCTGCATTCTGCTTTCGCAGCGCCCCTTCCGAAATGAAGGGATAGCTCACCACAGCGATGGTCAGAGCCCCGGCCGATTTGGCCAGCCGAGCGACCACGTGTGCACTCCCTGTCCCAGTGCCACCTCCCAGTCCCGCTGTGATGAATGCCAAATCGCAGTCCTCGATCTCCGTCTTGAGAGCCCGCTCGGACTCATAAGCCGCCTGCTCGCCCTTCTCCGGGTCGCCGCCAGCGCCCCTGCCTCTGGCAGAGCGCCCTATCAGAACCTTGTCCTGCACGTTGACCCTGAGCAGGTGCTGGGCGTCGGTGTTGACCGCCAGCCCCCTGACGTACGTCCCGTCGAACAGGCCCTCAAGCTCTAGTCTAGCCACGGTGTTCGAACCGCATCCTCCACAGCCGAACACTCGTATCTTTGGCTGTAGTGATTTGAGTAAACTCTTCAGTTCCGCATCGTTCTTCTTGTCACCTTGGTCGCTTGGCTTGACAATATTGGGATCAAAAGCCGCAGCTCTCTCAACGATGTCCACGAGACCGAGGCGAGTCGTAGAGAGGATAACCGTTACCCCCCGCCTACGGCGGGCAAGGCGTGTTTCATCGGGACTGCAACAAGGCCACTATCCGAGCAGTTGGCTGCGTGCGTTGACGAAGCGGGAGAGAAATGTGTAGACTCCTCCCCAAGCGGAGATGGCCAGAGCGGCAGTCATGCCGTTGAGGTGGCTGTTGCCCAGCACGAGCCAGCTGGGGTAGCCCGCGTTAGACAAATCAATCCCCAGCCCTCCTGAGTGTGCCTGCCAAGCGGCGGCGAACAGGCAGACCACCGTCAGCACCATACGGTCGGCGCGGCCGAAGCCGCCGTAGATCCTGTCTAGGCCCACAGACTGGGCCTGCGTCCCCATGTAGGATCCGAACAGAGTCAACACCGCTGCGACGGCCCCCGAGCTCGGGTCGCTGACGAACGCCGAGTTCATCCCGATTGCAATCAGGAGACCAACATCGACGACCCTGTCGATGGTGTGGTCGAGGAAGTCGCCATACGGTCCTGCGATGCCCTGATGCCGGGCCAGAGCACCATCGAGCGCATCCAGAACTCCTGCCAGCATGATCATGAGGACGGCGGCCCCAATCATCACCGCGCCGTCACCATCGAGACCCGCACCACAGATTAGCCAGAAGGAGCCGATCGCGATGACGAGACTGCTCCAAGTCAGTACCCCGGGGTCAAGATTCCCCATTTTGAGAACCAACGGTTCGATTGCCTTGGTCCAAGTCCCTCGTAACCTCTCGAACATCCTCATTCCTCCATACTGGCAACCCAATCAATCAACGAGCCGGGGCTGGTTGGCTTGAAGCCATCTGCTATCCAGTCGCCGAGCGAGGCGACGACCGAGCCGATGCTGCACTCGGAGGTGTCGAACTCACGCCAGGGAGAATCTCCCTTGCGCTCGTTCCAAGCACCACCTAGGAGCTCCCACTCGTAGTTGGACTGGACCTTACCTTCGGGATACCCTCTGTCAGTCAGCCTGGCCTCAAGGATGTCCGGCGAGCAGCGCAGCACCGCGACCGCATCGCAGGGCAGGTGGTGGGATAGGTGACCATCCACTACAGAAGGCCCCACAGGAGGCGATTCCCAAGGAGTCACGAGCACGTCGTGCAAGGCGTCGGTGTCGATGACCCGTGCGCCGTCTGAGGAATCTACATCCCCAAGCAGGCCGTGCTGTTCTGCTAGGGATTCCACCGTGACCACCTCGAAGCCAGCATCGCAGAGCGCCTGTGCCAAGGTGCTCTTGCCAGTCCCAGGCGTCCCGGTCAGAGCCAAGCGAAAGCCACCACTCACGTTCCGGCGGCCGGTAGGGAAGCCATGAACGCTACGTGTGGCCGGCGCAATATTGACCATCCTCCCAATCAGCCGTGGGTACGAGCGGCATGTCCGGAGGCCAGATTAGTTGGGTCCGCGCGATGGATCCGAGGGACACCAAACTGAACATCCTACTGCTGGCTTTGCCTGCGACCTGCTACTTCTCCTACGTCGCTCATGACGAGTCGATGGCATTCTTCTCCTCGCTGGTGGCAATCATGCCTCTGGCCTTCCTGATGGGCAGGGCCACAGAGGAGATTGCACTACGCACATCAGAGTCAGTCGGAGGCCTCCTCAACGCCACTTTCGGGAACGCCGCGGAGATGATTATCGCCTTCCTAGCAATCTATGCCGCATCCAAGGCAGCGGCGGGGAGTGAGACAGAGGAGCTAATGGTGAATCTAGTACAAGCGAGCCTGATTGGCAGCATACTGGGCAATCTGCTGTTGGTAATGGGTCTAGCCTTCGTCTGGGGAGGCATCCACTATACCGAGCAGAGGTTCTCCGAGACCCAGGTTAGCTCCAACGGCTCGCTGATGCTTCTGGCGATGATTGTCCTGATTATCCCAGCAGTGTTCAATTCCACTGTGGGTGGAAGCGAAGGGGAGGTGGGAGTAACCAATCTCAGCCATATCGCGGCGATAGTGCTGCTAGCCCTATACGGCCTGTTCCTGTACTTCCAATTCAAGTCACACGTCGCCCTGTTCGCAACCGAGACGCACCATCACGAGGAGCCCGGGATGAGCCAGCGTGATGCCGTGATACTACTTGTCGTAGCAACGGTTCTGGTGTCTTGGATGGCAGAGGTCCTCGTGCACTCGGTGGAGTACGCTGCTGACGACTTGGGCCTTCCACACCTGTTCATCGGCGTAATCCTACTGCCTCTGTTCGGCAACGCCGCCGAGCACTTCACCGCAGTCACAGTGGCTGGTAAGGACAAGATGGACCTGTCATTCGCCATCTCTATGGGGTCATCCACGCAGATAGCGGTCTTCGTCGCCCCCATGATGGTGGTCATCGCATGGATCCTGGGGGTCCCACTAACCTTCGAGTTCGGGATGCTCGAGACGGTCTCGGCGTTCCTCGCAGTCCTCATCGTCAACATCATCGCATCCGATGGGAAGTCGAACTGGCTGGAAGGAGCGCTGCTGCTGGGCACCTATGTTGTACTAGGCGCAGCCTTCCTATTCCATCCCTGAACATACAGAATTCGTCATTAAGCCCCTCCCTAGTGGACGCACATGGATCTGTCAACAGTTGAAGTCGTACGTATCGCTGTCGGCCTAGCAATAATGGCTTACGTTGGATACTGCTTAGCCAATCAGAAAGTATGGGTTAGAGGGGATATTGGTTTGCAGAGTAATGTTTTCGCATGGGGGACAAAAGAGGATAACGAATTTGTATTCAAGTTACACGTAATAGCCGGGACGGCGTTTGGGATTTGGTTGATTGCCGCACCATTCTTATTCTGACATTAGATTAGGAAGATAAGTAGAACTTCTAAGAATGACAATCCAGATACGATGGTGGCAATCACATCAAATAACGCAACAATTCTCTGCTTGGATGTTGCATGTTTCAGCCAATCTAGGACCCCCTTATCCTGATTTAGAAAGAAGACCATGTTCAGAGCAACCAGAATAAGGAAGGCGCAAGCACCGATTATCGTAATCGTGAGAATCCCCCCAGCCTCGGCCATGGCACCTACCGGTTGCGACGGATGAAGAAACTATTCCCGGCACACAGAGTACTCTATGTTCGGTATTCTCGCTCTTCCAAATCGTTGTGATAGCTCCTACCTAGATCGGCCCCATTCTCGGCGATCCATTCGCTGAACTCTATCCTGCCGAGCGACTCCTCGTCAGAGGCCACCAGCCCCTGCATCAGTCCACGAATCTCGCCACGAGTAATCACCATGTCCTTCAGGAAAACACCCATCACCCTGCCAGCCATCCAAGCCATGATCGCGGGCATCGGAAGTATCAGCCGTCGTACCCCGATGCTACGGGCAATGAGCTTGATGAAGTCCTTGTAGACGAAGGTCTCGGGACCAGCAGCGTCGCGAGTGATGTCGTCATCACGCGCCCCCAGATCGATAGCTATCCTCGCTACGTCCCTGACATGGACCGGCTGTATGGGATAGTCCCCCCATCCAAACATCCCGAACACGGGTATGTATCGCAGCATCCATGCGATGTTGTTCACGAGCACGTTCCTGCCTCCTCCGAACAGCACGGTCGGACGCACAATGGCATAGGAGATGCCGCACTCCCTGAGCACCTTCTCGGAGATTACCTTGCCACGGAAGTAGGACCACTCCGGGGCCTGCTCCGGGTGCGCGACGCTGAAGTGAACTACCCTCCTTACGCCTGCCTCCTTCGCCGCCTCGAAGATCAGCTTGCAGTTCTCGGTGGCTATTTCGTGGTCGAACTGCTTGCTGTGGTGGTTGTAACGGACCCAGTAGGTGTTGTACAGGACATCCGCACCGCGCAGTGACTCCACCAGTGCCCCGCGGTCCTGGAAGTCAAGCGGGTGGACCTCGACCCTGCCGTCGAAGGGATCGTCCCGGCCGATGGCGTTGGTGAGTGTCCGGACCTTCTTGCCTTCGTCGAGCAACTGGTGCGCAATCCAGCGGCCGGTGTAGCCGAACGCCCCTGTGACTACGTGTAACTCCTCTGACACGACCCGGCCAAATTCAGGGGGATGAAAAACTAACGGGCAGAAACTTCTGCTTCAGATCTCCGAGTAGTAATCCGAAACCGCGGTCTCGAGGGCAGAGCCTGCCGCAGCCTCGTCGACGCTGAGCGTCACCCCGTCCCTGCGCAGCGCTTGCCCGCCGACCAGCACATCGAGGCAGCGCGCACCGCTGTAAATCAGATTGGCCAGCAACCTCCTGCCGTCACGCCCCCAAGGCCTCATCCTGATGTCGTCCAAGTCCCAAGTAACCCAGTCTACAGAGTCCTTGGTCGCCAATTGCCAAGTCTCCTCGGGAACTAGGACCCGCGCATTCCAATGGTCGTGCTTCTGGATCAGACTCGCAGTCTTCGCTTCGGCTCGCATGTCCAATGAGTTGTTGCTGGCTGAACCATCGGTTCCCAAGCGCACATCGACATCCGCCTCCTTCATCGCGGGGTACGACATGGTCCCGCCACAGGCGAGCTTCTGGTTGGAGGTGGGACAGTGAACCGCGTGAGCCCCTGACCGGACAGTATGCGCATCTCCCTCTTGGTGACCCAACCGCAGTGGGCACACACCGTACCCCCATCCTCAGCGCTCTGGAAGTATCCTATGGAGTCGAGGTACTCGACTGGGTACATGCCGTGTTCGGCATGGCAGTCGGCGACCTCCTTGCGAGTCTCGCTGGTGTGGATGTGGAGCAGGCTCCGTGCTCGGCAGCCATCTCGGAGGCCTTCAGAAGAGTCTCCTCGCTCAGGTGTAGACCGAGTGGGTGCCGATTCCAAAATCTACCCTCTCGGAAGGCGCGCTTTCCCTGAGCAGGGCATCCTTTCTCTGCAATGCCTCGCCCCCTCCTGATGGGTACGAGGGCGTGGGGAAGTCGGTTTTTGGGGCCGCATGAGACGCCCCTCACTCCCGATTCGACCAAGACTCCTGCCACCACGTCAGGGTGGTAGTACATGTCGCATGCGAAGGTGGCCCCAGTGGATATCATCTCGGCCACAGCCGCTCTGGTGCCCACTTCGACGAACTCCGCGGTCAGCCCCTTCTCGACAGGAAAGACAGAAGTCTCGAGCCACTCCATCAGAGGAAGTCCCTCACCCATCGATCGATTGAGTATCATCGCGAGGTGGGTGTGCCAGTTTTGAGCGATCGAGTGACTAGACGAGTCGAACCGTCGATGCTTTCAATGACATCCTCGTCACCCTTGCTTGCAGAATACGAACCATCCCGGTGCAGGAGGAAGTCGCCGTCCCGGATTTCACCGTCGTGGTCAATCAGACGCGTCCCGGATATCCTACGAACGCCCTCGTCCATGGTACCGCCAATGGCTAACCCCCCTCAAGTTTCTCTATTTGCCAAGGTGTGGAACTATTCCGCCTACAGTCTCTCCAGAAATCTGAGATATCAGAGAATTGTTAGCGGTCGCGACAGGGGATAGGTATACCCTACCAGTCCCGGAGATGATGTTTACGAATCCCTCACCTCCGGCGACTTTGGACAACAGGCCCTTACCTAGAATTTTGGTTTCGTAATTCAAAGAGGCGTCTCTGGCGACCGCGAAGTTACCATCGACAGTCAGTGTATCGTTGACTAGGTCAATTTCCTGTACAGGACCATGCGAGTAGTAGACCACAGTTCCAGTTCCAGAGACGGAGGTCTGCCATATCCCCTCACCTCCGAACGCCATTGACTTGATGCCCTTGTTCCTGATCATCCCAACTTCGATCCCGGCGTCGGAGCAGATGTATGCTCCCTGATCTAGGACCATTGAGTTGCCGTTTAGCTCCAACATGTGGTACTGACCAAAAGTAGGAGGGCCAAAATAGACCTCACCCGTTCCAGAGTATGTGGGCCGGAAGACATCTTCTCCCGTGACCATGGACTTGAGAAATCCTCCAGCACTTGGCCTCTGAGTGACCATTTCTATGTTACCTCTCATGTAATGAGTGCTCCAGATTCTCCTCTGACAGTATCTCCATTCAGGGCCATTTTCACCATTCTCAAACCTTCTGCATCGACTATTTTATAATTAGGCATAACATCACGTACACCCAAAAATGATTATGAATTTTAGGACCAATTTCCAAATCTTTCACACTACGCATTTCGCGTTCAGAACACTAACTATCTCGCCCTCTGAGTTCTTCATCCAACACTCGCCCAAAATCGCCCTTATTCATTGCCCCGACTCCCTCAGGGGTGCCGGTCCAGACGAGGTCGCCAGGCAAGGGCTCGTACCATTCATGCAGGTATCCGAGAATCGACTCCACAGAGTGCACCATCAGCTCGGTCGAGGTTTGTTTGGTCTGACCTCACCGTTGACCGCCCAGGCAGATCTCAACCGGCCGGGGGTTTCCCAAGCAGTCCAGGTCCCGAGCACTCCCGACCCAAACGAAACCCTTCCCCTCAAGCCATGGCCACCCCTTCTTCTTGGCGAGGGTCTGACGAGTCCTGTTGGTGGTGTCGTTGCCAACACACATCTCTCCCGGGTTTTCTAGGTCCTCGCCGAGGGGAAATGACCAACTCCACCTCGTGGTCGATGTGGTCCTGGGCAAAAGCTCAGCGCGACCACGTTGTTCCCCATGCTCGTCCGCCTCCACCAATGCGGTCGGCGGCATCAGGAAGAAACGGGGGTAGTCGGTGATGTCACCTAGATCTCCTTGGCGTGCCCGACATATTTTGCGGAACACCGCCCATCCGACCGCCATGATGCCTCCAACGCCCGCAATCCCATTATCGCATCGCTGCCGAACTAAGCAGGTTGAAGACTCTCCCTCGGCCGAGGCGCACTGATGGCAGAGGACCCCTACCGAGTGCTAGGAGTCTCCAGCGACGCCAGCGACGCCGAAATTAAGCGGGCCTACCGCCCAAACTGGCCCGGCAGTACCACCCTGACAGGAACCCCCACGAGCGGCGGCCGAAGAGCGATTCAAGGCGATTCAGGCTGCCTACGAGGCGGTCGGCTCGGCCGAGGCAAGGAGGGAGCAGACCAGCGTCGCCGCATGGAGGACATGTTCGGGGCGGCGGCTTCCAGGGCAACCCCTTCGGAGGGGGTTCGGAGGGTCGACCTGGTGACATAAACTCGCAGTTCATGGGGGCAGGGGAGCGCCCGGCGGCTTTGACGCGAGGTTCTCGCAGGGCTTCGGCGGGCAGACCCAGTCTCCTCTACCGAGCCTTCGCAGTCAACTAGGGGAGCGGACATCGAGGCAGGACTAGACATCACCCTCGAGCAGGCCTCTCAGGGTACGGAGGTGAGATTCAGTCACCGCAGAATGAGGCGCTGCGAGAAGTGCAAAGGCTCCAGCTTCGGAAGGTCCCGACGCTGCGCGCCCTGCAGCGGCACGGGAGTCCAGACCAAGGGCAGCACACTCACCGTGAAGGTCCCTCCAAATGCGGATCACGGTCATCAGCTCCGGCTCAAGGGAATGGGCCACGAGCACCCCGAGGGGGAGCCGGGGGACCTGCTGATTACTCTGAGGCTGGATGCCCAGGAGGGTCGGCGCTGGGAGGACGGCAGGTTGGTCCAGGAGGTCTCGGTCCCGGTTACGACCCTGCTGCTTGGGGGCAAGGTCCGAATCTCGACACCAGCTGGCAAGAGGGTGCAGATTGACGTCCCCGAGGGAACCCGCATCGGAGACCGCAGGAGACTGCAAGGCCACGGCCACTCCGGCGGCCCACTCGACATCGAGTTCACGCTGGCCGAGCCCGAGGAGCTGAGCGAATCCCAGCGAAGGGCACTGGAGAACCTCAGGGACAGTGGGCTGTGAGCCACACGAAATCTGTCAAATACCCGTCTTCCACGGCTCTCAACATGCGCGACTTCGCCCACGTCGCAGACTTCCTCGTCCCGAGGCGCAGGCAGGTGCACATCGCCATCATCCTGCTGTCCATGTTGATGCTCCCTGGAATCTCAGCCACACTGAGCCCGATAGACATAGAGTCCTACGATCTGGAGTCGCCCGAGCTCGACGCGAACGAGGTCCTGATGGAGGAGTTCTCGTCTGCCGGAGGGATAGAGGCCTTCGGGATATTCATCCGCGATCCGGTGTACTTCGGTCAACCGGACTCCGACGTCACAATGATTGCCGGCTACAACGGCCATGGCGGCGGCGTCAGCGATCCCGAGGGAGGGGTACTCAATCTCACCGTGCTCAGGGAGATCGACATCAAGGCCGAGTTCCTGAGGCAGCACGAGGTCTCCGAGTTCTACCTCTCGTTCGCCTCCCAGATTACCGGCGAGCCCGTGGTTGGCATACTCGATCTGGCCACCGACTTCAGGTCATTCATGTCCGGACAGTCGTCACTGACCAGCCCGAGAATCGACCCGGACACGCTGATGATGACCCCGCCGTCCACCGACTGGGTCGACTGTGGTGTGCTGGAGTGCCTGACCTTCGATGACGAGAACCTCACACAGGCACACATCGACCTAGCCGCGCATAGGATGGCAAATCACAGCTATGGCGCCTTCCTCAGACTGCTTTCCAAGGACCGCGGGTTCACCCCCGACCCATCAAGCCCGGTAATCGGCCCCTATGGCCACCAACTGCTCGCTGACGGGACCATCGCCGCCGATGAGTGGGGCCCCGGACGCTGGTCTGCGTCATCCGCCTGGCTACTCATCAACTTCGACAGGGAGGCCATGCAGAGCAACGGCTGGTCGTTCTCGTGGTTGAATTCGAGTTCGGACTCATCATCTGGATACGAGTGGGACGGGGTCACAGTCGAGACCAAACCGATTCACAATTCGGTGGAGGAGTGCCGTCAGAGGGCTCAGGCCGGCGAGGAGCTCTGCTCCATGGAATGGCTATATCTGGCGCTCGAGGAAGACCTGAGGTCCTCGGATGACATGGTCGTCACCTTGATGTTTGCAGAGGGCGTCAACGTCGAGATAAACCGGGAGTTACTTTCCAGCGCCTATCTAATCGGAATCATGGCGTTGGTGGTCTCGGTTCTGCTGTGGTTCAGTCTGAGGAGGGTGTCTGATGTTGCCATTGTCTTAGTCGGTCTGGCGCTGGCGCTGATGTGGATGCAGGGACTCATCGGGTGGGCGATTATCCTAGGTCAGAGATTCGGGACGGAGGTGATATTCCGCTCGCAGTTCTCCAACCTCCTGCCAATCCTAGTCCTAGCCCTTGGCATAGACGACAGTCTGCATGCCCTGCACAGGTACAAGGAGGAGAGGAGGGAGGGGGCCAGCCCCGAGCAGGCGGCCCGAACCTCCGTGAGCAGAGTCGGTCGGGCCATCCTTCTCACATCCACGACAACCATTGTCGCTTTCATGGCCAACATGACCTCCAACATAGCTGCCCTTCGCTCATTCGGCATAGAGGCCGGCCTCGGGGTGTTCTGCGCCTTCGTCCTCACCGGCCTCTGGGTCCCCCTGTTGCGCTACGACTTCGACCTGTGGTTGGAATCGAGGGGCAAGTTGCAGGACGAGGAGGATGGGATCATCCACATGGTGCCCAAGCCGTGGTTGGCTGCAGTCACCACGAATTCAGCCAGACACGCCCCAGCCGTGGCCGCACTGGCCATCCTAATCACCGCGATGGCGGTGCCGATGATGCTCTCGCTAGAGGGGGACTTTCAGGTCGAGGACTTCATCGAGAGCGAGTCCGACCTCGCGGTGGGAATAGCCCTAGTGAACGAGCGCTTCAGCGACGAAGGCGAACCGGGCTACATCCTGCTCGAGGGAGATATGGCAAATCCAAAGGTGGTAGCCGCCATCGGGGAGCTGCGCAACAACGCCAACTCGCACGGACCCGATGACTCGGACCAACTAACCCGCCTTCCCACAGGGGAGGTCGAGATTATCGCAATCGACAACATTCTCGCCCTCACCAAGGCGGCCATGGCTTGGAACAACACCCCCTTCGTCGCAGCAGGGTGGGACCCATCTGCCGAGGATGGTGGGTTGGGCTGCGACAAGGACCTCCTCGGCCTCCCCTCCCTAGGTGACAGGGAATGCCTCGTCTTCCTCTACGGCTTTGCGCTGACTCGCGGGGTCCCAGAGAGTGGGGGATACCCCCCGATGGCGCCCTCGCTGGTCGCTGAGTACATCCAAGCAGAGGGGGAGATTGACTACGAGAGCCCTTGGCTGACGGTCTCGGGCGAGACCCCAGGATACCCCCGAGCATCAATCCGGTTCGGGATATCCAGCCCCGAGCAGTTCGCCCTAGTCGAGCCTGCTCTAACACAGTTGGAGGACGACATGGCCCCACTGCAGGAACTGTCTCGGAATTCGATGAGGGTGCAGGGCGACATTTTGTCGGCTGATCTTGAGTACCCTGTGACATGGGCGATACCCACCGGTGAGCCAGTCATCAGGTTCGTCGCCGCCGACTCGATGCAGGACGAGATGCAAGGCACGCTGCTACTAGGTGTGGTTCTGTGCACCATCACCCTGTGGTGGGGCTTCCGCGAGGAAACCTCCGCGAGGCAGCGGTGGCAGGAGGGGATGCAGGACCGTGCCGCCTTCGCTCGAAGGGTGGGGGCGACTGTAGCAGTGACGGGGGTAATCACCTACCTGATGCTCGGAACGACATACCTGGCCTTCTTTGCGGTCCTCGCACTGGTCCTATCCATACTCTGGGGCACCGCCCCGTTCTTCGTCGCAGCAGTAACCACCGGCCCCATCTTCGTCGTGATAATCTGGCTGTATGCCATGGTCGAGTTGGCCGGATACGGACTCAACATGGTTACCGTGGCCATCGCAGCGATGTCCCTCGGCGTTGGCATAGACTACGTCATACACCTCATCGAACGCTATCGCGAGGAGCGTGAGAAGGGAGCGACACCACATGTCTCGCTGGCAGCCGTGGGCAGCGCCTCGGGCCTCGCCCTATTCGGATCCGCCGTATCGGACATCGCCGGATTCATGGTTATCAACCAGTCCAAGATGGGATTCTTCTCCACCTTCGGCCTGTTCTGCGCCATCATGATTGGGCTGTCGCTGATTGCGAGCATGATTCTGACTCCGGCAGTTCTGGGTCTGCTGCATCGCAAATCACTAGTTTCTGAGCACTCTTGAGTTCCATCAGGTTCTTGACATAATGTAGGTTCGATTTTTCATGATGGAACCGGGATACGCTGACAGAGGCCATATAATGGCCGTAGAATTCGATAGGAAGATTATCGTTTACTGGTGGATAATGGCGAATTTGGGTCTTCTTGTGACATTTGTTGGAATCATAGCAATGGTTGTCTGGATTCCGTTTGGATGGATTGTGCATAAGAAGCAGTATGAGCACATGAGTGGAGCACTGACTGACCGATCAATCAACATGCGCATGGGATGGCTGTTCAAGAAACAGCAGAACATTCCCTTGGACAAACTCACAGATGTGTCTATTCACGAGGGCCCAATACTGAACGCATTCGGAGTTGTCAGGATGCAGTTTGAGACAGCTGGTGCTGCTCCATTCATCCTCACCGGGGTAAAAAACTCCGATCAGTTCCGCGACCTCGTTCTCCAGCAAAGAGACTCATTGATTTCCGCCCCTCAACAGTCTGCACCTTCAGACGACTCCAACGACGTCCTAGTCGAGATTAGGGATATCCTTCAGCAGATCAACACGAATCTTTCGAATGAGGAGTAATCATGGCGCTATTGGAATGTAATATTGATGCGAGAGGCAGGGCTGCTCGCCTGAGATTAGGGATGACGGGTGTAGTGGCCGGGTTGGTACTGGCGCCCACCTTCTACGTGACAGGCGTTGACCTAGGATTGGTTTGGTTGATCCCACTGGGAGCAATCGGAGGCGGAGGGTTCGCTATCTTCGAAAGCTGGGCCGGTTGGTGTATTGTTCGAGCCATGGGATTCCGAACCCCGGTTTAGGAAATCAATTGAAGCAACTTGCTCTGGTATTAGCATGGAGTACGACGCGGTAGTAGTGGGTGCCGGTCCGGGCGGACTCTGCTGCTCGTTGCTACTGGCAAAAGCGGGTCTCAAGGTACTCGTCCTCGAGAAGTCGGATGCGGTAGGGGGCCGGACCAGATTGATTGAGAAGGACGGGTTCACGTTCGACAGGGGTCCGACGTTTTTCCATTACCCAGAAATAGCGGAGGAGATATTCCAAGCGATTGATCTCGATGTGCATGAGGAGCTTGCTCTGATTCGCCTCGACCCCAGTTACAGGCTAATCTTCGGACAGGGCGGGCACATCGATGCCACTACTGACATCGACAGCATGGTTTCCCAGATTGAGAGGCTCTCGGGGCCCGATGATGCCAAGGGCTTCCGTAGATACATCGCAGACAATCGCAAGAAGCTGCGCCTTTCGAAGAAGTGCCTTAACACCCCTTGGAAGGGCCCGTCAGATCTCATCAGCAAACGCGCCCTGAGGATATCGCGCGTGCTACGTCCTTGGAGATCAGTCGCCTCAGACTTGTCTAAGTCCTTCAAGGACGAGAGGATACAGCTCGCAATGTCATTCCAGACGAAGTACCTAGGGATGAGCCCATTCCATGCACCCAGTCTGTTCACGATACTGGCCTACTTGGAGTACGAGTACGGTATTTTCCACCCTGAGGGGGGAATGGGGTCGATTACGCAGAAGATGGCACGTATTGCCGAAGGGATGGGCGTCGAGATCAGGCTCTCCGAGTCGGTGGAGCAGATCCTGTTCGAAGGCAGGAGAGCAACCGGAGTCAAGTCCTCTAAGTCGACTTACCGAGCTGGCCGCATCGTGATGAACGCGGACTTCGCTACCGGGATGAGGAAAATGGTGCCGAGCAGTCTGAGGAGGAAGTGGTCAGACAGGAAGATCGAGGAGAAGTCCTACTCATGCTCGACATTCATGCTTTACCTAGGTGTGGAACACCAGTACGACACACCTCATCACCAGATCTATGCCTCTGCAGACTACGAGGGCAATCTGAGGGACATCAGTGAGCACAGGGTCACGTGGGAGGACCCCTCGATTTACGTTCAGAACGCCTGTGTCACAGACCCATCGCTGGCTCCTGAGGGGTGCTCGACGCTGTATGTACTGGTCCCGATAACCCATACCCACAGTTCGATAGATTGGGACTCCATCAAACACGAATACAGGGACGTGGTGATTTCCCAAATGGAGAAAATGGGGTTCCAGGGGGTGGCCGAGCACATTGTCTCAGAGACCATCGTCACGCCTGACGATTGGAGTTCGAGCGACATCTACAGGGGAGCGGTATTCAGTCTAGCCCACGGCCTTGATCAGATGCTGTGGAGGAGGCCCCAGAATCACTTTGAGGAGACGGAGGGATTGTATCTGGTCGGAGGGGGGACTCACCCAGGAAGCGGACTGCCAACCATCTTCGAGAGTAGCAGAATCACCAGCAAGATAATCTGTGCGGAAATGGGAATAGATCCAGACTGGAATGGCATGAACCCTTGGTTCGACGAATTGAGGAGACCATCGTTAAATCCCCAACCATAGTGGTGTCACTATGTCGGCCGAGATTCTGACCGATCTGGAGCGCGGCGACGAGGACTGCGTGCTACGATTCGCCGATGGAGCCGCGTTCAAGCTCAGCTACCTCTCGATACGATGTCGCTGCCAGTGTGCCAAATGCAAGCCAAGGCAGGAGAACGAGCATAGATTGCTTGAGTTCGAGGAGGAGGTAGCGCGGCTCAGGGTTGAGAAGCCGCGCGCCGAGCCCGTGGGCCGCTATGGCATCAGGTTCGACTGGCCCTCAGGGTGCTCAAGCGGAATCCACTCTTTCCGACATCTGAGGAGCGTCGCAGAAGAGCTCGGCTCGGCCATTTAATGCTCAAGATCCAGTCCGAAGGAGTCAAAGGCGACTCTTTGGTCGCGAGTCCATCGAAGACTCGGGTAGCCCCGTGTTTTCGGTGGTGATCCAATGAATTGGGATGGCCCTGAGGCAGACGAGCAGGAACTCGACGAGAAGGATGAGTGGCAACTCTACGCCAGTGCCGGATACGCCGAGGCCGAGGCCGTCATCGAAGCCGAGGAGGCCGATGAGGCAGAGGGAGAGGAGTGGTTCGATGGAGATGACCTCGAGATTAACGGCGCATCGATAGATTGGGACGCCCCACCGTGCCCCGCGCCCCTAGGGGTCGCACACATCATCAAGATGGGGACCTGCGACCACTGTCTGCACAGAGTCGCTGGCCGCAGGACCAAGGCGCGCGGGGGCGAGGGCGGAAGGGAGATTCGCGATGACGCCCACGCTAGGGACCCCGAGCTAGCCAAGTTCGGGGCACCAGAGCTGTGCCCTCTTTGCGAAGATCTTTTCGTCGATGTCGATAACATCGTCAGCAGGGTGTTCGAGTCGACCAGAGGTATAGAGCACTCCACCATGCAGTTCGGAATCCATCTGCCCAAGGACCTACTACAGGACGAGGACAGAATACGCAGCAGGAACGGAGCGCCTGCTTCGAGGCCGCTGAAGGCGGCCTTCGTCGATGCCATACAGGAGCAGCTGGCCGAGCACATGCCGGACACTTCGTTCGTTAAGGAGAAGCCCGACCTGATGATTCTGGTAGACGGCCTGACCCTCAGGGTCGATATCGATGTCCGACCCGTCTTCCTCTACGGAAGGTATCGAAAACTCAGCCGCGAGATCCCCCAGACCAGATGGCCGTGCCGCGCCTGTAGGGGCAGGGACAATGGCTGCGAGTCCTGCCAGGGCACAGGGCTGCAGTACCCGGACTCGGTTCAGGACCTGATTGGCGAGCCGATAAGAGCCGCCCTGCAGGCCGAGGACACGTCGTTCCATGGTATGGGCAGGGAAGACATCGATGTCAGATGCCTCGGCTCAGGGCGACCGTTCGTCCTCGAGGTCAAGAATCCGCTGCTCCGCAAGACGGATCTGGCGGAACTGGTGGCAGCAGTCAACGAGAGCTCGAGGGGCTTGGTTGAGGTCGGCCAGCTCGAATGGTCTGACAGGAAGCGTATCGGAAGGGTCAAGGAGACCCGTTCGGACAAGAGCTACACGATCCGATTCAGGGTCGACGACATCCCTTCCGAGGAGACCGTGCAGGAGGCAATCTCCGGACTCTCCGGAGTCGAGCTCAAGCAGGAGACCCCGAAGCGCGTCTCGCACCGCAGAGCCGCCAAGACGAGGAAGAGGAGGATTGTGTCGATTAGCGACCTAGAGGTGGATGAAGACGAGGTCCAGATGACCCTGCGATGCGAGGCAGGGACGTACATCAAGGAACTCGTCCACTCCGACGAAGGTAGAACGGTGCCCTCGGTCAGCGGCGTGCTCGATAGGGGATGTGAGGTGATTTGGCTCGACGTCGAGGAGATTCACGCTGACTGAGTCCAATGTGCCATCCGAGCCCTTAAGAAGAATCGGCAGGTCGAACGCTCCCACGACCTACGGTCGAATGGTGATTCCATGGCTAAGAGAGCACACGGCGGACGTCAGGGCACACGCAGTATCCTGAAGAAGAAGAAAGTCGAGCGAAGTCGCGTTTTCATCAACCGCGTGATGCATCCCTACGCTGAGGGGGACCGCGTCGCTATCGTGCTCGACGGGGCCCAGCAGAAGGGCATGCCACACCGCCGGTTCCAAGGCAAGACCGGAACAATCGCCGGTGTCCAGGGTCGTGCCTACGTCGTCTCGGTCTCGGACGGCGACATGAAGAAAACTGTGGTGGCGCGACCAGAGCACCTGAGGCCAGTGGAGTAGTGATTCGAATGTCCGACAGAGAGTACGTCGACTTCGCGACCGTCCGCGACCTACTCGAGCAGGCCAATGAGCGCCGGGGCGAACTCTCCTACGAGCAGCTCATGGCACTCGGTCACGCCCAATGGGCAGCTAGTGAGAACCGCGGTGGCACCAAGACCGATTCTGAGGTCTTCAAGGCACTCAGGGATGCACTGATGGAGAATGAGAAGCTCGCACCGCACCCCGAGATTTCCGCCAAGCTAGCCGAACTCTGCCCGATGGCGGTTGCGGATGTCAGGGTCATAATCGCCAGCAAGAGAATCGCGATGGACACCCCGGAGATAGAGGAACTCATCACCGTCATCCGACAGCACGCTCTGTGATGCCGATTTCGACTCCTTTCTGCTAACGATTCCATTCAAGGGGGGTAACCGCTCTGAACGACCCGAGAGATATGCAGTTGGGAGGTCCTGACGAGCCTGAGGATGAGGAGCCCGGCCCGTATGATTCCGAGACTCACATCCGGGTTCTGGAGTTGCAGGACAGGCGGCCGATGGGCCAGGAGATCCATGGCGTCACCGAGCCGTCGATGCATCTGGTCCGCTCTCGGGTGAACGTGCCTGCCGAGCCGTCCAACGGCTCTAGGTTGGCAGCCGATTCGGAGTCCGTAGGACCGCTGTCCGAGATTAAGCACCGGGATCTATCGGCAGCCGCTGTCAACGAACTCACGGAGACCCTGCTTGGAATCATCTCCGAAGGTCCGGAGAAACATCTGGGGTTCTACAACAGCGCCGGCCCGATGTCTCTGAAGTACCACGCATTCCAATTGCTCCCCGGCATCGGGAACTCGAAGGCACTACAGATGGTCCAACTCAGGGGGATAGCCGGATGGAACGACTTCGCTGCGGTGGATGAGGCGTGTGGAATAGACTCTGCCAGACTGCTGGCGGAACGCTACGTCAAGGAGATGGAGGACGATGCCCAGAAACCCCGACTGCTAGACATCTTGGTCCGCTCCGAGATCTAATCGTGGTGGGGTCATGGACGATTTGGACACGAGGCTCCTAGTGGACCTCCTAAGGGACCGGATAAGGCCCAGTAAGGAACTCGGTCAACACTTCCTGATTGACGACTCGGTGATTTCCAGATCAATCTCGCTGGCCTCCTCCGAGAGCCCTCTGGGAGAGGATTCCCACGTCATCGAGATCGGCCCCGGCCCGGGTTCGCTTACACTCTCTCTGCTCAGAACCGGGGCTTCGGTGTCCGCCTTCGAGATCGACGAGGAAGCGGTGGCCCATTTGCATCGCGTCTTCGGGGATGCAAAAGGGCGACTTGAGGTCCATCATGCCGACGCCTTGCAGGTAGAATGGCCCGATGATGCCACCCACGTGGTCGCGAACCTACCCTATCAGATATCCAGTCCTGCCATAGAGCGAATCCAACGCCATCACGCGCAGCACCCAATCGAATCCGTGGTCCTCCTTCTGCAGAGCGAATTCGCCGAGAGAATGACCATTGCTAGGGACAATTCCGCCCCGAGTCCGTTGGCGTTGTCGGTTTGGATGGATTTCGACGTCGAACTGGATTCTAAGGTGGCCCCACACTCATTCGCCCCCTCTCCACGGGTCAGCTCCCGACTGGTCAGTCTGAGTCCGACGGACAGGTCTCTGGGGCTGGACCGGAGGTTGTTCCGGATTATCACTCAGCACTGCTTCGCCAACAGGCGACGCAAGATGCGGACCCTGCTTTCCAAGCCACCCAGCCGGCTCAGCCGCGTCCGGGGTTGGCACAAGAAGCGCTGGGCAGAGGCCGTCGGGAGTATCCAGCACTCCGCTCCTGAGCCCCTTCCAGAGGACTGGATGGATCTCAGGCCCGAGAATCTGAAGACCTCCCAATGGGTCGCTATAGTAGGGGCAATTTCCTCCGAATGACCCGTTTTGCGAGGGTTTTGACAGCGCCTTGATAGAGGGCCCACGGCTCCGCAGGTCAGAGCAGCGGGTCGCGGACGGGCCTGGGCTGGGATTGATACTCATGGCGAAGAAGGACACCTATCTCGCTCTGCTGAGGCGCGGAATAGACGAGAACACGGCTCACATACTCTCCGACAGCGGCGTCAAGGTGGGCGATCTGAAGAAGTTCGACGTCAACACCCTCGTCAACAACTACGGCCTCAAGAAGAAGGTCGCCGAATCCGTGCTCGACGCCGTGCGATCGGGCCCGCGCGACTCAAGCCAGCAGAGGTTCCTCGCCGAGGTCCTTTCTGACCGCGGGAAGAAGAAAGTAGACAAGATTGAGGAGCAGCGCTTCAAGCGAGAGCAGAAGGACCTGCACGCGGAACTGCTCGAGAAGAAGGAACAGCTCAGGATAGCCAAGGTCGAGGCCTTCCGCAACAAGAAGCTAGTGATGAATAGGTTGGGCAAGACAATCGAGCTAATCGTCAAGCTGGAGAACACCTTCGATGACGAGTCCAAGGACGAGCAGCGCTCCAAGCTGCGTGACCAGCTCGAGACCAGAGGACTAGAGGCAGCGAGGGACCACGAGATGCTCGAACTGGTCGGCACACCTCAGGACATTGTCGACTTCCGCAGGAAGATTGCACCTAGGATATGTCTGCACGCCTGCCCCTCCTGCGGCGAGGAAATCGACCCTCTCGGCAGCAACGTGATTGAGGACTTGACCGATTTTTCACTGGTCTGCTGGGAGTGCGAGGAGGAGTTCAGGGCGCCGATGGCCCAGATTGTCGAGGACCGACTGGCTAATGGCTCGAGAATCAAGATTGACCCGAAGAAGAAGCCCCGGCTGCCGGTATCGCGCCAGCCGAAGAAGAAAGCCCCCTCATCGGTCACCGAGGTGATGATTCGCGACCTCGAGTCCACCGGCGCATCGGCCGACGAACTCGAGGCGGCCGTGGAGTCAAGCAAGCTCTCCGGAGTGCTGATGAGCATCGACGACTGGATCGACCAGACCATCGCTGCGAAGGGCTACATTCAGGCCCAGGAGCACAGGGAGGAGTTCATCATCGCCACCGGCGCGGGAGCCACGAAGTTCAACAAGTGGATGAAGAAGGCCGGCCTAGTCTTCAACAAGCAGACGGGAAGATGGACTCGCTGGGAAGACCGGAAAAAAACGGCTTGACGCGAAACTGAGGCAGGTCCATGACCGTCGAGACTCCGGTAATCCGGTTCTTCAGGGGCTCCAAGCCCTTGGGTACGGCTAGGGTGATTCCCGATGCCCCGATAGTCGAAATCGCGGAGCTAGCTGGAGTCGATATCCCAACCAACTGCACCTCAGGTAATTGCGGGACCTGTCTAGTCAGGCTAATCAGCGGCGAGGTGGATCTGCCCGAGGAGCTCCCCCCCGGGCTTGATGAGGAGTTGGTGGCCGCTGGCGGCACGCTCACATGCTGCATCCGCCCGGTAGGCTCATGCGAGATCGACCTGATACCTCCCTGTAGGTGCCTGAATGGTGGATTGGACCGATACCGAGTTTCTCGTTGTGCTGGTCTTCGATATCCCGCCATCGTAATCGCAGTCTGGTGGATATCGGGAAGATTCACCGCCAAGCTGCGCGAGGTGGAGGAGAGAAAGTCACGCTCGTCTAACGACTCCGAGGAATGAGTATTGCCCCCGGTACTCACTCGTTGACCGCCGCGGTCCATCGTTCCGCATGGGGGATGCCAACTACTTCCACATGACAGCCGAGAACCCCCCTCTGGGAGGCAATCTCTTCCCTGAGTCTGATTAGGTCGTCCAGGCAACACGGGCAGTGAGGATGCGGGGGCTTGACCCACAATTCCACTATTCCCGAGTCATTCACCTCCACTCCCTTCAGTATCGACTCGTCCGTGATTGGTCTACCGTGCGGCTCATTACGGTCCCGCAGCACTCGGGCGAGCCTCATCTGCGCAGTCCTCCTGGCCTTGGTCATAGCCTGAGCACCTCCGTGATCCACAACTTGGCTGCCTCGACGTCGGGCAGGTCAGTGACCTCCTCTCCCTCTCTTCTGTGATCGAGCCTGCTGCCTGCGAGTTCGGTGGCCCATCCCCCGGTGCTGGACAGGCTGGCGACTGGCTTGTTTATCTGCCACGCGAAGGCGACCTCCGAAAGCGTGCCCGAACCGCCTCTGACCGCTATGCAAACGTCCCCGGCGCGAGCCACCAGCATGTTCCTGAAAAGCCCCAGTCCGGTCGGAATCACCACGTCGACGTGCGGGTTCGCCAAGTCGGCATCCTCCATTGGCAGGATGCCGATGGTATCCCC
>BPDA01000018.1 GCA_019654055.1 Methanobacteriota archaeon | reverse complement strand
GGGGTGAAAGTCCAATCGAGATGGGCAATAGCAGGTTCCGCGCGAGACTACTCGTAGGTAGACCTCCGTGAAGATGGAATGCGATGTAGAGCACTGATTGGGTATTTAGGGGGAGCAATCCCTCGGTACGCTGTCAAACTCCAAAGTTGCATTCGTCGTAGAAGCGGGGAGTGAGCCACGGTGGGTAAGCTACCGTGACGAAAGGTGAAGAAACCAGCTCAGCGTTAAGGTCCCAAAATTTCAGTTAAGTGTTAATCACAAACGGCGTCCGTGGTCGAAGACAACCAGAAGGTGGGCTTAGAGGCAGCCATCCTTGAAAGAGTTCGTAACAGATCACTGGTCAAGCTTGCGGGCCCGAAAAATGGACGGGACTCAAACTGAATACCGATACGCTGACCCTCCGAAAGGAGATGGGGTAGCGCGGCGACGTGGTCGGGTAGAAGCTAGGTCGTGAGGTCTAGTGGACCGTCTACGTATGAGAATCCAGGGAAGAGTAGCAGCATAGTGCGGTGAGAATCCGCACCACCGAAGGGGCCAGGGTTCCTCGGCAATGTTCATCAGCCGAGGGTTAGCCGGTCCTAAGGACATCCTTAACCGAGATGTTCGAAAGGGAAATGCGTTAATATTCGTATGCCCCTCTGCAAATCTGGTAACGGCTCGGGCTAGTTCGTGCATTCCTGTCATGGGATGTCGAAGCGTTCGATAATCGATTGGAGAACCGTAACGGTGAGAAGATCGAGAAGGCGTGAGCGAAGACGAATGAGGCCAGGGTCCCATGAAAAGCCGCAGAGGTGACCGTACCGAGAACTGACACAGGTGCCCCTGGGTGAGCAGCCTAAGGTGTGACGGGCAAAGTACCGCGAAGGAACTCGGCAAAATCGCTCTGTAACTTCGGGAGAAGGAGTGCCAGCTTAGAGATAAGCTGGTCGCAGTAACAAGGGGACTCCGACTGTTTAATAAAAACATAGCCGACTGCTAGTTCGAAAGGATGTGTATAGTCGGTGAATCCTGCTCAGTGCCGGTATCTGAAATCGGGTTTCAATCTGACGAAGGACCGGTAAACAGCGGGGGTAACTATGACCCTCTTAAGGTAGCGTAATACCTTGTCGCTTAATTGGCGACTTGCATGAATGGCACAACGAGAGTCCCACTGTCTCCGCGGTACGTCCGGCGAAATTGACTATTACTGGCGCACAGTCCAGTAACCTCAACCTGCAAGCGAAGACCCCGTAGAGCTTTACTGCAGCCTGGCGCTGTACATTCGCACACTTTGTGCTGAGTAGACGGGAGATGTCGATCCCCAGAACGCTAGTTCTGGGAGGAGTCGTCCATAGAGACACCGTCCTTAGTGTGTGGCTGTACTTACTCTTCATGAGGACACCGCTTGGTGGGCAGTTTGGGTGGGGCGCCACGCGCCCGAAAACCTAACAGGCGTGCCCAAAGGTCAGCTTAGGTGGTTCAGTCTCCACCGTTAACCGTAAGGGGAAAAGCTGGCTTGACGTGGATCGGATCAATAACGATCGACGATGCGAAAGCAGGGCCTAACGAACCAATGTGCCTCATTTCTGGGGGCCATTGATAACAGAAAAGTTACCTCGGGGATAATTGAGTTGTCACCAGCAAGAGCACATATCGACCTGGTGGCTTGCTACTTCGATGTCGTCTCTTCCCAACCTCCTGGTGCAGCAGCTGGGAAGGGTGGGGTTGTTCGCCCATTAAAGGGGATCGTGAGATGGGTTTAGACCGTCGTGAGACAGGTTTGTTGCTTTGTGGTTGAGGCGTATCAGGTGCCTGATCGGAAGGGCCCTTTAGTACGAGAGGAACGAGGGCTCGGAGCCACTAGTTTACCAGTTGTCCGGCAGGGCAACGCTGGGTAGCCACGCTCCAGCGGATAAGAGCTGAAAGCATCTAAGCTCGAAGTCGCCCGAAAGACGAGGCACCTCAGGGGACTCGTAGAAGACGAGTTTGATAGACAGCGGGTGTAAGGACCGAGGTTCGCCGAGGTCTTCAGCCCAGCTGCACTAACCCCCCGAGCATCCAAATAAAATCTACAACACCAAGGCCCTTGTGGGCCTCTGTCCAACAGAGCATATCAATTCACATTCGAAGGAAGAGTTGTGCACGGCCACAGCGGAGGGGTTCTACCCGGTCCCATACCGAACCCGGAAGTCAAGCCCTCCTGCGTCGATTCCTGTACTGTGGCGCGAAAGCCCACGGGAAAGTTCGTCGCTGTGCCACTCTCCTTCACCCCCGCACAAATACTAGATTACTGGCGGAGCCATAGCGAAACGGCAGGTGAGGAAATGGCAATCAGCACTGGAGACATTCTAGGCCACGCCCAAGTCGGCGTCTATCTGTCAGTGGTCGACAAGGTCCTGTTCCACCCTAGGTCCCTCCACGATGCGGCAATAGAGGAGTTGCAATCAGCGTTCGATTTGGAGATGTATCCCTTCCTAGTCGGCGGTTCATCGCTGCTCGGAAGCCTACTTACTGGGAACGACAAAGGCATAGCCGTCGCCGACATCGCCACCGAGGATGATCTCGATGAACTGACGAGCTTCAGCGACGTGGTCGTAATGGAGAGTGGAGTGAATGCCGCGGGCAATCTGATGGTGTGCAATGCTCACGGTGCCGTAGTCAGCCCAGTGGTCCCCCAAGGTGGGGTGGAGATGATTTCAGAGGTCCTCGGTGTGGATGCTATCCGAAGCAAGGTCGCCGGACATGACACCGTCGGCAGCATGCTGGTCGCCAATGGAAACGGAGTGCTGGCGCACCCGGACGTCTCCAGGTCGGAGGCCGAATCCATTGAGTCGGTGATGAAGGTCCAAGTGATGGTTGGCACAGTCACGTTTGGCTCACCATACGTCGGCGCCGGATGCGCTGCTAGCGATACCCATGCTCTGGTGGGCTCTGGTTCCACCGGTCCGGAGCTGAACCGAATCGAAGACGCACTCGGCCTAATCTAGCCGAACATCTGGTAGTCGATATCTGAATCCTTGTCGATGGCCGAGGCCACCTCTGGCATCGGGTACTTCAGCCCGGTAGCGGTGTTGAACAGGACCACGGTGTCGTCAAGACCAATCAAACCCCTCTCAAGCGCCACTTTGCAGGCCGCTGCAGTAGCGGCCCCTTCGGGACACATCAGCAAACCCTCCTCGCGACCTATGCCCTCTGCCATGCGGTGTATGTCTTCGTCGCTGACCGCGATGGCGAAGCCACCCGACTCACGCACAGCCCTCAGAATCAAGAAGTCACCGAGGGCAGCAGGAACTCTGATTCCCGAAGCATCAGTCTCGGCGTTCTCCCAGAACTCAGCGAATTCCAGACCTTGCTCCCAGGCCTTGACCATCGGTGCACACCCAGTCGACTGTACTGCGACCATCCTCGGGAGATCACATTCTATCCAGCCCAATTCGATTAGTTCTGCGAACGCCTTCCACATTCCGATGAGCCCCGTCCCACCCCCGGTCGGGTAGAATATGACGTCAGGCAGCTCCCATCCCATCTGCTCGGCCAACTCAAGCCCCATGGTCTTCTTGCCCTCAATCCGATAAGGCTCCTTCAGGGTTGATACGGCGAACCAACCGACATCGTCAGATCCCTCTGCGATTATCCTACCGCAGTCCCCAATAAGTCCGTTGACGAGGTGAGTGTCGCCCCCCTGTGCCTCAGTCTCTCTAGTGTTGATTTCCGGAGTGTTGTCCGGGCACAGCACAGTCGCCCTGATGCCAGCTCTGCTAGCATAAGCGGCAAGCGCAGAACCCGCATTGCCGTTAGTTGGAACAGCGAGGTGCTCGACACCCAACTGCTTTGCCATAGATACAGCGAGTCCCAGACCTCTGGCCTTGAACGAGCCCGTCGGCAATCTGGATTCGTCTTTGACAATCACCTTGCCGGGAGCGGCTCCGATCAGCCGGGCCGACCTCTCGAGACTTACTAAGGGAGTGATTACCTCACCCAGCGAGACCCGGTCCTCCGACTCCGCTACTGGGAGCAGGGGCGAGTATCTCCAGAAACCTGGCTCCGAGGAGGCTTCTATGTCAGCCCTGCTGACCTCTCTGCCCAATCTGCCCAAATCGTATCTTACCATTAGCGGCTTACCCGCATCCGAGACCGAGTGAAGCCCATCGGACGAGTAGTGCTTGCCAGTGTAAGAGCACTCAAGATGGGTGACGTAGGAAACCACGACCATCCTTCCAATGCCGATTCGATGAACCTACCGCATCATATCGCAGTGGGAGCGACGTGATCGTCGCCCTTGTCCTCCGAGTCTCTTACGCGATTCCAGACCGAGGCCATCAGCTCGTCATGGTGCTCTTTGCAGTAGTGGAAGCGCTTGTATGCCTCCCTGAAAGAGTACGCCTTGCTACCAGTCGCCACTAGGAATCCCTCTGGTGATAGGCGGCTAATCTGCTCGCCCTCACTAGCGCACTTCGGGTAGTCGCATCCGGGCATAGGCAGGCCTGCTAATCACCACTCTTGAACTCTGTGAATCATGATTGCGACTCTTCAGGAGGTTCGATAATGACGAGGGGTACATTGGCCTCGACGCTGTCCCCTGACTCGCAATTGACCTCGCTGACAGTCCCTTGAATCGGGGCTTGAATTTCATTCTGCATTTTCATGGCCTCAAGGATGAGCAGCACTTCTCCCTCCTCCACTTGGTCGCCCACCGCTACGTGCATCGTTACCACCTTGCCGGGGATGGGTGAGGAGATGGTCCCCGACCGCTTCCTCCCCCTGCTCCTTCCCGCGGAACCCCTGCCTGTCTCACTGTGCGTCCCACCATCCACTTGGATCGAGTACTCCTTACCTCCGACCAAAACCCTCCAAGCATCGCCTTCGCGTTCGACCTCGACCTCGAATTCCTCCCCGTCGACGGTGACCCTCCTCTTCTCTCCCATCGGTTCACCTCGGGGTGCTCCTTCGCGTGCGTGCGCGGAACAAGTTCCTCCTCCCAATCAGGACTCTCCTGTGGTCTCGTGACCACGGATCTCCGGACTTCCTCTGTCCTGTGGGACCCATGGCCTCACCCTGTTCGGAAACTAGCAGCACTGCAGCCAGGGCAGCAGCCAGCAGTCTGGCTTCGTCATCGGATCCCTTCGCCATACTCCGCCTCATAGTGGGATGTTGCCATGCTTCCTAGCAGGACGAATCTCCTCCTTCTCGAGTAGTGCTCCCAAGGCGCGAATTAGAACCGTTCTGCTCTGATGCGGCTGTATGACGTCATCGAGATAGCCTAGGGCCGCTGCCCTGTACGGGTTGGCAAACGTCTCCTCGTAGTCGTCGACTAGCCTCTCCCTCTCCTGCTCGGGGTTTCCCGAGGTGCCGATTCTCCGTCTATGGATTATCTGGACTGCCCCGTCCGCCCCCATCACTGCCAGTTGGGCAGTTGGCCAAGCTATGTTGTAGTCTCCTCTGATGTGCTTGGAGGACATCACATCGTATGCCCCTCCGTACGCCTTCCTAGTGATTACAGTGAGTTTCGGGACGGTGGCTTCGGCATACGCATATAGCAACTTGGCACCGTGCCTGATGATGCCGCCCCACTCTTGGCTCGCGCCGGGCAGGAATCCGGGAACGTCCACGAAGGTCAGCAGCGGTACGTTGAACGCGTCACAGAAGCGCACGAACCTCGCACCCTTGATTGAGGCATCGATGTCGAGGCACCCTGCCAGCACCCTTGGCTGATTCGCTACCACTCCTACGGTTTGCCCGCCCAGACGCCCGAACCCGACGACTATGTTGCCAGCAAATTCCGCCTGTACCTCCAAGAAACCCCCATCATCCAGAACGGCCTCGATGGCCGTGACTATGTCATACGGCTGACTAGGATCTTCCGGAACGAGGGAGTCGAGGTCCTCGCACTCCCTGTCATGTGGGTCTGAGGTTGGAACGACAGGGGGGCTCTCGAGGTTGTTGGACGGAATCAGGCCGACTAGTTCCCTGACTATGTCCAACGCCTCCTCGTCATCACCCGCCGTGAAATGCGTCACCCCAGATCTGGTGGCATGTGTCGAAGCGCCGCCTAGGTCTTCGAAGGTCACCTCCTCGTTGGTCACCGTCTTGATTACCTCGGGCCCGGTAATGAACATGTGAGCCGTCTGATCGACCATTACTACGAAGTCCGTGATTGCCGGGGAGTAGACCGCTCCGCCCGCGCATGGCCCCATTATCACGGAGATCTGGGGGATGACTCCGCTGGCCCGCACGTTCCTGAAGAAAATCTCGGCATACGAACCCAGGCTGGCAACTCCTTCCTGAATCCTAGCGCCACCGCTGTCATTCAAGCCGATGACAGGTGAACCGGTCTTGAGCGCCATGTCCAGTATCTTGCATATCTTGAGCCCGTGCATCTCACCTAGGGAACCGCCGTAGACAGTGAAGTCCTGAGCGAAGCAGTACACGGTCCTGCCCCCTATGGTCCCGTGTCCGCAGACGACACCGTCACCCGGGATGACGTTGCGGTCCATCTCGAAGTCCCTACATCTGTGCTCAACCAAAGTGTCCACCTCCATGAACGAGTCCTCGTCGAGCAGCAACTCAATTCTCTCCCTAGCGGTCATCTTGCCCTTGGCATGTTGAGCCGAGACACGGGCCTGCCCACCACCGCCCTCTGCTTGCGCTTTCCTGCGGCGGAGCTCCTCGACGCGCTCATCAGACTCAGCCATGGTACGCGAAGGTAGGGAAACCCCGCCAATGAGCATTCCCGTCGTGAATGCTGCCATGCTCACGCATCATCGGTTGCTTGAAGTCTGTCCGCCAACTCCCAGTTTCGTCGAAATGCGCATCGTGATTGCTAAACCGGGGCTCGACGGCCATGACAGAGGGGCGAAAGTCGTAGCCCGTGCCCTCAGGGACGGTGGCCACGAGGTCGTGTACACGGGTTTACGCAAGACTCCTGAGGAGATAGTCAGGATAGTGATGGACGAGGACGCAGCAGCCTTGGGACTCTCTACGCTGTCCGGGGCTCATGACGTCCTGGTCCCAGCCGTGTGTGACGGCCTCAGGGAGGAAGGACTCTCAGAGGTCATCGTCTTCGCTGGCGGCATAATTCCGTCCGATGAGCGCGATTCACTCCACAATCAAGGGGTCAGGGCTATTTTCGGACCGGGTGCTCGCACCTCCGAGATTCTCGAGTTCCTCGAGGCGGCATCCGGAAGAATCGAGTCCGGCGAGCCTGTGGGAGTCGGGGAGAACTCGGGATGGCGATGGCGTTGAGTGACTCCGAAACCATGAGTTCCGCCCTATCGGGCAGTCGCAGAGACCTATCGAGGGCGTTAACGGCCATCGAGAACGGTGCCAACTTCGATTTCGCCGCTGCAGACCCGTGGACGCTGGGAGTCACAGGGCCCCCTGGGGTCGGCAAGTCTTCGTTGATTGGAAGCCTGATTTCAAAGTGGGCCGACAGAGGAGAGAGAGTCGCTGTCCTAGCCGTAGATCCATCTTCGCCCAACAGCGGCGGAGCACTGCTAGCCGATAGGATGAGGATGCAGGAGGCCGACTCGGCCGACTCAGTCTTCGTCAGGTCGCTGGCAACTAGGAACCATCCCGGCGGGCTGGCCTCCCGCATCTCTCCGATGATCGACTGCTTGCATGCATGTGGTTGGAGCAGGATAGTTATCGAAACGGTGGGCTCAGGCCAATCCGAGATTCGAATAGTGGCATTCGCAGATCGGGTGCTTCTGGTTGATGGGCCGGACCGGGGGGACGTGATTCAAGCCGAGAAGGCAGGCATTCTGGAACTTGCGGACATCATTGCCATCAACAAGTCCGACCTCCCCAATTCCGAACAGGCTGCGGATTCCGTTCGCACTGCTATGAGGCTGGTCAATGGCTCGGACACCCCTGTGCATCTAGTGTCGGCGCATGACGGATCGGGTGTCGATGATTTGCTGGAGGAGATAGAGTCCTGCTCGTTCTCGGTCGGGAGGAATCGTCTCAGGGCAAGGGAGCAATTGCTCTCGGCATGGGATTCCCGGCTGCTCGACCACCCCGGTCTAAACGAGGTGCTCGATTCCTTGGAAACCGGAAGTATAACGCTCGATGAGGCCGTGGAATCTCTGAGATAGGGGCTAGGAGGAGATTTGGCATGGATGAGTCTGAGGCCAGATTCGACATCGACCACGTCGAACACTCGGTAGGAGGGTTCGGTGGCCACGCGTTCAGGCGTCTGACACACGTTTCCATGGCAGCAATTCCAATTCTGTACTACACCCGTGGGGAAGAGATTGCTGGCGTATTCTCGCTCAATCCGGATGCGTTCGTCAGTTACGTCTTCCTCCTGATTCTAATCATCGAAGCCATCAGGCTTCGCTTCGGCATAATTATCGTCGGCCAGAGAGAGTACGAGTCGAGCCAGATATCCGCCTTGGCGTGGGGTGCCTTCGCTGTGTGCCTAGCTTTACTGGTGACCGGGATGGCCCCGTTTGCGACGGGTACCGGGCTTGAGGCGGGAATCTACGGCATTCCCCTCATTTTCGGCCTGACCTTCGTGGACCCCCTGATGGGTGAGATTAAGCGGCAGAAGCAGGACATAAGGTTGGCTATTGCGGCCGGCACGGCAGCGTCGTACGCAATTTGGGTGGGATGCAGCTTCTGGCTGGGAACCCCTCTTTGGGTCTGCTTTCTCCTAGCTCCCCTGACGGTGTTGGGTGAGCTGCCGAGGGTCAAGTACATCGACGACAATGCCACAATGATCCTGTTCCCTCTGTCTGCCCTTCTGCTGCTCAGCCCCTTCTTGTGAATACGAACCCGTCATCTTTACAATCCGGTTTCCTCTGGCCGCTGATAGTATGTCCGAGGGGGATTCAAGCAGGGATATCGTGGAATCGCCGCTGTCGCAGAACGCGTACGTCCTGATTTGGACCGTGGCCTCGCTGGTTTCGTTCATCATCTTCGTAGTCTACTTCTGATTACTCCCTCCCTAGTTTAATGGTGGGCCGTATTCTGGAACCTTTGTGTGTGGCATCTCTGGCATGCTCGGAAGCGCCGACGCGGAAACCGCCTTGGCGATGGCCGCCTGCATCAGCCACAGGGGCCCCGATGGGCACGGCGGGTTCTACGACGAGCTCGAGAACGGCTCGGTGGCTTTCGGGCACGCTAGACTGTCGATAGTCGACCTCGAGGGTTCCCCGCAGCCCATCGGGTCCGACCACGGGGCGGTGTTGGTTCAGAACGGGGAGATATACAACCAGTCCGAACTACGCTCGCGATGCAATACCTACCCGTGGCGCACCTCGGGTGACAGCGAGACCATCCTGGCCATGCACAGGCAGGGCACGTCGGCAGATGGGGTCCCGAGAGACAACCCGGCCGATGACCACGCAGAATGGGTCTCCGCGCTCGATGGGATGTGGGGCTTCGCGATATGGGACTCAAGGAGGCGCGAATTGCTGCTTTGCAGGGACTCCATGGGCGTTAAGCCGCTGATGAGGACGTTGCTTCCGGATGGCACTCTGTTGTTCGCATCGGAAGTGAAAGCGTTCCACGCTCATCCAGAATTCTACCCTAGGCCGGATGTCGACGCTCTGGTAGTCAGGCTCGCGTACGAGTACCCCTTAGACATGACTACTCTATTCCGAGACGTCACTCAAGTGGCTCCCGGGACAGTCGAGTCATGGTCTTTGGACGAACAGGGCAGAGCGGTTCTGAACGGAGTCTGCAGGTACTCGAGAACCATTGTCTCGCCTGAGGGCCGCTGGGACCCCTCGGTGCAAGCCCGTATCCTGCTCGACAGCTTCCGTGAAGGCCTCGAGGCTAGGATGATGTCTGATGTGCCAATCGGAATAGTCCTCTCCGGAGGGCTGGACTCCAGCTTGGTCGCCGCTCTGGCTCGCGAGGTCTCGCAAAGCTCCGGGAAATCGGTCCCGGAGTGCTGGACCGTCGCCAGCAGCGAGGACAATCCGGATTACGTAGCCTCAGTGATGGTGGCACAGCATCACGATCTTGCCCACCATGCCAAGATTATCGAGGAGGAGGCGTTCTGGAAGGGGCTGCCTAGATTCGTCTGCAGCGGCGAGGACCTCGACATCACGGTGCTGTTCTGGCAGTCCCTGTTCGAGGAGATGACGAAGCGAGTGCGAGTGGGCCTATGTGGACAGGGGGCGGACGAGCTCCATGCGGGATATGCCCGGTATCGGGATTTGGACGGGCACTCGGGATTGGTGTCGAGGAGACTATCGCTCGCCGAGGGTTTCGACCCAAATCGTCTGTCGGCTGGTCCGGGCGAGCCTTGGTCCGACAACGAAATCCATCCGAAAAGTCATTACAAGGACCTCCGAACCGCCCTGCAATTCGAGCTCGAGAGGGGCCAACTGTCTAACTTCCAACTGCGACTTGCAGACAGGCACAGCATGGCGCATGGCATGGAGGCAAGGGTGCCCTTCCTCAGCTCTCAGCACAGGGCAGAGTCCAACCGGCTGCCGATGAGCTGGAAACTCTCGGCGGACACCGAGAAGCTGGCTCTGCGTGAGGCGGCGGCTCTGACCGACCTTCCTGAAAGCACCGTCAGGCGCCCGAAGCTCCCGGCTGGAACCGCAACCGCTCCGGATCTAGTTTCATCCCTTATTGAGGAGCTGACTCCCCACGCCATGGAGTGGGCCAAAGAGTACGGCAGACTGGGCCAGCAGCTCGCCGAACAGCCGGACATGGCCATAGGGATGAGGCTGTTCCACTCGATACACCTGACCGGAGACCCACGCAGCAGGGCCTCGAAGCCGATGATGGATCTTCTCGAGGACGTCAGTGAATGGCCCGGGTGATTATCTGGCGAGACGCATCCCAGCCCGCAGCCCCCTACTCTCGTGCTCAAGCAGCCACGCCTTGGTCTCAGGGCCGTTGCAGCCGCTGTAGTTCCCAATCCCCCCATCTTGGCGGATTACTCTGTGACAAGGTATCAGCAGGACCCATGGATTTCCTGCCATTGTAGAGCCCACTGCCCTGCTTGAGTTCTCGCAGCCGGCGGCTGTCGCGAGTTCGCCGTAACTGACGACCTCGCCGAACCGCGCGACCTCCGAGAGGGCACCTAGGACCTTCTCCTGGAATGCCGTCAGTCCGCTTCTGTCGAGCACTGGAGTAGAGACCTCACGCCTCTGGAAGAAGGCCCTCACCCACTCTCTGGTCGCCTCGACGTGCTTCCTGCCAATCTGCAAGTCGTTCTCGGGCCCGTCACCCCACTCAAGCCTACGGACTCCCTCCTCGCTAGCGGTTACCACCATCCTGCCTAGGGGAGTATCGATTGCTCCCATACCCAAGTCCATTCGCTAGTCACCTTGGCTTTCGGCTACGGGTAAGTCAGTGGAATCGGAGTCCACCTCGTCACCCCCCAATGTCATCTCGTCCATTCCCACAATCTCGTAGTTCGAGGGGAATAGTGCGATAATGACCCCGGCCACCATGCACCCGAGGCCCAGATAGAACGCCTGCTGAACCACCATCAACTCGAGACCAATCGCGAACAGGACCAGTCCACCCAGATTGGAAACCCATACTAGGGTCTTGAAGGTAGATAGGGAGACGCCACTTGAGCGACTGCTCCTCTTGGGGCCAAACTCCGCTCCGAATCTTACAGGCTCCTTGTCATCCACGATAATCCCTACCTGTCAATCATGATTATCGCATCGGTAGGGCAGCCGAGGACGCACAGTTTGCATCCTGTGCACTCATCTCTGAGTATTCTGGCCTTGCGATTAACCTCTACCTCCATGATGGGGCTTGCCAGAGGGGTGTCGTACAACTCTATGGCGTCGTCGTCACACACTATGGTGCATTGGTCGCAACCTATGCACAGCCCCTCCTTCACCCACGCGACAGCATCCTCTCCTCCTTTGATCATGGCTTCTTCCTCGGCCCTCATCGAATCGAGCATCATGCGGATGCGCTTCTGCTCAGCGGCCCGCCGGGCCAGCAGGTCCGGTATCTCCGTCACGCCCGGCAACTGGTGGCACACATTCTCAATGTATGCTTGCCGAGCCTTCGCCTCATTGCCTTGAGTTAACCTGCCGAGCTAGGAAGCTGACCACGTCGAGGATCTCGAAGTCGTGACGGGGGTCTCCCTCGAACTTCAGGCACTCGAAGTGGGCTACGCACTTCGGACAGGTAGTCAGCATTACTTCCGCACCGGTCGCCTTCACTTCATCGAATCGCTGCAGGCGCAGAGCCCTACTGTTCTCGTTGCAGGCCATCATGCTGGAGACGCCGCAGCACAACGCGTCCTCGCCGTGGTGTTCCATCTCGACAAGGCTGACCCCGTCGACCGATTCCACCAAATCTCGGGGCTTGTCGTACAGGTCCATCTGACGTCCTAGGCGGCATGGGTCGTGGTAGGTGACGGTGACGTCGTCCTCAACCGTCAGGTCCATGTCGAAACCCTTCTCGACTAGATACTCGGTGGTGTGCATTACCTTCATCCCATCCAACTCGTAGTCGAGTGCGAAGGTCCGGAAGCACTCGGCACAAGACGTCACTAGCGTGTCTATCCCACTGTCGCCCAGCTTCTTCTGGTTGTACGCCTTTAGCTTCTCGAAGACCTCGGAAAGACCCTGCCACTTCTGGTCATGGCCGCAGCACTTCAGGAAGTCACGACCGAGGTAGGTGACGTCATCCCCCATCTCCTCGAACAGCGTGAATGCAGCGGTTGTGGTCTCGCCCAGATTCATCTCGCCCTCGTTAACGTGACTGAATATCATCTCCTGATCGATATAGTCGACGCACCCGGGGTAGTAACCCACGTTGGAGTCTATCGGGTAGTCCTCAACTGCCACGAAGGCGTCGTCAGCATCCTCCTCGGCCTCGGCGGCCAGAACAGCTTGGAGTAGTGTGTGCGGGATTTCGGTGGCCGGGGGGCCGCCGACTATCAGGTTCCGGCGGATGTCTACGTAGGAGTCGTAGTCCACCAACTGAGGGCAGGCATTGGTGCACGCAGTGCACGTCAGGCACGAGTACAGGGGAACCCCGTCATCCTCGTTGTTCCAGGTGTTGTAGATTATGTTGAGCTTGTCACCGGCGGTGAACAGCCTGACCGGGCAGGCGTCGTCGCACAGGTCGCAGCCGTAGCACTTGTTCATCTCCCACTCGTATCCTCGTGCCATGCTACGCATGACCAAGAACACGATTGCCCCTACGCCCAGGCATGGGATGAACATGCTGTAGATGAGCTTGGCATCGAGTCCCTTGGGGTTCTTGTGGTATGTCGGGTTTTCAATCGAGAGTGCTGTCAAATCATCGAGGCTCAGGGTGGATTCGGACCTGACAATGGCCGTACCGTCATCGCCCAGCAGGAGAGGCTGGTAGGCTACCGCAGAGAAGCCTGTGGCCATGGAAATCGATTCGTTGACACCCTCCGAAGTGAATGAGAAGCTCACTGTGTAGCTCGCTCCGGCTGACAGGTAAATCTCGGTGGACTCGCACGTACCCCCTTCGTTCTCCCACAGTATCGAGCCAGACGAGTCCAGCAGACTGATGCTCTGAGAGTGCACTCCCATGTTCCTGGCGGAGTCACCCGTATCGCTGTAGACCGTCCGGAACGAGCAACCTACATCAGCAGGTACTCTGGAGACTCCGAGATCCTCCACTTCGAACGTGCTACTATCGGAGACAGCGATTATCGACTCGTCGGAATTACCTAGGTAAGTAACGGTGGAACCACCAGCGTTTCTACCTATCTCGGAGTCAGCATGGCCGTTGTCTCCGGCGAAGTCTATGAGGGTCTTCTTGGTCGGCTGGTGGATTCCCCAATCAGCCCAATTCGCAGCCGCTATCACGCACCAGTCGGAAACGTCCTCATGCTCTATGTCGAAGTCTTCCCACACAGCCAAAGTCTGCGTCTCAGAGTAGGGCAGGCAATCATCCTCCCATTCCGCCCATACGTTGCCCTTGCCCTCGTGCACAAGGGTGTCCGAGGGCTGCCCCCGCATCGCATCGAGGTCCTCCAATTCATCCATCGCACCAAGGCCACCATAGTCCCAGAACCCACTATCGTAGATTGGCCACGTGACCACCGAGATAATCACAGCGGCAGCAAGAGAGCCGATGGCAATCTGCCTCCCAATGATTGGTCTGAGTCTGGCGCCGATTGAATTGAGGACGAACCACCTGACGCCGAAATAGATCACAGCGAATAAGAAAATCCCCGTCAACACCCACGGAATCGCATTGAACACGTCTGCGGTCCAAGGGGCCTGACGGCCGCAGAACAGGTAGTTGTGGGAGTCTGACCAGCAGTAGTTGGTGAGGTCCTTGGAGTATAACTCTAGGAAGATGTTGATTGAGAACACCGAGATGAACCAGACATGGGCGAGATACACAGCGCCCGCTGTGGCGAACCACGGGTCCTCCACACCCCGCTTCTCCCTCTTGCCGATTATGAAGGGCGGGAGTGTGAGGATGCCGACGGGTATACCGGTCAGCGCCGCTCCCCACCAACCGGCGTTCCAAGCGATTACCGGCGTGCCAAAGAAGTCCCCTATCGGACCGGCGGGGATGATGAACTGAGGTAAGTACTCGCCCCACCTCAGGTATCCGAAACGAGAACAGGACGTACCAGTCTGGGAACACGAATCCGGCTTGTGCGAACGGGTCTGCCGCACTGTGTAGCGGCGGTGGGATAATCCAAGAGTAGAACGAGATTACCGCCATTATCGCGGCTAGGATTATACTGTCTCTGATGATTTCCGTCGGCCAGAAGGCGTGACCGACGAAGACACGGCGCCTCTCCTCATCGGCCTCTAGTAACTGGTCCCTTTCCCTCATGTAGGTGTCAGCAATCCTTCCGAATCTGTCGATCATTCCCATGTGATTACCTCAATGCGGCTCCGCGATGCCCTGTACCCAGACAATGAACAAGTGAGCCAGAATCAGGCCGGTCACCACCACAGGGAGGATGAAGACGTGCAGGAAGTACATCCTAGTCACCGTCTGGCCAGAAAGGGTGGTTCCCGCGAACAGCGCCTTGGCCATCCAACCGCCGACCAACGGGGTCGAGTTGGCCATGTTGATACCGATGGTAGCCGCGCCAAAGGCCAGACTGTCCCATGGCAGCAGGTAGCCCGAGTATCCGAAGAAGATGGTGAAGAACATCAACGCCACGCCAATCAGCCAGTTCAACTCGCGTGGGTTGCGGTACGCCCCGGTGAAGTACACCCTGCACATGTGCAGGAAGACCGATGCCACCATGAAGTGCGTCGTCCAGTGATGTATCGACCTCAGAATGTACCCAAAGGGCAACTCCACCATGATGAACTCCATGCTGAGGTAGGCTGGCGATGGAGTCCCCTCTCCTCCCGGGACGTAGTACAGCCCCAGCACGGTACCGGAGATCACTAGTATCACGAAGGCGAGGAACGAGTTTCCCCTCCGAGGCAGTACAGAGGGTACCAGTACCATATGATTCGCAGCTTGTACTTCTCAGCGTGCGTCAACGGCATCTGCCTATGCATGTGGTGATATGCGTCCTTACTCATGCCCCAATAGTCTTGGATTCTGAATCTGGTGTCGAGCCAGGAGAATGCCCAAAGGAAACCCTTCTCCGCCAGGCCCATGCTGCCAGCACTGGTCTCGACAGCCCTGAGTATGTCAGTCCTAGGCATGTCGTCCCGCTCTTTTCGAAGAGTGAAGGCAACTAGGACGACCACGATGGCGATGAAAAGCCAGAGGAACCAGAATTGAATCATCAAATCACCTAATCACAAAATGTGTACCAGTCAACGAAGTCGTCGAGGGCCTCGATGATTCCCGCCCCGTTGACCTCGAATGGAATCAGCGGCATTCCGACCGGTGCAGGACCACCGGTTCGCTTGACGCCGATGAACTCGAACTCTGTTCCATTGGTCCTGTTCCTGCTCCGGTTCTTCTCGATTACAGTCGGGTCGTACCTGCTGGAGTGGCAGATGCAGAACAGCTTGTTGCCTCCTGCATCGACCCCTCCGGGCATCCATTGGTCGCTGGTGAAGTCATTGCTCACCAACTGCCATCCGGGAATGCAGCACAGGTGCGGGCACCTGGCGAAAATTATGATCATGTTGTCATGGATCGATAGCGCCTCGTACTCGGACTCCTTTTTCGACCTCGTAGCCGGAGCCCACGTACCCACCGCTCTCGTCGTAGCCGTCCATTAACTTTGGGAAACGCGGCTTGTCCTCCTCCAACGGGGCCTGGGAGTTCTCATCGTGGGGGACGTAAATCACCAGAACGGGAAGGCCCGACCAGACCCCTGATGCCCCCGCCATCCCCCGTCGCCGAGGTCGCAGCGGCGTCCACGAAGGACTGATACGGCATCTGCTCTAGGTGCATGTCGCCGTACCAGGCCGAGTCCTCAGCACCGGTTGGAACCCAGAACCTCACCGACGAGTCGCCCTCGTCGGAACTCGATTGACCCATCAGCAGCGAGGCGAAGCCCACTGCCCCTAGGCTCGCCATCGTGATTACTCCGGCGGCGGTGTTGAATGAGTGACGCATGAACTCCCTGCGGTCGATTAGATTGGGCCCCTCGGGGGAGTAATCGGAATCGCCCGAGATGGTTCTGAGTCTGAATCTTCTGGACATCATCACACCTCGTACTGTCTCCATCCGTCTGGATCATTGGAAGTGATGTACTTGTTCCCCCTATGCTTGACGATAACAACATCCGGCATCACGAACTTCAGGTACACCATGCCTAGGATTATTATCGTCAGCATGAGCATGCCGAAGTTGAACGAGAGCAGTTGCTGGTCCCATCCGTTGAACAGCCCATAGGCCAGACCTCCTGCCCAGTACAGGCTCCATACGACTCCCCAGAGTGATAGCAGGATTATCAGGATGGAATCGCCGAAGGGAGAGACCGAGGCTCGCACGACCGTGCCTGACTCAGGCTGGTTGAACACCCCGTGGTCGACAGCGGCATCGAACTCCTCTATGGTGAGGACCGTTCCCTCCAACGCGACTCGAGCGTCCTCGACACTAATCTCGCCTGACTTGACCTGCCTGAGCAGTTTCATCACTACGTCTTCTTTCACAGCTGGTCACCTCGTTTGAAGATGCTTTGATTCTGAGTCGTAGTAGATTGCTCCTGCCTTCGTAGTGCCTCGAGAAGCCGTAACGTAGGAACAGGCCGCAGAAGAGCAGCACGATAATCACCGCTGCGAACCCGAGCAGGCCCAGCCAGTGCGCCCTCAGCCCGGCCCCCATCTCGTGTATGTGCACGCCATGCTCGGCCGCGGCTGGGGGCTCAATCTCCCCGTTTCCGGAGAATACAGTGCGCTTGCTACCGTCGTCAGCGCCCTCTTCGATGGTGGTCGAGAGTCTGTTCCAATTGTCTAGGGCACTGGGAACCTGATCGCCGTTGACAGAGTTCCCTGCGAGCCAGATTGTGACGGCCCCCTCCCCCGTTGCAGGCGCGGTCCATAGGATGTGCCACGACCTGTCCTCGGTCTTCGCTCCTGAGCTGGTGTGGGTCAGCCGGGCTGGATCATCCTCCCAGTTTTGCACCATCGACTCATATCCCTCTCCGGCCCCTAGGGTCCCGGAACTGACCATCATCGAGAAACCGGCAGTGTTTGACGAGGTATCCGGGTCTGGCCCCCCGATCAACTGGACGGTGAGTTCGTACTGCCCTCCCGCCTCATAGTGGTAGGGGAGGCCCTCGATGAGGACAGTGACAGAGTTGTCGGACTCCTCGCTATGGCAGGTGCACCCTGCGATGGAGACGTCTCCTACCTCGTCCGCATCTCCTCCGATGCCGAGGTGGGATGCCTGCGTCCCTCCCGCTACGAGCAGGGCTATCATCCCCAGTACGAAGGCTCTCCGAGAGTATGCTCGAACCCTGCTCACACTAACACCCCAAGGCACGGACGAAGCCACCTAGAATAGGGATATTAACGTTCCAGTTTGCCTCCTTCACAAGGACGCGCATCCACCGCTCTAATGATACTCATTAGAAACTCGCGAAACCTCAAACGACAGCGCTGGTTGCGTTTGGCGTGTCAGGACCCCGATGGCGCAATGTCTACCGCCTCTCGGAGGAGCAGCTGAGATTGCTTGAGGAGGCAGAAGGGTGTATGGAGATGCTTGACATTAACCGGGCCGAATCCATACTGTTGGCACTCCTGGAGGAGGATTCCGACTGCGTGCCGGTGCTCAACAACCTCGGTCACATGTACGGCCGCTACCTGTCCGAGTGGGAGACCGCCATAGAGTACTACGACCGCGTCCTGCAAATAGAGCCAGACAATGCATGGGCACGAGATGAGAGACGCAGATACCAACGCCTACTGTCCTATGATTGAGCACAATCTAAACGGCCCCTGCCACGAGGGGCGTCGCATGGACGAAGGTTCGATTCTGGTTGTCGGCGTCGGAGGGGTCGGTTGCACCTGGGCCGAGAGGGCCCACGCGAGTTGTACAGAACTGGCCGATCTACTTCTCATCGACGCCGACGAGACCTCGTTCGCGGGAGCGGCAGCAGCTCACTGTCTGCACCTCGATGCGGGTGGAGACGGACGGGGCACGGCAGCGCTCCCCGAACTCGCGGCCCACCGCCTCAGGGACGGCATCGGCTCCGTGGCCCCGTTGCTCGAGCGGGCAGAACTCCTACTCCTGATGACGGGACTAGGAGGCGGGACGGGTTCCGGGGCCTCTGCCGAACTGGCCTTCTTGGCGCGAGAGAGCGACTGCCTAGTGATTACGATTGCTGGGTTGCCTTTCGCCGAGCAGCCCCTGCGCTGCAACATAGCCGAGGCCGCCATGCCAGCGCTCGAGGAGAACTCCCACGTCTGCATTAGGGTCAGCATGGAGAGGCTCGCATGGCAGGCCCGGCGCAGGGACGAGGACTGGAGGACCGGCTCGGGTTGGATAGGGGAATTGGTCGAGGGGTTGGTGACCACACTCGCGAAGGTTGGCAAGATTAACCTCGATCTGATGGATCTCAGGACCGTCATCAACAGACCCGGCAACGCCACCCTGATTGTCGGGACCGGGACCACGGACAGACCGGAACAGGTTGTACTCGAGGCTCGCAAGTCGCCGTTGTCCGATCTCACTGTGGATGGGGCCAGTGGCTGCATGATTCAGGTCGAGGGCGGACCTGACATGACCCTGTCCCACCTGAACGAGGTCACTGACGCCTTCGTTTCATCTCTCGATCCCGACTGCCAGGTCATCATGGGAGCGAGGGCCAGCGACGAGATGGTTGGCCGTATCAGGCTGGTAGCCGTGGTCAGCGGACTTTGACCAATCCGATATAGGGGCACCTTGTCGTGTAGCCATGGCAGGGCTAGGCAAAGCCGCTAGGGGTAAGCGCAGGTGGATAGGCCTGAGAGTCCCCCGTGGGGCGGCTAGTAGGGCTTCTTGCGAGCGACTTCTCGAGGTCGTGCTGGAGGGATTGCGATGGAGGATGTACGACCACAAACCCGGGCCCGATGGGTCGGCCACTGCCATAGTCAGGGTCCCTTTGTCTGATTGCGAATCGGCCACTTCCCGAATCAACTCCGAGGAAGGCTGGCACACGCTCACCAGGTCCGGTAAAATCAGGTTGGTCAGGAAAAGACTCGAGCTCGATTAGGCGTTATAAGGCAGGCGCCCACTCCAATCCTCCGACCGCGCTGACCTCCCACTCCTCTCCGGCGGACTCGACAATCAGATGTCCCTCTGGACTAAGCCCCACTGCCCTCACGGGCTCGCCCCTCAGACTGATATCGGCTCCCATGGAGAGTGACTTCGACAGGGCTCTCCAGGAAAGTACTAACAAATCTTCGTCACTGACACATGGGACTAGTGGATGATTCTCAAAGAGGGATGAGATGGAGCAATCGAGCATCTCGAAGACCTGCATTGCTGACTTCCTCCCTATGGACTCATCCCATCCGGCCACAGGCTCGTCGCCTACGTTCCCCTTGCTTTGGTTGAGTCCGATGCCGGCCCTGATGCACCGATCCTCCGAACTGGCCTCTAGGAGGACGCCGCCCAACTTCCTGCCATCAGAGGTCACTATGTCGTTGGGCCACTTGACAAGGCATTCGAGGACATCCGAGACCGCTGCGCCGATTGCAGTCTGGATGAGCCCAGGGGAGTGTTTGTCTAAGCATCTTCGCGGCAGGTTCCAGGTGCACGCCAGCCCCCCCTCCAGCATCTCCCAAGAACTGCCTCCCCTACCTCGGCCGGATGTCTGAGATTGGGACATCACCCTTTGCCAACCCCCCTCATCGAGGCGCTTCGCTTCGTCCATCGTCGACTCGCACTGCTCCACCACCGTCATAGGATTCCCAGCCGCCGGCCTCCAGTAGCACATCACCTCCAATCTCTCGTTACCAATCCTCATTCCGTCCAAGCGCCTGCATGACCAGCCGTCACCGATCCAGCCGAGGGGTGTGCTCGGACTATCTGGATCCGTCCTGTGGAGCATGACAACGAGGCACTCGGGGTCAATCGAGCCATCGTCCATGAGCTCCAAGAGAAGATTCGACCATCCCTCAGGAACGTCGGATACGGAGGCCTCTTCGATTGGCTCGAGCATCGCAGAATCAGGTTCAGGTGGGCTCAGGTAGGGCAGGTTCCAGACCACTAGCGACACTCCTTGTTGTAACCGCCAACCCAGTTCCCCCGGCCCCCCTTCCTCGACGCTAACGAAATCCTCGAATCCCGCCCTTTCCACATTGCCCCTAGTCGCCGCTACGGCGAACGGGTTCACATCACAGGCTCTGACATCCCAACCCATCGATGCCAGCAGTATGGATATCGCACCACTACCGCAACCGATTTCGCTCGCACTCCCTTGTCGACCCGACAGACGAAGCAGTGCTCGACCGAGCAATTCGGTGTCCTCACGAGGTGGGTAGACGGTTCGTGGCACCGTCAGTTCCCACGGACCGAAGCCACCGATTATGAACCGAGACGAGGTCGATTCGGCGCTGGCTCCGGCAAGGCGTCGGCTCCCTGTGTCGACCATCCGAACCCACACTGCAGGGGGATTCTGAAAACCTTTATTCGTACGGCCCTCCGACGTCGGACTGGCATCTCCGCCCCCCTTGGAGGAGTCACAGCGCCTCGCAGCGTAGCGGTGCTGTTACAGAAACGTTTTTCAACCCCCCCTCGGTCCGCTGAAGGCCCAGCACTTGCTATGGGCCTGTAGCTTAGTCAGGTAGAGCATCCGGCTTTTAACCGGACGGCCGTGGGTTCGAATCCCATCAGGCCCGCCTGACAACGCCTCAGGCTTGCGGTTTTGCTGAGCAGGGGGGCGTGAAATGGCAGTGAAGAGTTCCACGAAAAAGCGTCTGATGGAACTCGGAATCTCCGAGACCCACGCGCACCGGCTGGCCGACGATGCGAACATGGATGCAATCAAGCGCATGACAGTCGATCAGGTGGCGAAGAAACTCGAACTCGAGACCGGTGATGCCGATCTCGAGAATGTCATGGCAGTCATCAGGGAGCAGATGGCTTCCCGCAAGAGGACGCGAACAGGTAGAATCACCATCTCTAGGAAGGCCATGTTGGACGCGGACATCCCGACTGGTGACGACAGGTTCAACGTCCTCAACCACATACTGGTCCCGCATCACGAGTTGATACCCGTGGACGAGGAGGAGTCCGCTCTGGCCCCGTGGAGTCTGTCTCAGGAGGGCCCGGACGGCACCACCCGTCTGGCCAAGGAACTACTCCCGAAGATCCTAATCACGGACCCAGCCGTCCAGGCCATCAAGGAGTCTGTCGAGGCCGGGGACGACGAGCTTCCGGCCGGTTGGTTGGCCAACAGGGTCGTGAGAGTAGTTAGGTACAGTCGCTCAGCAGGATCCAGCACGGCATTCAGGCTGATAGTCGAGAGTGCATGAGGTGATCAAATGAAGGAGATAGTAGAGAGTTACTTCAAGCAGAGGAGCCTAGTCAACCACCAGTTGATGTCTTACAACGACTGCATCCCCTCGGGTGACGGTCGCCTCAGTAGGATGGAGAGGATAGTCCGCAGCATCCGAATCGGGACCGACGAGCCGGTGGAGGATCTTCCCGGCGGAGAGGAGGCCGGCGGCTGCATCAAACTAGACGTTCTCGACAAGGAAATCATCGTGCGCCTCAAGGGGATAAGGCTGGGGCGCCCGACAATCAGGGAGGCCAACGGCGCCGAGCACCCGGCCACACCTCTGGAGTGTAGAATCCGGAAGCTGACCTATTTCTCCCCAGTGTACATGGACTTCCGCATCTACCGGGATGACATAGAGGGTCCATCCGATGGCGGCCTAGGCTGGGTCGAAGAGGAAGGTGTCCACATCGGTAACCTTCCGATTATGGTTCGCTCGGCACGATGCAACCTGCACTCGGACCATATCGACGAGAATAGGAAACTATCTCCTCAGTCATCGGAAGAGGATGCCGAG
>BPDA01000017.1 GCA_019654055.1 Methanobacteriota archaeon | reverse complement strand
TGGATATCGCACCACTACCGCAACCGATTTCGCTCGCACTCCCTTGTCGACCCGACAGACGAAGCAGTGCTCGACCGAGCAATTCGGTGTCCTCACGAGGTGGGTAGACGGTTCGTGGCACCGTCAGTTCCCACGGACCGAAGCCACCGATTATGAACCGAGACGAGGTCGATTCGGCGCTGGCTCCGGCAAGGCGTCGGCTCCCTGTGTCGACCATCCGAACCCACACTGCAGGGGGATTCTGAAAACCTTTATTCGTACGGCCCTCCGACGTCGGACTGGCATCTCCGCCCCCCTTGGAGGAGTCACAGCGCCTCGCAGCGTAGCGGTGCTGTTACAGAAACGTTTTTCAACCCCCCCTCGGTCCGCTGAAGGCCCAGCACTTGCTATGGGCCTGTAGCTTAGTCAGGTAGAGCATCCGGCTTTTAACCGGACGGCCGTGGGTTCGAATCCCATCAGGCCCGCCTGACAACGCCTCAGGCTTGCGGTTTTGCTGAGCAGGGGGGCGTGAAATGGCAGTGAAGAGTTCCACGAAAAAGCGTCTGATGGAACTCGGAATCTCCGAGACCCACGCGCACCGGCTGGCCGACGATGCGAACATGGATGCAATCAAGCGCATGACAGTCGATCAGGTGGCGAAGAAACTCGAACTCGAGACCGGTGATGCCGATCTCGAGAATGTCATGGCAGTCATCAGGGAGCAGATGGCTTCCCGCAAGAGGACGCGAACAGGTAGAATCACCATCTCTAGGAAGGCCATGTTGGACGCGGACATCCCGACTGGTGACGACAGGTTCAACGTCCTCAACCACATACTGGTCCCGCATCACGAGTTGATACCCGTGGACGAGGAGGAGTCCGCTCTGGCCCCGTGGAGTCTGTCTCAGGAGGGCCCGGACGGCACCACCCGTCTGGCCAAGGAACTACTCCCGAAGATCCTAATCACGGACCCAGCCGTCCAGGCCATCAAGGAGTCTGTCGAGGCCGGGGACGACGAGCTTCCGGCCGGTTGGTTGGCCAACAGGGTCGTGAGAGTAGTTAGGTACAGTCGCTCAGCAGGATCCAGCACGGCATTCAGGCTGATAGTCGAGAGTGCATGAGGTGATCAAATGAAGGAGATAGTAGAGAGTTACTTCAAGCAGAGGAGCCTAGTCAACCACCAGTTGATGTCTTACAACGACTGCATCCCCTCGGGTGACGGTCGCCTCAGTAGGATGGAGAGGATAGTCCGCAGCATCCGAATCGGGACCGACGAGCCGGTGGAGGATCTTCCCGGCGGAGAGGAGGCCGGCGGCTGCATCAAACTAGACGTTCTCGACAAGGAAATCATCGTGCGCCTCAAGGGGATAAGGCTGGGGCGCCCGACAATCAGGGAGGCCAACGGCGCCGAGCACCCGGCCACACCTCTGGAGTGTAGAATCCGGAAGCTGACCTATTTCTCCCCAGTGTACATGGACTTCCGCATCTACCGGGATGACATAGAGGGTCCATCCGATGGCGGCCTAGGCTGGGTCGAAGAGGAAGGTGTCCACATCGGTAACCTTCCGATTATGGTTCGCTCGGCACGATGCAACCTGCACTCGGACCATATCGACGAGAATAGGAAACTATCTCCTCAGTCATCGGAAGAGGATGCCGAGTACCTGAAAGAACTACTCAGGAAGTCGGGCGAGGACCCCCTCGACCCAGGCGGCTACTTCATCATCAACGGCACCGAACGCGTGCTCATCTCGATGGAGGACCTCGCCCCCAACAGGGTCACTGTCGAGAAGAACAAGAAGTACGCGCACGAGACCGAGGTCGCTAAAATCTTCTCCCAGCGCGACGGCGTCCGCAAGCCCATCAACGTCGAGAAGCGACGCGACGGGATGTTGATGGTGAAGATTCCAAGCGCCGGTACAACGGCGATTCCAGTCGTCCTGCTGATGCGAGCCCTAGGTATGGAGAACGATCAGGAGATATTCGCCTCGATTGCCGGGCCGGTTGAGGCGATGAAGTACACCGTAGCTAACCTCAATGACGTCAAGGACAACGACGAGTACGGCGTCGAGACGGAAGAGGAGGCGGTTGCATGGCTGGAGAAGAAGTTCGCGGCCGGGCAACAGAAGGAGTACCGTGAGTCGAGAATACAGAACCTGCTGGACAAGGAGTTACTCCCTCACCTTGGATCGTCGGACGAACATCGCGAGAAGAAGGCGATATTCCTCGGTCGCATTGTGAGACAAGTCCTTGAGATGGCGATCACTGATCGCGACCCGAACGACAAGGACCACTACGCCAACAAGCGAGTACGACTTGCCGGGGATTTGATGGAGGACCTGTTTCGAGTCAGCCTACAGCAATTGGCTAGGGATCTCAAGTATCAGTTGGAGAGACACCACAACCGAAAGCGGGAGTTGAAGATCAACTCCTGCCTCAGGCCCGACGTCCTCACTTCCAAGATCATGCACGCTCTGGCAACGGGCAATTGGGTAGGCGGCCGCTCCGGCGTCAGCCAGCTGCTGGACCGCACGACTTTCATCGCAGCACTTTCTCACATGCGCAGGGTGACTAGCCCTCTAGTGCGCAGCCAGCCGCACTTCGAGGCGCGAGACCTGCATCCGACCCACTGGGGAAGGCTGTGCCCCAACGAGACGCCCGAGGGTCAGAACTGCGGTCTGGTCAAGAACGCAGCACAGATGATCGATGTCGCCGAGGAGGTCCCGGAGGACGATGTGAAGGAACTGCTGTCCGAAGCCGGGGTCGACTCATCCCCCGTCCAGTGGGCCGACGGCTCGAGGATTCACGTCAACGGCGACATCTTCGGGCTGCACAAGAGGCCCGCGAAGTTGGTGGCCAGAATCAAGAGGAGCCGTCGCTCCGGCAGACTGAGGCCCGAGGTCTCCATACGTCACGATACCGCTAACCGAGACGTGTTCATCAACACCGACAGAGGCAGGGTGCTGCGCCCTCTGCTGGTCATTGAGCACGGTAGCCTGAACCTCACGAAGCTCCACTTGGAAGGCCTGAGGTCGGGCGAGCTGACCTTCTCCGACCTAGTGTCCTCCGGCGTGGTCGAGTGGGTAGATGCGGAAGAGGAGGAGGACCTGCTAATCGCCCCTCGTCCCTTCGACCTGCCTCAAGTCTCGCCCAAGCACGGCAGACCAATCAATCCGGCCAAGGTCGAGTGGGTCAACCTAGGAGAGCAGGAGATATCTGAGGCCAAGCTCAGGGCCGAGGTCCAGCTCTCCAACGGCGATACCGTGTTTGAGGAGTTCACGAGGCCCCTGAACTATTACCAAGACAACATTGACTCCCTGAAGAGGAAGCAGTCCAAGGCCCACACCATTCTGATGTATACTCACGTCGAAATTGACCCCCAACTCATCCTCGGCGTGTGCGCGTCGTTAGTCCCTTACCCAGAGCACAACTCTACCCCGAGGGTTACCGGAGGAACGGCGATGGTCAAGCAGAGTCTTGGTCTGCCGAGCGCCAACTACAGGCTCCGGCCGGACACGCGCGCCCACATCATGCACTACCCTCAGCAGTCGATAGTCGGCACACGAGCGATGGAGTCGACCAACTTCAACAACAGGCCAGGCGGCCAGAACCTCGTCGTCGCCATCATGAGCCATCACGGGTACAACATGCAGGACGCCGTCATCATGAACCGCGCTTCAGTCGAACGCTCTTTGGCGCGCTCCGCCTTCGTCAGGACCTACAACGCCGAGAACAAGAGGTTCCCCGGGGGCCAGGAGGAGCGGATAGAGGTGCCAGGAACCGGGCTCGACGAGATCAAGGGACTGAAGTCGTTCGATAGCTACTCTCACCTCGAGAGGGACGGCCTGCCTGTTCCCGAGGAGTTCCTGTCCACTCTGGATAAGTCGGATAGGGCGGTCTTAGTGGGTAAGACTAGTCCCCCGAGATTCCTTGAGGAGGCCCACGGCGCCTTCCTGCAGGCACAGGAGAGGAGAGAGTCGTCGATGCTGGTTAGACATGGCGAGGAGGGATGGGTCGACAATGTATTCGTGACCGAGTCACTCGATTCAGGACGTCTCGTCAGAATCACTCTGCGCACCAATAAGATTCCCGAGCTCGGCGACAAGTTCGCCAGCCGCCACGGCCAGAAGGGTGTCATCGGCCGTCTCGTGAACGAAGAGGACATGCCCTTCACAGTCGATGGCGTGATACCAGATTTGCTAATCAATCCGCACGCCATACCGTCGCGGATGACCGTGGCCCACGTTCTGGAGATGGTCGGCGGTAAGGTCGGTTCAATGGAGGGCCGCAAAATCGACGGAACCGCGTTCACCGGCGAGAAGGAGGATTCCCTGCGCGCCGGACTGCTACGTAACGGATTCAATCACACTGGCCGCGAGTCGATGGTTAACGGGGAGACCGGCGAGGAGTACACCGCCGACGTCTTCGCCGGAGTAATCTACTACCAGAGACTGCATCACTTGGTGAGCAGCAAGTTGCACGCCAGAAGCCGTGGCAGGGTTCAGATCCTGACTCGTCAGCCGACCGAGGGCCGGGCCCGTCAGGGAGGTCTAAGGTTCGGCGAGATGGAGCGTGACTGCCTAATCTCCCATGGCGCATCCATGGTCATTAAGGACAGGCTATTGGATGAGTCGGACGGCTGGGACCTCATGGTCTGCAACACTACTGGATGCGGCCACATAGCCTACTACGACTGGAAACGCCGGACCACGGTCTGCCCGTACTGCGGCGATCGCTCTGACGTCCACAAGGTGCAGACGTCGTACGCGTTCAAACTGCTGCTTGACGAGATGAAAAGCCTCGGGGTGGCGATGAGGCTCGAACTGGAGGACCGAAGATGAGCGCCCGCGATGCAGCCAAGATTCCTAAGAGGATCGAGTCCATCAAGTTCGGATTGATGGACCCCAACGAGATTCGCAAGATGTCGTCAGTGGAAATCAAGACCGCTGACACATACAAGGACGACGGGCACGCCTACAAGCAGGGCTTGATGGATCCGAAGATGGGAGTCATAGACCCCGGAATTCGCTGCGAGACCTGCGGCAACAAGCACGAGGAGTGCCCGAGTCACTTCGGCCATATAGCCCTCGAGCTCCCCATCATGCACATAGGCTTCACCAATCTAATCAAGACCTCTCTCAAGTCTACGTGCAACACCTGTAGCAAGGTCCTGCTCCACAGCTCGGCCGAGACGCACCCCCTAGACCCGGAGAAGTCCGAGCAGGACTTCTATCGCGACAGAGTGAACGATATCATCATCAAGCACGGAGTCGGTTCTCGCGAGTTCAAGACCATCATCAAGGACATCGAGAAGGAGTGCTCCAGTAAGAAGAGGACCATCTGCATGCACTGCGGCTCCGAACAGGGCAAGATTCTGCTCGACAAACCGTCCACCTTCAAGGAGAAGAAGGCGGACAAGGGCGAGCACAAGCTCAACGCTAGGGACATCAGGGAGTGGCTTGAGAGGATTCCTGACGAGCACCTCATCTTCCTAGGCATGGACAAGGACTCTAGTCGCCCGGAGTGGACCATCATGAAGGTCTTGCCAGTGCCTCCGATTACCGTTCGCCCCTCGATTACCCTCGACAGCGGAGACCGTTCCGAGGACGACCTGACTCACAAGCTGGTTGACGTTCTGCGAATCAACCAGCGCCTTTCGGGAGAACCGAGACGCCGGCGCACCCCAGTTGATCGTCGAGGACCTGTGGGAGCTTCTGCAGTATCACTGCACCACCTACTTCGACAACCAGACCAGTGGGATTCCTCCTGCCAGACATCGCTCGGGACGTCCACTCAAGACCCTGGCCCAGCGCCTCAAGGGCAAGGAGGGCAGGTTCCGCAGCAACCTCTCGGGCAAGCGAGTCAATTTCTGCGCTCGCACGGTAATCAGCCCCGACCCAAACCTCGGCATCAACGAGGTCGGAGTGCCAGAGAAGACCGCGAAGGAGCTGACGGTCCCAATCAGGGTGACCAGCCGCAACAGGGAGCAGCTACGACAGATGGTTCTGCGTGGTCCGGACGTGCATCCGGGCGTCAATTACATCATGCGCGGAGACCACTTCAGGGTTCGAATCACTGACAAGACCAAGTACATCTGGGCCGGCTTCCGCTGCCTCAACCCCGAATGCCACTCCGGAAGCGAGGATGAGGCCTATGCTGGCTACAGGCCCGATCTAAACGAGGTCCTCCCCGCTCCGAACTTCCTGCCCGGGCTGGAGTTGAAGAGGCAAATGCGCAGGAATGCAATAGGGGACCTCGAGGAGGAGTGGGGCGTGGACCTCGAATCCACCATTTCGAACCTGAAGGGAGAGGACGCCCGTGGACAACCACTGAAGGAGGACGACCCCAACGCGATAATCCACAACAGGTGGAAGTGGGAGCACTCTAATCCCGATGAGTACTTCCCGGATCACCTCGAGGTGTCGTGCCCGCACTGCGGCAGCCCCGAGATTGAGGACGAGTACGGGGCTACCTACTCGACCGAGATAGAGGATAGGCTGAGCACGCTCGACAGGGATGGTAACCCGAAGCCCGGTGTCATTGTCGAGAGGCACCTCATCGACGGCGATGTTGCGATTTTCAATCGCCAGCCTTCGCTACACAGGATGTCCATGATGGTGCACGAGATTCGCGTGATGCCCGGCAAGACCTTCAGATTCAACCTAGCTGACTGCACCCCATACAACGCCGACTTCGACGGCGACGAGATGAACCTGCACGTCATCCAGAGCGAGGAGGCGCGCGCAGAGGCAAAGATTCTCATGCGCGTTCAGGAGCACATTATCACTCCGAGATACGGAGGCAGTGTGATAGGAGGAATCCACGACCACATCTCGGGCGCCTACTTGCTGACCCACGGTGACCGCATCTTACCCAAGAATCTGGTAATGGAGATATTGGGCTCCATCGGCTGGGTCGGCGACCTGCCCGAAGAGGTACAGGAGAATGGTATGGTGGGATACCGCGGGGCCGACGTTCTGAGCCTCATCGTCCCGGCCGGCTTCAACCTCCAGTACACAAGCAGGTCAGGCGACGAGGTCAGGGTCTCGGAAGGAGACATCAGGGGCACCATAGACAAGCGCGGCATCGGAGCTGAGGATGGCCGACTCCTCGACGCCGTGGTCCAGACCCACGGCTCCGACTCCGGTGCCGAGTTCCTCAACAGGATGACTAAGATGACCATAGCTATCTGCTCCGCTATGGGCTTCACCACGGGAATCGACGATGAGGACCTCCCGCTCAGTGCCAAGGAGAGAATCTCTGAGATTAACGCCTTGGCGAGTGAAGAGGTAGACGCCGAGCTCGAGAAGTTCGGCAAGGACGGACGCCGTTACGAGAGCCGCCCTGGTCGAACTCCTCTAGAGACTCTTGAAGAGAACATCCTCGGTATACTAGATCGGGGCAAGGCCGATTCCGGGGAAGTCGCAAAGGAACACCTCGGGTCCGACAACCCCGCTGTGATGATGGCTGTCTCTGGAGCACGAGGATCGATGGACAACCTAGCAATGATGGCCGGTTCCATCGGTCAGCCTAAGGTTCGAGGAAAGCGTCTTGAGAGGGGCTACCAGGACCGTGTGCTACCGCACTTCCCGAGAGGTGTTAAGGGTGCGGAAGAGAAGGGATTCGTCTCTTCCTCGTTCAAGCGCGGACTCGAGCCAACTGAGTTCTTCATGCTCTCCGTTTCTGGTCGTGAGTCCTTGGTGGACACAGCCGTCAGGACCAGCAAGTCCGGATACATGCAGCGCCGCCTGATTAACGCCATGGACGACCTCAAGGTCTCCGATGACGGCATGAACTCAGTGCGTAACACAGCCAATCGAATCATACAGTTCGAGTACGGAGAGGACGGCATCGATCCCGCGCGGAGCCGCAAGGGCTCTCCCATCGATGTCCCACAGGTCTTGGACGACGCCTTGGGAGGTGAAGCCTGATGGTGGTCAAGAGTGCCACAAAGAAGAAACTCATGGACCTCGGTGTTGCCGAGGAGTACTCGCACAAGCTCGCAGACGATCGCAAGTGGGACGATGTCAAGATACTCACTTCGGGCCAGATAGCCCAGATTTGCGGTATCGACTCAGGCACCGCTCAGGAGATATTCAACGTCATGGAGGCCTCGGCCAAACCGTCCCGTGCGTCCGCATCGGCCGAGAAGACCATCGTCAGGAGAAGGACGGTCTCGAGGCGACGCAAGAAGAAGGCCCTACCACTTCAGGACTACGATGAGGAGGCCAAGATGAGACAGATCCTCCGGGACATCGACACCGACGACGCAATCTACCAGCAGTTGAGGGACGCCTCAATCGACATGGATATCTCGATTACCCCACGTATTCTCGGCGACCTAGTCGATGGAATAAGATCTAGGGGCCATAGCAATCTGAGTCGTACCGATGCGGAGAAGGTGCTGAACTCCTCGCAGAGCTTCTTGGCCTCGGCCAGAGCTGATCCGCACGAGGCCGTCGGCATAACCACTGCCCAGTCGATTGGCGAGCCGGGAACCCAGATGACAATGAGGACCTTCCACTATGCAGGGGTTGCTACGGTGAACGTGACACAAGGACTCCCGAGGGTCATTGAGATTGTCGATGCTAGGAAGGTCCCGAAGACTCCGACGATGCTAATCTACTTGGAGGAGTTGAACTCCAAGGGCAAGGCACTGAACACCAATGAGAAGGCCGTTCGCAAGATTGCCGCAGGGCTCGAGATGACAACGACTCCAGATATAGCCAGGATCAACGTCGAGGTAACGCAGCGACACATCACTCTCGACCTAATCAACAAGAACATGCGAATCAAAGGTATGACGGGAGCTGAGGTCAGGGACAAACTGTCAAGGGCACTACGGCTTTTCATCCAAGCCGATGACGATGACCGCCCAAAGGCACTCACCATTATTCCCGGGGTGTCGAAGGAGGATGATTTGCAGTCACTGGCTTCCGACCCCCCTACCTACACGGCACTGCTCCAGCTCGAGGAGAAAATCAAGAAGCTGAGGCTCAAGGGACTAGCCGACATCACTAGAGCCAATGTGCAGGGCCCCAGCAAGGAGACAGGCGAGTACTACATCTCGACGATTGGCTCTAATCTGGCCAAGGTCAGCGAGTTCGCGGGAGTAGACAGATCTAGGACCTACACGAACAACATCTCTGAGATTAGCCAGTATCTGGGTGTCGAGGCGGCAAGGCAGGCGATAATCAACGAGATGTATGATACACTCGAGGGTGCCGGGCTCGACGTGGACATCCGCCACCTCCTGACCGTCAGCGACGTGATGACCAGCGAAGGCGCGGTTCGCGCCATCGGTAGACACGGCGTCAGCGGCACCAAGCACAGCATCTTAGCACGCTCGGCCTTCGAGGTCACCGTGACCCACCTCCTGCAGGCAGGGGTGATAGGTGAGAGGGACAAGCTCCGTGGCGTCACCGAGAACATCATCGTAGGACAACCTGTCGCCTTGGGGACAGGCAGTGTCGACCTCTACTACATTCCGGAGAACGTTTGATGGAGGGTTACTCGTGGACATAGCTAGGCAACTCAAGCAGAGTATGGGAACAGGTAGCGTCCTGTTCGGACAGAGGCAGACAATCAGCGCTTGCTCAAAGGGCGATGCCAGGTTGGTCATTGTGGCTGCGAACTGCCCCCCCAACTACATCTCACAGTTGAGCGATGCTCATCCCGATGTCCCGGTGCACCAGGTCATGATGGTAAACAGCCAGTTGGGCGCAGCATGCGCCAAGCCTTTCCCCGTCAGCGCCCTTTGTGTAATCGACCCCGGACAGAGCGACCTACTCTCACTCCCTCCCAACGTCTGACTACCATCGTCTCACGGGCTAATGCCCGTGATTACCCCCCTACAGGCGTTCGCTTCAAGTTCCCATCGCCGTCGCTGGCCTCGTGGACGAGGCGGTGCGTGACCTGCTGGCCCTGCGAGCCGTCAAGCTCGACCCTGCAGAGGATGCCCCGAGGATCCACGGCTTCAGGTGCTTGGGCGTGGCTGAGAGGATCCCCGAGCTGGGTCAGACCCCGGGCACGACCGTGCAAGTGTGGCACGTCCCATCGGACATTCTGCCTATATCATCCGCGGAGATTGAGAGGTGGAGCGTCGACGTTCATGGAGGAAGGCACTGGATACTCAGCGAACGGCCTTATGACGATGCCATACTGGATTCCCTGAAGTCCATGGAGGTAGTCATATGGGGGCCTGAGAGGATGGCAAGGTGGATTGGAGATGCCGTTCTAGCAGGGGAGTTGGTCGCCCAGTCCCCCACGTTCGATGTCGAGCCACCCAATGAGCAGGACGAGGTTGTGCTTGAGCCGGATGCCAATCGGACTGCGCTCAGCCCCGTCGTTGATCTCGAATCCTGGCTCATCCAGAGGGGCTGGGAGGATGCTAACGCGTCTCCAGTACTGCTCTCAGCCAGGCTCTGGACCGTGGAAGGCATCCTGAGAGGGCCCGAGGGCGACGGTGAGGCAGGCATTTGGAGAGTAGTCGAGGACCCTTGGTCCAAATCCCTCTTCCCGCACGAGCCCGAGGAGGTGCTGCCACACGCACCCAGACTGCGCGTATTGGAGCCCGATGAGGGAGACTGGTCAAACATCAGGTCACTCCCTGAGGAACTGCTCAAACTCTTGGATAGGCGCAAGAAGGGGGAGCCCAATGACCAGGAGGGGGTAGTCAGCAGCATCATGCTGGAGTGGTGGCGGTTGGATTCTGATACGGCAGTCCTCAGTAATGCTCCGATTGCCATCCCTGGCTGGGTTATCGAACCTGAGGGAGCAACCCCTCAGGTCCTTCATGGCAGGAACGGTAGGCTCTACAAGGCTGACTAATCAGTTGCGCCTCAGGGCCATGAGATCATCCGTCGATAGATCCTCTCCAGACATTAGTCTAGTCATCAGGTCGGTCAGCTCCACCTTCTCCTCCCCGTCGGCCCCGTCTTCCTTCTTCTCCCTCAAGTCCATGGCCTTCACCATGTCCTGTATCGAGTGTATGCAACGCAGTGAGACTATGTATTGGCGGTGCAGCGAGTCAGCCTCCCTCTTCGACTTGGTCAAGCTGTTGTGAGCGCCATTGGCCTTCTCCCTCAGACGGTCCACCTCATCGGAGAGCTCTACCATCAGCTCGTGCGCCTCCTGCGCTCTAGTGACCGCCTTCTCCACTGACTTGTGAGCGTCCTCTTGCAATCTCTCCGCCTCCCTCACAGAATCCTTGAGCTCTCTCATACCCCCTCCTCTCTGTGCCTCAGTGGCCTCCTTCAGAGCCTCGGACAACTCCTTCATCTTCTTGATGAAGGCTCTCTCACCACCGCTGAACCGACCAGTCATGTGACTCATCTCTAACCTCTCCATATCCTCTCTGATTTTGCTTGGAGGGGGTCCGCGTCTGCGCCTAGTCTGCTCCCCGGGGCCCTCACGCTGCTCTTCCAGTTTCGCCCTCAGCACCTCCCTGACCTTCTTGAGGTGCTCCGAGCGCTCCGCCCTCGCGTCCTTGAGTTCCTTGACCTTCTGGTTAATCTCGTCCCTGATTGCCTTCTGGGCCTGTACCTCGTTGATTAACTCCTTTACGTGTCGGTTGATTTCGTTCCTCTCGTTTAGGAACTCCTTGACCTTAGCGTTCCAATCATCCCTATTCTCCTTGTGACTCGAGGACTTGCTGCCTATGGAGTCGTGCAGGGGTAGTAGGACGCCTCGAACCTCGTCGAATTCCATTGCCACCCGGATTCCTCCCTGCTGCCGAACTTGAATACTCATTTAGGGCTGATGGGAGATTCGGATTACTCGTCTCCCTCTCTGCGAGCTGCCATGGTGCCCTTTCTGGAGCCTCCTCGAGTCACACCGAGCCTCATCCCCTTCTTCTTGCGGGCGGGCTTCGGCCTAGCTTTGGGCCGTTCCTCCGTCTCCTCGGTGCCGGCTATCTCTGACAGTCCCCCTGACCTCAACAGGGCATCTAACTCGCTTGCGTCGAGCGAGCCACCGCTCTGGGCCCGGTCCTTGACGTCGGCTAGGCGTATCGCCCTGTCTCCTCTAAGAGTGATTTTCAGATAGGCCTTAATCCTACCTAGTCTCCTGCGAATACCCTTCCTCTCTGAGCTGAGTCCATCCAGCCGCTTGTCGATCTTGTCGATGCGGCCACTGGTCTTCCGTATGTCCGAGCGCGAAATACTGCCCGAATCCAGATCCGTTTCTCCCAAGGCGTCGTCTACCCTGTCTTTTCCACTCTTCCTAGTGGCATCGAGCTTTGCCGTCACCTCTCTCATCTTCTTCACCTGCGCGACGTACTCGCTGTGAGCTTTCTCAGAGTCCCGCTTCCTGACAATTGCTGCCTGCAGCTCGAAGAACCGCCCGAAGGAGTCCAGCTCTCTGGCCAGAGTGGGGACGGCAGTCAGATCGTTGTCGATGGTGACCAGCCGGCGGTGGGTCTCACGAAGCCATTCTGCGAGAACGTCCGCCGGAGGCGGTATACAGGAGTTCACCGAGTCCCTGCTACGGCGCGCCTCCTCCGCGAACTTCCTTGCAGAGTGAAACTTCCTGAGAAGTCCCTTACGAGCACCATCTGCCGACCTCATCTCGCCAATCGCAGACCTCAGTGAGCGCACCAGCTCGACTTGGTCCCGCCGCTCGTCCCTTAGTTCCCTGTGCTGCCTTTCCACGGAACGCAGTTCGCGCTCGAGGTCACCTTTCATCTCATCTATGTCCTTGTGATCCATCTCCTCGAGATCGTCGAAGGACCCGTTCTTCGTGTTCGAGCTCACTCTTTCTCACCCCCATCGTTGCCCTTGCTGCGCTTTTCCTTAGGATTGCGAGCGAAGGAGGACCTGCCTCCGTCGGAGACGCGCTTGTTGGCCGCCATCAGGTCGGGGAAACCGCCTCCGATGTCGCCGAAGCCATCCTTCAGCCTCCTTTCCCAGTGGGCAATGGCACGGTCGGACTGAGAGAGTAGTTCTCTGGCCCTGTCCAACTGCCTCCTGATTTCTCTCAGATCAGCATTCAGTGCCACCTTCTTCTCGTACATCGGCTGGGCCTTCTCGACGATTTCCAGCATGCTCCGATGGGCCTTGTCTGCCTCTTTGTACAGACCGTTCATCTTCGTTCTGGAGTCAATAAAACTCGCCATCTCGGGATTGGAGTCACGCCTCGACTTGAGCCAACTTTCGTTCTGCTCGAGCAGCTTCTTCCTGCGGTCGAGCAGCTTCCTCTCGGACTTGTGGTCCAGAGCCGACGTCTGGATGCTGTGCTCGATTTGCTCGAGTTCATCCAATAACTTCTCCTTCTTCCAGTCGGGATCCAGATTGACCATCTTGCCGCTTTCTGCGAGACTGTCTCTTGCCTGCCTCACTGACTTCAGAATCGACCCGGCCTCCTTCTGCGCCGAATTGCGCTTTTCCTTGAGCTGAGCCACCCTCTCGTTACTGTCTTGGTGCGAGCCCACAATCCGCTGCATTCTGGGTTCCAGCGCTTCCTCCTCTGCTTCGAGGGTGCGAATGACATTCGGTAACTCTTCCTTGAGCACCTGCCGCCTCAACAACAGAGCCTGAGCCAGTTCCTCGGGCGTCACTGCCAGCAGGGCTTCAGAGTCCATGGCGTCCGGGGCACAGGAGAACCCGCATTAAAGGTCACTATGTGACCTTGGTCAGGGGTTTCATTCATACCCCCGGTGGTATCGACAACTCGCGATGGTAATTGCCCGTGTGGCCATGTCGATGCGGAGAATCGCTGTGTTGACCATCGTTCTTGCCTTATTCTCAGCCCCGGTTTCAGCAGAGGGGGAGAAGATGTTCTATCCTGCCGGCTCATCGGAGATTACCATCGTCGGCGAGCCAGTTCACGTTGGTGACCAGCTGACGGCGTCAATACTGGTGAGCAACCGGGGTTCTGACCCCGGTTACGTCAGATTGGTGCTCACTGACCTATCCGGAAGCAACCTATCCATTGGCGAGGACGTGTTCATCAGTCCCGGTTCTAGCCGCGAGGTCTCAGCCCACTTCACTCCGGCATCGGCGGGGACACTCGAACTGAGCTGGGACGTCAGCAGCGAGGACGGTGAAATCTCCTCGGCATTGAGCGGGTCGTTCGAGGTACAAGTGCTCGAGTCCCAGGCGCTAGGGTTGTCATTCGACTCAGTGCAGTGGACCCTGTCGGACGGACTCGACTGCCAGATATCGGCCTCACTGACGGAGGGCAAGGAGCGCGCTGTCAACGTCTCGGTCTCGCTAATCAACCAGGGCGTGTCCCAAGAGGTTCAGAGGTTCCCGATGACATTAGGCCCGGGGCTGAGGCAGTTGTCCATAGGTCTGGGGCAGCCCGAGGCCGAGCACGTTTCAGTGACCCTCGAGGCGAATGGCTGGACTTCGTCGAACTCCGCTACGAACTTAACGTGGCAGACCAGCTTGATATCCCCCTCGATCAATCCATCGGTGGCGATTGGCTCACACGAGCCCGAAACTCCCGAATCCGGGGATTTCGTTAGTCTGCCTTACTGGCTCAATAACTCGGGGGCGTCAGCGACCCTACAAGGAACCCTGAGGGTCGTGAGCACCTCGGATGGCATGGTGCTGGCTCAGATATCCACTCCGGCAGTACCCGCAGAAGGGTCTTCCTCAGGGGTGCTGAGTTTGGGTCCTTGGCCCGAGTCTACTATGGTCCAGGCCGAGGTGGTGTGGTCGATGGAAAGCTCAGAGACGTCAGTACCGCTCACGGTGTTATCGCAATCCGAGAGCGGAGGCGGATGGGAGTTACCGTTTGACGCGATGGCAGCCGTGTACGGTGCCGTGATGGGATTCGCCGTGGTTCTGGTAGGACTGGTCGTCATGAGAACGGTGTCGGAGAGGACCCCGAGCACGGAAGGTGGTTCAAAGGTCCTGAGGGACTCGAGGATCACTCGCAGGATCGAGCAGGCACCCAGTAAGAGAGAGGTCAGGTGCCAGAGCTGCGAGCAGCGGCTGAGCATACCTTCCACGCACACCGGTTCAGTGAGGTGCCCCGCTTGCACGACACAGTTCTCCGTGACCGAGGTCGACGAGGAAGGTGAACCTGTCTCCGAGCAAGAGGACGAGCAGACGAATACTCCCGAAACCACGTCTACCGACGGTCCGGTAGCGAGGTCTAATGAGGAGATTCTCTCCTGCCCCCAATGCGAACAGAGACTCAAGATTCCTCTCGAGCGCAGGCCAGTGCGCTCGAGGTGTCCTGCATGCAGGACCGAGTTTATGGCCGAGGTCGGTGAGTCCGATGAGTGAGCTGAGCGAATTCGAGGAGATGTACCTAAAACGTCTGTTCGAGGCGCACGTCGACAAGCCGAGCGCCATCGTCAAGACCACCCAACTGGCCGAGATGATGAACGTGAGCGCGGCATCCACGACCGAGATGATTCAACGACTGGCCGGACGTGATCTCGTCACTCACGTCCCCTACAAGGGCTGCCGACTCACTCCAGAGGGATTCCAGCAGGCCGCTACAATCAAGCGACGCGAGGGACTTATCGAGATTCTGCTGACCGAGGTCATAGGCTTCGAGGGCGACATCCTCGAGGCTGCATGCAAGATAGAGCACGCCATAGATGAGGACCTAGAGTTGGCCCTCGACAGGATGCTGGGATACCCCGAGAGGACCCCTAGCGGCGAGCGCATACCTGTAATCGAGAGGCATTTGGAGCCGATGCGCTCCGGGCTCCTCTTACCTCTCTCGGCCCTGCCGGTGGGCTCCACTGCCACAATCGAACTGATGGTGATGAGACCTACGGACGTCAGGACTATGGAGATGATTGGGATAGGAGTCGGGACCAAGGTCAGTTCGACCGATGATGGAATCTGCAGCGACGGCTCCCTAATCGAGTTGTCCAAAACTATCTCCTTGCGTATCCTCGCTAGGACGGATGAGGTGATGTGATGCAAGGCAGTGAGGACGACCTCGAGGCGCTGGCCGACTCCTTGGAGGAAAACGTCCCCCCTGCTCCCGAGATGCCACCTAGGTCGATATCCGAGCCGCAGCGAGTATCGGGGGGCGTCGAAGAGATTGGCAGACTCAAGTCGCAGGAGGAGTTCCTACTCAGGGCGGACAGGTTACTCATCAGTGATGGAGCGAGACTGGTACAGTTCCTGCCTCTATTTGTGATAGCCCTATATGGGCTGGCTCAGACCTTCACCGATTCGAACCCACAGTGGTGGACCGATCACATTGAGGAGACCGTGGGAGGAGTCGGAATGTCCTCAGGAATCTACGGAATGTCACTGCTCATGCTGGTGGCTGACACCGCGCTTCTCCTGATACTCCTGAGGCTGATGATTCTGACGAGGGCGATATTCAGGCTCGAGGCGAAGCAGCTGACCACGATTGGCCTGACCTTCAACAGCGCTCATGGGTATGCCGAGATGAGGGCCACCATAGACGGGGCGATTAGGCAGCTGGGGGTCACCACGTTGCTGATTGCCATGGCCACGGCACTTCTAGCTACGAGCTTCTGGGTCTCGGACGAGGTCATCTCCGCCCCGATACTGATGGCCTTCTCCACTGGAGCTCTGCTTTCGGGTCATGGCGTTCACATGGTGTCGGACCGCCCTCGGTTCAATACCAGCGAGCCATGGGGGATGCTGGGGGCCTTCTCGCCACCAATCCACCCCGCTCTGCTAAACCGTCCGTTCACCGATGTGATTAGGGCGCACATAGACCCCCTACTGGCAGTCAGAATCTCGCAGTACCTAGGGGCTCTCGACTCGAAGATTCACGAGCACAGCAGCAGGAGGGAACTGCAGGAGACCCTGCTTCACCTACTGTACCTGCGACGCTCCTCTCTAATCGATGAGGAGCAGTTCAGGTCCGCTCTGGAGCCGATGGTAGACTCATCCACGATAGAGGGCCTGTTCAGCCACCCCGAGCTAGGAGAGGAAACTTGGGACAGACTGCTTTCACGCGCACGCGCTGAATGCCCACCGTTCTTCAGGCTACACGACAGGATTAGGATGCGGCGCGATGGCGGGCGCGGAGGCGACGGAATCTGGCTTGACGTGGACATGGAGAATCTGGTGGTAGGTCAGGCCAACCTGTTCGCATTCGTGCTGAACGAGGGAGATGTGCCCCGTGACGTGGTGCTCAGGGTGCAGACACCGGACTTCAGGCCAAACGAGTGTGTTTACAGCCTGAGGATAGACCCACTTTCGTTAGATTCAGAAGGCAACTTTGCCGATACCCCGTCCTCCTTGCTCGGAATGATTTCCGCGACCAGTATAGTCTGGCAGAGTCTGCTGCCCTCGGCGATGGGCGAGGCGACGGTGACCGTTAGGCTGGAGGACGACGCTGGCAATCTGATCTCAGGAAGGGTGCTTACAGTACAGGTCCGCTCCGACCTGCTCACTAGGATTAAGATGACCCTCGGGGGTCTGTTCATGGTCGGTGCGGCCATCGTCGTACTCTCGCCGATGCTCCCGTTCTTGCTGAATCTCTTGGGCCTGTGATGCAGGTCGGTTCAAAGGGCACCTCCCTGTGCGCACCCCGTGCCTGATGTTGAAGCTAGGCCGGATGACGACCTTAGGACTAGGCTGCATGCCATGGAGACCCGGCTTAGGCGGATGCGCGAGCAGAGGAACGACCACAACGAGAACGCGCGTCGAGCAGCAGACTCCCGCGATTCCGTGCAAGAGCAGTCGAGGGAGCTCAGGGAGCGCATCAAGGAGCGCTTGGACGAGCAGAAGGAAGTTCGTGCGAGGGCCAAGCTTCACCAGGCCAAGCGCGACGAGATACAGAATCAGATGCGCGAGCTGATAACCCAGCGTCGAGGCAAGAGGAGCGACGAGGGGACCAAATCGGTGGTCATCCAGCTCTCCGAGACGATTGGCGAGATAGATCGCATAGAGAACCGCATAATGACCGACGGCTCGTTGTCTTTGGACAAGGAGAACGCGATGCTGAAGAAGCTAAAGTCACTAATCGCCAAGCGCGATGAACTGATGCCCGCAGCCGAGGAGTTTCAGGTCATAGAGATAGACCTCGGCGACATGGAGGGGTCCATCCAGCTCCTGAGAGCCGAGGCGGACTCCGAGCACAAGGCCATGCTGGATGCCAACAAGGAGGCTGACACGATTTGGGAGGATGTCAAGCCGATGCTTGAGGAGAGGGACTTCCTGAGGGCCGAGGGGGACAGACTGCACAACGCCTTCGTCTCCTCTAGGGAGGCAGCAGATGGTATCCTTTCCCCAAAGATTAAGGTACTACTGGACCAAGTCAACGAGATTCGCGACGAGCTCAAGGCCCAACGCGAGGAGAGAGAGAGGCTGATAAGGGAGCACAACCAGTCTGTGCGGGACGCATTGAAGACACCGGACGAGGACGAGGAGTTGGCATCATCGCTCGCCGACGAACTCCTCGAGAAGGGGTCGATAACCCTAGGCGGGACGAGGACCGTCGATGACCCCAAGCCCCACAGGGGCAAGAAGAGGAAGAAGTCCCGTAAGATTGGCACTAGACGGGGCAAGCGGGACTGACTACCAACCACGCTCTTCCATGCGGACCTCGAGCTTGTCTATCTCCAGTCCATCCATGGGCTTCCCAGCCATCATGGAAGATGCTTCAGTGACTTTCTCGGGGTCGTTGAAGTGGTGCGTGGCCATTACTATTGCAGAGGCGGTGGTCGCCGGACTCTCAGACTTGAATATCCCCGAGCCGACGAACACCCCGTCCATCCCCTGCTTCATCAGCAGGGCGGCATCAGAGGGGGTGGCGATTCCACCAGCGGAAAACGTCACCACGGGGAGCCGACTCATCTCCTTGACCTCTCCCATAATCTCGACGATTTGATCGTGGCAGGCGTCCATGCTCCCGAAGGGCGTACTCTGGACCGTTATGTCGTGCTCACTCTTCAATTCGATTCTGCGGAAGCCATCCGACATAGTGCGCGCGATGACCTCGAACTCGGCGTCGTTCGCGCTCTGCAGCAGGGAAATCTCCTCTGCGACCAGCCTAGCGTGCTGTATGGCGCTGACGACGTTACCCGTCCCCGCCTCGCCCTTGGTCCGAATCATCGCCGCCCCCTCCATTATCCTGCGACACGCCTCACCCAGGTTGGTGCAACCACACACGAAGGGTATGGTGAAGTCGTTCTTGGCAATGTGGTAGAACGGATCTGCTGGCGTCAGGACCTCACTCTCGTCGACCATGTCGACGCCGAGCGTCTGCAACACTCGAGCCTCCTCGTCATGCCCGATGCGCGCCTTGGCCATCACCGGTATGCTGGTGGTCTCTATGATGCCTCTGATTAGGTCGGGGTGACTCATTCTGGCCACGCCTCCGTCAGCCCGTATGTCGGCCGGAACTCTCTCCAGAGCCATAACCGCTGTCGCACCCGCGTCTTCGGCGATGTGGGCCTGCTCGGGCGTGACCACGTCCATGATGACGCCACCTTCCTGCATCTTCGCGAATCCGCGCTTCAGCAACTCGGTGCCATGACGCATCTCGCTCAGATCGACTAACTTGGACACAGCCAGCCCTCCGGGCACGCACTCAAGAACCTATTCAGGCCGATAGGGACTCAGGAATCCGCCAAGACCGGAGAATCGCCCTCTGCTATCGGAAGGTCAGGAGCCTCGTCCTCGTTCTTGTCCAACCAACTCATCTCCTCCTCTGGCAGGTCGGTGTCAGCGTAGATTGCCTCGACCGGGCACTCCGGTATGCAAGCCGCACAGTCGATGCATTCATCGGGGTCTATGACGAGGTACTCCTCGGCCTCCCTGAAGCACTCGACTGGGCAAACCGCGACGCAGTCCTGGTATTTGCAGCGAACGCACGCACTGGTTACGACATGAGTCATGCTTACTCGTCTTGGGGATGTCTGAATTGGTAATAAACTTGCCCGGGAGTCACGTGGGCTACAGCTCCTCTAGCATGGTTCGGATAGTCTCGGAGATTACCTCCGATGGCTCGCTACCCGGATATGATTCGATCTTGAACTGGCCCTTGGCAGTTGCCACGGAATCGTCATCGGAGACTATGGAGATCTCTCCACGCACGAGATCGGACAGTCTTATTCTGACGTGCATAACCTTCTCATCGTCTATCCTCCTCTCGACCCCATCTTCGAGGAGCGCGCGCAAGGCCATTTCACCCAGCCTAGCCAAGGCGTCCAGTGCAATCTTCTTCCGCTTGGTCGTGGCTTCGATTGTGGTCTGGTGGGAGCCGTGCCACGATTTGCCATTCTCCACGGACAACTCGCAATCGTCACCTACCAACCAGTGTAGGCTCTGCTCCAACAGGTCGACGTCGTCGACAGCGCTGGCGTGGACCCTCCAGGTCGCGCTGTGCAGCCCCATAGCCCGAGCACGGGTGCCCAGCCCTTGAATGCGACTACTGCTCAGACACGCAGCCCCCTGCGGGGGCTTTGATTCAAATACTGGGGGCAGGTCGGACGGCCCGCATACGGGGTAGCCCCCGATAGGAGGTCGTTGTCTTGGCGAAGGGAGCAGCAGCAAGGGCAGCGGCACGCAAGCAGCGGGACAAGTGGAAGTCCAAGCGCTGGTTCACCATCCGGGCCCCTCGCCATCCGTGGTCCTTCAGAGTCATTGGGGAGACCATCGCGGAGGACGAAGAGCAACTCATTGGCCGGCATTATGAGATGGTGCAGAACGAGCTCGACGGGGACTTCTCCAAGATGCACGTGAAGGTGCAGTTTAGGATCTCTGGCGTGGTCGGAGCTGACGCCCTAACTGAGTACATCGGTCACGAGCTTCTGAAGGACCACATCCGCCGCCAAGTCAGGCGCGACCGCGGCAAGATTGACGACACCGTCGATGTGGTGACTGAGGACGGCTTCTACATCAGGATCAAGCCTCTGATGATTTCGAGGCACCGTATCAAGGGGAGCCAGAAGCAGCAGATGCGAACCCTAGCTCGCGACATCATCCTGAAGGCCGGAGCAACATCCACCTGGGTCGATTTCCAGAAGGCCACTCTGGACGGGACTCTAGAGGCCCAGATAAGGGAGGCTGCAAGCAAGATTCAGCCAATCAGGGACGTGATGATTAGGCGCACTCAGCTGATGCAGTCGGGTGTGGTCACCAAGGATGGTCCCACACTAGAGCAGGTAATCGAGGATGAGAGGGCAGCCCAAGAGGAGGCCGATAGCGTCGCTGATGAGATTGAGGAGGACGAGGAAATCGAAGTCGAATCGAATCTCGATGAAGAGGCCCTCGAGGTCGAGGAAGAGAAGTCCGTTGAATCTGTAGGAGAGGTGGACTACGAATCCATGACCGTCGCGCAGCTCAAGGAGATGCTGAAGGAGGCCGGGAAGCCCGTATCTGGCAAGAAGGCGGAGCTTATCGAGCGCCTAAAGGAGTGATTCGATGCCCCGCATGGCGGTGCTTTGCGGAACCGGCATGAGCGCCTTCGCATCACACTTGGCATCCGCATCCGAGTCTGAATCCAGCACCGCGAGGGTCGACTCCGAATGGGGACAAGTCCCAGTTACTCTGGTCAGCGTTGGTGATGACGAGGTGATGGTGATTGACAGGCATCACTCCGACTCCGACTCGAGAACTCCTCCGCACCGAATCGAGCACCGCGCTAACGTGCATGCTGCCGCTAGCTTCCAGCCCGATATGATTCTCAGCATCAACTCCGTAGGTAGCATGCGCGAGGACCTTCCTCCTGGGACTATAGGAGTTGCAGCCGACGTGCTGGACCTAGCTGAGCGGCCGTGGACGTTCCACGACGAGCACGCCAAGCACGCCGACAGGACCTCCTGCTTCGACTCGCAGGCTAGCGAGACCTGCGCCGGGGTCCTACGTTCAATTCAGGGGCAGGTCGCTGGTGACCTAGTGGTAGCGCAGTGCGTAGGCCCCCAGTTTGAGACTCCCTCGGAAATCGACGCGCTCGAGCGCCTCGGTGCCGATGTGGTTGGCATGACTCTCGGCCCGGAATCCAGACTGGTCGCCGAGCACGGGCTCGCGCACGCCGCTTTGGCGTGCTCGTCTAATTGGGCTGCAGGCAGGACCCCGGGTTCCCCGGGGGCCGAGATCGACCACAATACGGTCGATGAGATGGCCGCATCGATGAGGGGGAGCGTGGCCGAGTGCGTGAAGGCACTGCTATCCAGCTGGTGATTCCTTGGACAACGACGCCAAGAAAGGACTCGTCCTCATCGCACTTGCAGTTGTGATGTTTCCCGTGATGATGGATATGATGCAGCAGCACGACGATACGGTGAGGGAGCATGAGCGCGAGTGCGACATGGAGTACAGGCTGATGGTACTCGATACGATCGAGTCTCCCGACCCGGTGCTCTGCGAGGAGCTTGAGGACGAGATGTCGGTCAGAGTGTCCTACTTCATCGGTTCACTGGGCCTGTTCGTATTGTTCGGGATTGGAGGACTGGTGCTCGTGCTCCCGTATGGCAACAACGATCCCAAGCAGCCCCCCCTAGGTGGAGAACTACGTTGATGGGTCTCCTTGTCCAGCAATCACCATGGCAAGGCCTGTGAGCGTGGACGATTGGATACAGATAGAGGCAGAGGATAGCCCAGACGGCTCGTGGCTGACGATGATGTCGAGAGTGGCCGCCTTCCACCACAAACACGCGTTCGCCTCCGAGGAGAACCACGGTCACGACATGGGCTACCGAGTGGCCTTAACCGTAGAGGAGTTGGGCGAGTTCGCAGCGGCGATTACCAAGGGCAAACCCGACGAGGAGGCAGCCGAGGAGCTGGCTGACCTGCTGATACTGATTCTGGGCCATTCTCTGGCGATGAAGGTAGATCTCGAGTCTGAGTTCCACAAGAAGATGGATCGGATAATGACTAGAGAGGCACGCAGAGGTAGACTCGGAATACGCGTCACAGAGTACACGGGGGACGAATCATAGGGCCTATGATCGAGGTAGACCTCTTGAAGTGAATGACGCGTCACAGAGTTCAGCAACGGCATCGCGGAGTGGACGAACTCGACTTAAGGAGTACCCTATGATTCGGTTACTCAAGCGGCTCCCAGCATCCTGTCGAGACGTTGAACGTGACCATGCTGCCGTCGGGGTTCTGAGCATATGCGGTGCCCGCATCGTCAACCCACACGAGTTGCCCCTGCTCGTTCATCTTAGCATGAGAAGGAGGAGTGGGGCGGCTCAGGTCTGCTTCGGGTTCTTCTAGGAACTGCCCGGTGTTCATCTCCGGTTCGGGCTCCGTCTCGTAGACAGGCTGGTCTGGTGCCTCGGCACTGTGTGTGTGCTCGGCCGCCTCGGTCACCGTTACCTCCCTCCTGCGTCGCATAACCATCCGACCGCCAAGACCGAAGACTAGTATCGCACCCAGGAGAGCGGAGGCGAAAAGAATGGCTGGGGACTCTACTCCGAATGGCCAAACGCATTTGCTCTGCCCGACGAGCGGTTGACTGGTTCCCGTCGGGCACGGGGACTGTGATATCGA
>BPDA01000016.1 GCA_019654055.1 Methanobacteriota archaeon | reverse complement strand
GATTCTCCGAAATAGGATATCTCTGCCCTCCCCGAGCTCCACATTCGTCGATTGCCAGAAAGGAAACTCGTCGTCCCAGTGCGGAACATCCTCCTCGCAGAGTGCGACCGCGCCGTCCTCTGACTTCGCTCCGGCCTCGAAGGACTGCATTTGCGGTGTGACTAGAAGCAACTCTACATCACCTCGCGCAGCGAATGGCCTGACAACCTCCTGATTGCCCCCGTGTCCGAACGCGGCACGCTCGACCAGCAGGTCGACCAGCAGTATCCGAGTGTCCGCGCCCATGCACTGCCGAGGGGCAATTGGTTAAAAGCCCACCCCCTAGACTGACATGCAGGGGAAGTCATGGTAGACAAGCAGACAATCCTTGATTCGGTCGGTCCGGTGCAAGCTGTTCTAGATGCCCACGACGGAATCGTCAATGTCATGGATACCACTGATGGCGTGATTATGATTTCGCTTGAGGGAGGTTGTACAGGGTGCAGCGCGACCCCCATGACTGCGATGCAGATCTACTATTCGCTCATGAAGCTCGAAGACGTAAAGGGGACGTCATCTTCGCCAATGGGGAATTGCCGGCATACATGCGCGCCTTCATCGATGACAAGCTCGATGGCGAGTGACTAATCCTCCTCAGCTCGCATCTTCGCTATCTTGTGCGGGTTGGCCTCACCTTGGACGTCCTTTCCCTTGATGTTCATCGCTCCGGCCAGAGCCACTATCACGGCGACCACGGCCATCGGCCTCGCAACGTTCCTCGAGCCCCAGAGTTCACCTCCCATGTAGTGTGGGGAAAAACAGCAGTGCCGCAGATACGATGCAAAGCGCGGCAATCACCCGCTGGGCGAGCACTTCGCCCGCCTCGGTCCTCGAGAAAGTCCCTATTGACATCCATAGCAGTACAGCCACGCTGCATAGCCCCACTGACGCCGTCTCAGCCAAACCGACGGGGTCCATGCTTAGTCGTGTACGGGGCCGCTTGAGTATGTTGGGGATGGCCCTTGAGCCACAGGGACAGAATCAAGTCGAATGGCCACTGGTTGGCAACGTGGTCAAGTCGACAGGATGGAGTCTGCCGAAGGCGAGGTCGGAAGGCCCCCCCTTCATCACCAAGTCGCAGATAGTCAAGGTTCTCGAGCAAGTCGGGGTCCTGCTCGAGCTAGACGGGGCCAATCAATTCCGAGTGATTGCTTACCAGAACGCGAGCCGAGCACTCGCCTCGCTTGAGGAGGACCTGCTCACGGTGGTCAGCGAGGAACGCATAACCGATGTCAAGGGAATCGGCAAGGGTTTGGGCGGCCTCATCAGCGAGGCCGTGCTGGAGGGCACCTGGGGGATCTCCCCTCGCTATACGAACGCGTCCCTCCGGGGCTGATGGAGATAGTGGGCATCCCCGGGCTAGGCCCGAAGCGAGCGAGGACGCTGCACGAGGAGCTCGGCGTCGACTCGATTGAGTCACTGAAGGCTGCGTGCGAGATGGGACACATCTCGCCGCTATCTGGGTTCGGAGAGAAGAGCCAGCAGAAGTATCTCGAAGGAATCGATCTGCTGCGCCGATACCAAGGACGCAGTAGGATGGACGTCGGCCTGCTCTATGGCCAAGCCCTCGAAGACAGGGTCTCCGGGATAGAGGGAGTAGTCAGGACCGAGCTCGCTGGAAGCGCTCGCAGGCGCAGGGAGACCATTGGTGACCTGGACATAGTGGTCGGGGCGCACCCCGGTGACCACGATTCGATCATCGAGGCCATACTCGCCTTCCCAGGAATCGCAGAGGTGAAGGGTCACGGCGAGTCGAAAGTGAGCCTGATACTTGAGGCCGACATGCTGGGGGGCTCGACGGGCAGAGGCAGCATCGACGTGCAGCTGGCTGAGGCGCTGAAGGAGCGCAGCAGCGACGCCACCATAGACGCCCAGGTTAGGATAGCCCTCCCCTGAGACTTTTTCCGTTCACTCTGGCCTACTTCACCGGCTCCAAGGAGCATAACATCAGGATGCGCCAAGCCGCCATAGACCGCGGCCTCAGACTCAACGAGTTCGGCCTCTTCCCCGAGGAGGCTGCTGGCGACACCATAGGCCTGGAGGCCGCCAAGCACACCTTGGAATGCTCCGAGGAGGCCGACATCTACAGGCATCTCGGGATGTCTTGGGTGCCGCCCGAGATGCGCGAGGACATGGGCGAGATTGAGGCCGCGTCGGAGCCCGGGCTCAGGCCTCCCTGCCCTCATCGAGCCGTCTGACATCAAGGGGGCGCTGCACAACCACACAGTCGCCTCGGACGGCACTGCGTCGCTTGAGGAGATGGCCGCTGCGGCGATGGATTTGGGCTGGGAGTTCCTCGGGATAGCTGATCACTCCGAGGTCCTGAATATTGGCGGCAGGCAGATTGGCGTGTCGGCGGCGGACGTGGCCGGCCAAGCGGAGTCGATTAGGGCCCTGAACGGGGGATGGCGAGACGCGGGCACAGACTTCCGCCTGCTGCATGGCAGCGAGTGCGACATAATGGTCGACGGCAGCCTCGATTACCCCGAAGAGGTGCGAAACTCACTCTCTCATGTGGTTGGTAGCGTGCACGCGCTGGGAAGCTGGAGGGCCCGCGACGAGATTGCCAACACCGAGGCCCTGATTACTGCGGTCGAGGACCCCACCTTGACAGTCCTCGGGCACCCCACGGGACGTATACTGCAGGGCAGGGAGGGATTCCCCCCTCGACATGCATGCGGTGCTGCGCAGGATGGGCGAGCTAAACGCAGAGGGCGAGCTGAAGGCAGTCGAGATCAACGCATCACCATACAGGCTCGACCTCGATTGGCGTCTATGCAAGTACGCCAAGGAGATGGGAGTCCCGGTATGTATCAACCCGGATGCCCACGACACTGAGGGCCTGCGTGACTTCTGGTTCGGTGTACAGGTGGCACGCAAGGGATGGCTCAGTCCCGCGGACGTCCTTAACACTCGCAGTGGGGCAGAGATGGAGAGTCTGTTCGGACTTTGACGAACCTTATCATGCAGCGACACGAGGGCATGACATGAGGTTGATGCGAGCCACGGTCTTCGCCGCCATCGCAATCTTCCCCGCCGTCCTCCTAGCCTTGTTCGCCTATCTGCTGCTCGGTGGGTCTTCCGAGTCCTCCGAGTGGGAGACGTGGATGTACGGTCCCCTGCTACGGGGTTCCCGGACTGTGCATCCTCGGCGCCTTCATTCTTGGGTTGAGGGAGGACCGGGGGGACTAGCATGCGTCGGACTGAGAAGGGGGCGCGAGATTGGACGCATCCTAGACGAGATTTACCCCGAGCAACCAATCCCCCCCCGAACACAGGGATCCGTACACCTTGCTGGTAGCTGTCATGCTGTCGGCACAGACTACTGACAAGAAGGTCAACGAGGTGACTCCTGTGCTGTTCGATGCAAACTGACACCCCCGAGAGCATGGCGTCCCCTGGAGGTCGATCGGATACACTCCATAATCCCGAAATCGGCCTTGCTCCGACCAAGGCGAGGAACCTCAGGAGGATGGCTGAGCAGATTGTCGAGGGCGGGAGAGGGGTTAGGCCGGATTGGGACTTCCTCGAGTCGCTGGCTGGAGTTGGCCACAAGACCGCTGGAGTTGTGATGGCGCAAGGGCCCTTTGGAGTCCCTGCCTTCCCAGTAGATACGCAATCCACAGGCTAGCAGCCCGCTGGAGACTCTCAGACGGCAGCAGCGTTGTCAAGACCGAACACGACCTCAAGAGCGTATTTCCCGAGGACACCTGGATTCGTAGACATCTGCAGATAATCTACTTCGGCAGGGAGTACTGCCCAGCACTGCGTCACGACCTCGAACAATGCCCAATCTGCTCGTGGGCAGCGTCGAAGAAGCGAATCAGAGAGGAGATGAGTAGATGAGTACTGGAAAGAGGGAAGATGAGGTATTCGAGGGACGTGTGATATCATCTGGATTCTCTACTGGAGATATGATAGTAATCGGCGACTGGAACAACTCCCCTCATGGTCCCTTCACCAATCTGATGTGGGCGAAGCCGGACGGGACCAGAGTTCTGATTGCTCCATCCAGGGAGATAGGTGACTTCGTATCCTCTCTGTACTCATTCGAAGAGGTAATCGTCTCCAAGATGAAAATCCAGAGGACCGGTAAATCAATCGGGGTCAGTTGCGACCTCGGACACGTCTACATGGGATGGGGGATGACTGTACCCCTACCGTTCTCTAGGCCTCGCTGGTTCATCGCTAGAGTTGAAGCCCCGTTCGCAAGGCTACTCTTTGGGACCAAGACACATGGGACCACTAGAAACGGTCGCAAGGAGTGGTATCACGTTCGAGGACTCTCAAGGATGAAATCGGTCGAGCTAGACCTCGATGGGAGGAGCTCGAACCAGATGACAGGGATGGCCCCATCGGCATGCTTTGGCTTCAGCAACCCCCCTAGGATGCCTCTGAGCGTCAGGGTTGACTCGCACATCGCGGCTACCGAGTCTTGATGAGCGAACCCTGCCAAGCACTGGCATGAGTGAGCTGGCAGAGGGCGAACAGGCCCCTGACTTCGAAGCCGAGATAACGGATGGCAGCACCATCAGGCTGTCACAGATCCTGTCTGAGGGAGAGGGAGTAATACTCTACTTCTATCCGCGTGACAACACATCGGGATGCACGGTGCAGGCCTGTGACTTCCGAGACAGCTTCGGCCGATTCAGGGACTCCGGGTGGAGGGTGATTGGCGTCTCGACGGACTCCGCCGAGAGCCATCGCAAGTTCACCGACAAGAACTCCCTGCCGTTCGACTTGATAGTCGATGAGAACTCGTCTCTGCACGAGGCGTATGGCACATGGAGGGAGAAGAGCATGTATGGCAAGACATACATGGGGACCTTGCGCTCGACCTTCGTCATCGATTCGGACGGGACCCTGAGATGGGTCCGATACAAGGTAAGGCCGAAGGGACACGTCGATGAACTACTCTCAGACCTAGGGGTGACCTGATGGACATCGAAGAGCGCCGCAGGCTGGTGGAGATGTTCCTGCGTCGCTGCGTCACCTACTGCGATGCATCAATCGAGCGCAAGAGCAAGCGCGGTGAGAACGAGGAGACCCTAGCTAAGTGGCAGGCCTACCGGGATTTCACCGAGTATGCTGCAGAGGAGGTGGCATCGGGCGACCTCGACACCTGGCTCGAGGACGAGACTCAGACCTCGGACTCGGGCAGTTGACCCCAGATTGCCATGCCGAGCTTGTGCCTTACCGTGTCCACCCTCGTCCTAGCTCCCGCGACCATCAGCAGGGTGTCCGACTCGTTCAGAGAGAACACGGGGTAGCCGATACTGTCCCCCATCTCCTGCACCCTCCTCTTGCAGACTTCCTGCTGGCTCGGCATGTGGGTGAGTGACCCGAGGTCGACCAGCACCATGTCGCCCTCCATCAGGTCCTGCTGCATCCCTTGCACGGGCAGTCTGTGCAGGTCATCCGGCTTCATGTAGACCACTCTACGACTGGGTCTGGGAGTGATTCTGCTGGTCCTCTCCGACCAGGTGTCCTCGCCAAGGTCGTGGAATCTGTCATCGGCCTGCGGACCGGGGTCCACTGACACCCTCTTAGGCTTCGAGGCACGCTGGTTCACCTTAGACGGGTCGGGCAGCCCTAGGAGCCTGTAGAGGTTGACCACGACCTGCGGCGAGTCTAATCATCAAAGAGGGCTTCGATGTCCTCGTTGTCCAGAGCCTCATCTACGGACGCTGCGACGGCCCCCGTGGATTCCTCCGTCACAACTTCCTCCTGTGGCGACTCGCCAGTCAGCTCCTCGAATGCGCCCGCGAGATCACTATCCATCATCTCGGACTCCGGTGAGGCGCGCTCTACATCCGATTCATCAACTCCCTTCTTAGGCCCCCGCTTCTTCTTGTCGGAGTCGAAGGGGTCGTATTCCGGGTCGTCGAACGCATCGTCCATCGAGATTTTCCTACCTCTGCGTCGACTTACATTCTCCACCACTGGAGCCTCGACGACAACTTCGGGCGGACGCATCCTCTGAACCAGCACGGTGACGAGAATCAATATCAGTACGATCAGAACGATGTATAAGCCGTAGTCAGCCATCATCCCGCCGAAACTGAATGGCTCCTTCTTGACCTCGATGACTAACGTCATCGAAGACCCCTCTCCCTCATCAAAGGCCGTCATCTGGACTGTTCTGGTGCCTTCGTTGGAGAAGCTGACCTCAATCCACATACCTTCCCTGTCGACGTCGTTGGTGGGGTCGCCGTCACCGTCGCTGTCCATGCCTATGTCCAAGTCCCAGATGTAGACCAGGTTCTCCATGTCGAACTGCGAATCTGTGGTCCCGTTGGCAGACAGCACGATGACGTCCCCCACGGTCGGGTTGTAGTCGCTGGTAGAGGCTCTGGGATCGGGATCGACGTTCCTGACGTCTATCGAGATGGCTATGCTTGCGCTCTCGCCGTCGTCGTCCGTGACGTGGAAGACGATGTGGTCCGGAGCGGTGGTCGCGTCCGACCACGAGTGGGCGAGGTTCTGTGACTCAAAGTCGCAGTCATCGGTTGCGTTGCCCTCTGAGTCGGAGTTGACATATGGGTCGAGGTCGTAGCACGTGATCAGGTTGGGCATGTCTCCTAGGGTGTCACTCACCCCGATCGAGAGCTGCACCAACTCGTCCTCGGTCACAGGGAGTAGCGGAGCCACCGGGGAGATTGATGGTGCCAAGTTGCTGACTAGGAACTGTATGATCAGTGTCTCGGTACTGGCTCCATCGTCATCGACGACCTGCAGGGTTGCGAGATGCTGGCCTGAGATGTCGTACGTATGCCCGAATTCGCTCTGGTGACCAGTGCTGCTGATTATCATATCTGGCTGCAGCTCCGCGTCCGGTGACCAATGGTGCTGTAGCCCGCCGAGGTCGTTAGCAGAGTCATCCGCCCATCCTCTCAGAATCAAGGCGTCGCCCTCGTTAACGGTGTATCTGGCATTCTCTCCGAGCATCTGAGGGATGAGCCGGTTTTCCCCCAACCAAACTTCGGCCCGCGGGTTGGTAGGGGCGATGTTTGTGACCTCGATGGTCAGCGTGTCTTCGGTGGTAGCTCCATCGTCATCCATAACAGTCACTCCCATGGTAAACGGACCCTCTGATTCAGGGGTGACCGTGCACCTCACCCCTACCTGCCCCTCGTCGCATGGCAGGTGCCACTGGATCTCCACGGGCGCCTCTTCGTTCAGAGTGTCCAAGTCACCGCTTTCCTCGACGTCGAAGGTGACAGCTGAGAGGACTGGAACAGACGACTGATCAACGCCTATCTCTACCTCAGGAGGTCTGTTCAGTATGGTGATGTATGCCTCGGAGTGGTCCTGATCGCTCTCGTCGTCGGTGATGGTCAGCGATACTAGGAAGGTCCCGTCGTCGTCCCAGGTGTACTCTTGGACACAGTCTTCCTCTGAGGAGGTCCAACTCTCACCATCGAGCTTCTCGACCGTGAACTCGCAGACCGGGGATCCTCCATCCGGGTCATAAGACGACAGGCCGTTAAAACTCACCTCTGTCATCGTCAGGGATTCCGAGGCAATTGCGAGGGACGCGATTGGGAGCCTGCCGATGAACAGGACGAACGATCCCTCGTTGTTCGACCGATTGCCGTCTGCGGCTATTTCCTCGTTGGGATCGACGGTGAATGTCAGGCTGATGTCGCCAGACTGCTGGCCCTCGGGAACGGTCCAAACGACATCCACCCTCATTTCTTCGAGGCTGGATAGGCTCGGAATCTCTGTCGATGATGTCGAGCCGTCAGGAGCCTCGACTAGCAAGGTTGTTGCGGGAGAATTCAAGAGTCCCCTGTTGAGGACTGGTACACTGAAAGTCAGTTGGTCGTCCGGTATCGCATTGAAGCCTATGTTGTTGTCCAGTGTGACTGTCCTGTTACCCCTAGTCCTCTCTACGGTGACTCCCTCGGAACGGGAGATAAGGTCGATTGCGTGAACTTCAGGGTCAATTGTTACGGTGGTAGCTCCTACAAGCGTGTTTACAGGATTTGACCCACTAGCCCACACAATGATTCCATGACTCCCCAATTCACCCTGAGATGTTGTGCCGTCGGGAAGGTGACCCGTGTTGAAGGTAAGGAAAGCAGAACCATTCGATGCGGTAGTGAGGTTGTGTTGGAATGCAGCACCATTGCCTCCGTTTGCCCACGCGTCATACGCCCCAATCTCGTATCGGAACCTGACATATTCGTCAGACACCGGCTGGCCCTGGCTGGTGACATTAATCCAAGCTGACATTTCGAAGTCCAGAGGGGATAGCGGGTACTCAATTTCGACGCTGACTTGCTTACTCCTGCCCGCCGCTTGGTACGTACTCAACTCGTGCTCGGCCTGAATTCCGAGTCCTGCGACCGAATACGAGGTTCGAATATCTCCCCTGATTGCCGGACAGTACCACTTGTATCCGATCTCATCCCCATTGTCGTCATAGTTCGTTATGTTGTAGGATTGCGAGCACCCGTTGTAAAACGTCCCCGGGTATCCTTGGCTAACAGTCTCCCAACTTGTGGTATTACTGCTACTACTGTCAGAGGGGATTGTGACGTAATCGCTGGTGCCACTATAGTCAGTCTCTACGGTGTAGTCAGTTTCCCAAACCTCGCCCACACTGAGTGGGAAGTCATAGCCCTCCAATGTTGGATAGTAGTCGTTTGTGACAGTCAAGTCCGCTATGTCCTCAGTGACGGTCCAAAACCAGACTGTAACTTCAAAATCAATATTGAAAGTAGCCACTTCGCGAAACACAGACAAATCTGAAACACTAATCCATTCTTCTGTATCCATGTGTACAATCAAGTCACCATCTTGACCGTCTAGGTTTACGTCCTCGGCTTCATAGTAGGCATCCCCCTCAACTTTGTAACACATCAAGTCCAGATCCCAATCTATCTCGCCATCGTTATCCACATCACACCACCCAATGTCCGATACCGTCTGCGTCAGAGTCCCTTCAAGATACTGAACATTCGAACTAACTCCCGAACTGGCAACGAATGCCCCTACATCGAGGTAGCCGTCATAGCTCCAAGCATCGTTAATTTTCCATGCCGGCACGTCCACTAGATTCACTGATCTAGTTGTAGACTCCATTATTCGCAAGTCAGAGAGCTCTTCAGAAGGACTTTCCAAATCCATGAAAACGCCGGACTGAGCCGATATCATCATCAGAAAGGCGAGTCCGAAAGACAGCCTCGCGCGTGAGCGCATGCCTCGCCGGAACGGCGAGGAACGCATCAATATCACCCCTGTGGACTTCATTCCTACAGGAGGTCCGCCAACTCGTCCTGGATGAACTGGACTGCCTCTAGGATCTCGTCCTTGGCACGGGCTCCCGTGATGACCATCTTGCCGCTGCCGAAGATTAGGCAGACGACACGAGGGTAGTCGAGCCTGTATATCAGGCCCGGGAACTGCTCAGGCTCGTACTCGACCTTGTCGAAAGGCAGGTGGAAGGTTAGGTTGTTCAGGTTCAGCTTGCGCGGCAGCGCGGCCAGTGGCTCACCCTCGCGAATCCCTCGGATGCGCGAGTCCTCGTCGGCAACCTCCTCGTCGGTGGCTGCTCGAATCCCATCAGGAGTGTCGATTACACGGGTGTTGTTGTCGTCCATCCGTGCCACCCCGTCGTAGTCCTCGGGGTAGAACAGGGAGTAGGTAGCGACCATGTTCTGGACCTCGATTTCGACTTTATCGAGAGGCCAGGTCTCAATCCCTGCGGCCTGCAGGTCACGCGTCATCATCTCGATTCCGACCTCGATGTTGTTCTGGTTCTTGCCGCCGGTGCAGACCGCGCGTCCGGAGCGGAACATCAGGATGGCCAGCTTCGGGTCCACGACCCTGTAAACGACGCCCGGGAATTGCTCGGGCTCATACTCGCAGTTCAGTTGGATGGCTATGTCTGGAAGGTCGAGCTCCTCCGCCACTCTGGTGGAGGCTACGACGTTCACCACTGTCAGTCTCTCTTCATCACTAAGCATGGGCCGCGCAGTTATATGCTACTTATAAATGATAGTTGCATCTAAAGTACAACTCAATCCAGTTCAATGGCCCGTTTTCCCGAATTTTCACAGCAAATGGACGCCAGGAGCCCCCAATCCGGAGATTAGCGACCTCCCGCCGGCTACCTCGATTGCCTCAGCGACCCTCTGCGGTTCTCTGGTCAGAGCGACCATGCAACCCCCCCCTCCAGCACCAGTCAGCTTGGCACCCAACGCATGCGGTCTTGCAGCCTCCACCAGCGCCTCCAGTGACGGGCTGCTGACGCCGAGGAGTTGGAGTTTCTCATGACATGCGTCCATGGCCATGCCGACCGCATCGAGATTGCCCACAGACAGCGCGGTGAGTCCAGCACGAGTAATCGTGGCAATCGCATCCATCTCTGTCTCCAACTCGGGTTTCTCCTTTAGCAGCTGAGCCACTCCTGCAACCATTCTGCCAGTGGGTGAAACCTCCCCTGTGAAGCCGATTACCAACCACGCTTCCTCCATGTCCGAGGGAAGATCCACTACGTTGACCGACCAACTCCTGTCGCCCTCAGGAGTGGAAAGGCTCGCATCGAAGACATGTCTAGTCCCCTCCACTTGCTCCCCGGAGACCACGACGCAACCGCCCAGAGCGCTGGTAGCCGTGTCGGTCGGGCTAGCCCGGCCCTGTTGTGCTCTTGCCTCCGCCGAGTGGCCCATGCGAGCCAGCTCGACCCGGTCTATGGGCTCACCAGGCTTGGTGTGGGAGTGAAGTGCCGCTCCCATGGCGTTCGACAGGGCAGCCGAGGAGCCGAGCCCGGCTGCCGAGAACAGCCCGCTGTTGACCTCCATCCTGAGAGAGGAGCCATCGTACAGGAAGACCTCGTCGAGGATGTGCGAGATGTGCGGATGCCTAGCCGAGTCGAAGGGAATCCCTTCGAGAGTCCACCTGTCGGACTCCTCGATGGTGACCTCGACCCCGCTGTCAATGGCTACTGCCACAGCAGGGTGGCCGTAGACCACTGCATGTTCCCCGAACAGGATACACTTTCCCGGCGCGAAAGCCTTCGCCATGGCCTCAGGCCGGGTCAATGGACCATGAGTGTTGGCCTCAACAGGCGGTTGTTTCAAGGACGTACTGCCTCCCCGAGGGATTGTCAGGCGTAGCCTGACAGGTGAACCCATGGAGCATCCACTCCTGCAGTCCTACGGTTCTCTTGATGGCTGGCACATCCTGCTCATCATGGGCGGACTTTCGATTGGCTTCTTCCTCTTTCAGGTCCAGAAGGCGACCAGGCTCGTTATGCTGGGGGCCAAGGATGACCGCTTCGACTCCTGGTCGACGCGAATCACCGAGTTCACCATCGGCTGGCTGGGCCAGAAGAGGGTGCTGCGGGACCGCGTTGCAGGGACGATGCACGTGCTGATATTCTGGGGTTTCCTGTTTCTCGCATCGGACATGCTGGATCTGGCCTCTGCCAACTTCTTCTCTGACAGGATTCTCCCCGACCTCCTGCATGGCCCTTGGAACGGGATGGTCGAGCTCGGCTACACCATGGCCCTGATTGGATGCCTCGCTGCCCTAATCCGCCGTCTGGCTTTCACCCCTGCGAAGCTCAGGGGGAAGTCACGGCTGGAGCAAATCGAGGGCAATGTCATACTACTGCTCATCCTGACGATAACCACCACGTCGTTCGTTATCGAGTCGAAGGAGGACCCCAGCAGGCTCTGGGAGCCGATAGGGCACGCGGTCTCCCAGTACGGGGTCTCGGACCATTTCGCTGTGGCGTCCTATTGGGCTCACATGTTCTCCATCTCCGTGTTCTTCGTGCTGATTCCGCTCTCTAAGCACATGCACCTGTTGATGGCAGTCCCCAACGTCTTCTTCCACGACGTCGATCCACCCGGCAAGATGCGACCACTGGCGATTGGCGACCACGGCAAGGCAGTGCCACTGGAGGATTTGGACATCGACTCGTTCGGAGTCAGCACCTACACGCAGTACACTTGGAGGCAGCTGATTGACGCCTGGTCGTGTACCTCTTGCGCCCGCTGCCAGGACGTCTGCCCCGCCTACGCCAGCGGCAAAGGCCTCAATCCCATGGAGGTAATCCACGACGTCCGCAACTACGCCAACGAGCACGCCCCACTGCTCCTAGCGGGCGAGCAGCCGGAGGAGACGATGATGCAGCGAATAACAGAGGAGGCGGTCTGGGCCTGCACCACCTGCAACGCCTGTGTCGACATATGCCCCCTGTACATCGAACACGTCCCCAAGCTCACGGACCTGCGCCGTAACGCCATGATGGAGACGATGGAGTACCCCGACGTCCTCAACACCGCCATGGGAAATATCGAGTCCGCATCCAACCCTTACGGCTTCGGCGCGCACGAGCGCGCCGACTGGGCCGCCGACCTCGATGTCAAAGTCGGCGAGCCGGCCGAGTACATCTACTTCGTAGGCTGCGCCGCCAGCTTTGATGAGCGCAACCAGAAGGTAGCGCGCTCGACGATAGCCCTGCTCAAGGAGGCAGGGCTCGATGTTGGAATACTGGGGATGCAGGAGGGCTGCTCAGGGGACCCGGCCCGCAGGGCGGGCAACGAGTACCTGTTCCAGATGTTGGCTGAGACCAACATGACGACTTTCCAGGAGCTGGGAGTCAAGCGCATCATCGCATCGTGCCCTCACTGCTTCCACACGCTGGGCAAGGAGTACGGGGACTACGGTGGCGATCGACTCGAGGTGTTCCACCACACCGAAATCCTAGCCAAGCTGCAGGATGAGGGCAAACTGCCCATGGTCGAGGGCAACGGACGTAGCGTGACATTCCACGACCCCTGCTACCTGGGTCGCATAGGAGGAGTCATAGACGAGCCTAGGAACGTCATAGGAGGGGTCGACGTAGAGACTGAGAATCACGGTCAGGACTCGTTCTGCTGCGGTGCGGGAGGAGCGCAGATGTGGATGGAGGAGGACGCCGACAAGCGAGTCAACGTGATTCGCGCGAAGGAGCTCTCGGAGACCGGTTGCGACACCGTGGCGGTGGGATGCCCATTCTGTTCCGTAATGGTCAACGACGGCCTAGACGCGGTTGGGGCTGAGATGGAAGTGATGGACGTGGCCGAGTTGCTGTGGGAGCAGATAGTGGCCAGAGACAAGGAGATCCAGGATGTTTACGACAAACCGCTGAAGAGTCTGCCCGGCAGTGAAAGTCAAAAGTAAACTGTGTAACGTGAATTCATGAGCGAGTTCAAAGTCTTAGGAATGACCATTCCAAGAATCGCAATTTTGAATGGAGCAGTCCTCACAATTTGGGGAGCAATATCTTACTTTCTTCAAAGTGCAGATCCTCCTTCAATTACTGCACTGATTCCTGCCTTCTTGGGATTCCCTATGCTCGTCCTGGGGGTATTTTCTGAGAGAGATGGAAAGAACAGACACCACTACATGCATGCATCAATGGCCCTAGCATTGGTCATGACTTTGGGAGGGGCTAGGATTGTAACCGGATATTCTGATATGTCCACCTTAGCAATAATCGCCCATCTTTTACTTCTACAAGTCGGAATCTCATATATGATTGCAGGAATCAAATCATTCAGGTATGCTCGGGAACTCAGGGAAGCTTCAGGTGATTGAGTGCGTCCAGTCATCGGAGTCACCTGCTTCATGCGTGACACGGTCTACGGCAACTGGAACAGGCATGCAGCCATACTACCCTCGGCCTACGTCTCATCCATCGACAGGGTCGGGGGCACACCGCTCATCATCCCCCCAGCCGGCGACATGACCAAGATTCTCGACAACATAGACGGCCTAGTCGTCTCAGGCGGGCCCGACCTCTGTCCCGACAACTACGGAGAGGAGCCCGGCTCTATGACCGTGGAGTTCTATCCTGAGCAGGATGACACCGAGATGGCACTAATCCATGAGGCACTGTCTAGGGACATGCCCTTCCTTGGAGTCTGCAGGGGTATGCAACTTCTCAGCGTGATGCACGGCGGACGTCTGCACCAGCACCTAGACACGACCCCGGGACACGAGGGCCACGGGGGCTTCGACGGAGTCGAGACGGAGCATGAGGTCGCCGCCAAGGAGGGGTCCCTTCTGGCTAGTCTAATGGGGACCTCGATTACTGTCAACTCAACGCATCACCAGGGCGTGGCAGACGCAGGGGACCTAGAGGTAACGGCGATAGCCGAGCACGACGGACTGATCGAGGCCGTCGAGCGCCCAGACCGAAGTTTCTGCCTCGGCGTGCAGTGGCACCCCGAGAGGGCGAGGCATGACGTTCTGTACTCGGCGCTAGTGGAAGCGGCGCGGGGTTGATGACCGATAAGCCGCGCAGCCCGGACATAATGCCACTCAGAGTGTATGACACGCGCTCGCGCGAGAAGCGCGAACTGTCGACCTTGGAGGACGGTAGGGTCAGTATGTACGTTTGTGGCATAACGCCGTACTCGCCAAGCCATCTGGGACACGCTCGCTGCTACCTAGCCTTCGACGTGGTGCACCGCTGGCTGGAGGCCAGCGGTTACGATGTCAACTACGTGCAGAACTTCACCGACATTGACGACAAGATCCTAGATATCTCTGACTCTGAGGGAGTCGATTACTCGGTAGTCGCCAACAGGAACATCGACGATTACCTGGAGGCCATGGACACGATGAACGTCCTTAGGGCAGACCACTACCCTAGAGTCACTGAGACGATTCCTGAAATCATCGACATGATTTCCACCTTGGAGGGCAAGGGCCACGCCTACGTCGGCGATGACGGGGTCTACTTCGAGATTGACACGGCCCCTGGGAAGTTCGGGCAGCTGACCGGCCAGACCCTAGAGATGGTGAGGGCCGGTGCGGGCGGGCGAGTCGCAGACACCGGCTCGGGCAAACGGGACCACCGCGACTTCGCGCTCTGGAAGCTGGCCAAGCCGGGCGAGCCCTCGTGGGAGAGCCCGTGGGGCCATGGCAGGCCTGGATGGCACATCGAGTGCTCGGCGATGTCACTCAATCACTTCGGCGAGCAGTTCGACATCCATGGCGGTGGCCATGACCTGAGGTTCCCCCATCACGAGGCCGAGATATTCCAGTCCGAGTGTTGCACCGAATCCGAGCCGGTGGTCGGATACTGGATGCACAACGGCTTCGTCAATGTGGATGGCGAGAAGATGAGCAAGAGCCTGGGCAACTTCTGGACCATACGGGACGCCTTCGAGCACCACGAACCCCTCGCACTTCGCTATGCGCTGCTGAGCGTGCCATACCGCAACCCCATCGACCTGACTCCAGAGTTCTTGGAGGACGCCATCACTCACTTCAACCGGCTCGTGAGAGCATACGGGGAATCGCTCAGTTCGGATTCTGAGTCGGGCGCGGATCTCTCTGGGGCCAGCGAGCGTTTCACTGCTGCAATGGACGATGACTTCAACACTAGGGCTGCGATGATCGAGGTCCAAGCAGTCGTCTCATCGGCAACCGGATCAGATGTGGCGGCTTGGTTGGAGGGGCACGCCGGCAACGTCCTCGGCCTGCTTCCTTCGTCCGAGGACGTCATTGCAGGATTGGCCCGGGCCGATTCCGCCAGAGCGGAGGTGGCAGACAGGATAGAGGCGCTGCTGGCCGAGCGCGAGAGCGCGAGGGATTCCAAGGACTGGGCTCGCGCCGACGAGATTCGCGACGAGATTGCTTCGATGGGTGCCGTCGTCGAGGATGGGCCAGACGGCCCGACTTGGCACTTGGACTAATCACTCCTCTTCGGAGACCAGTATGGATGGATCTCTACCCGCGCGTGCGCGCAGGTTGGAGTTGACCACGCCCAACGAGCCTACGATGACTATCAGGGCAACCAAGATCGCGACCCAGTACAGTGGGCCATCCACCCAACTCTCACTCTCAGGCTCCGGCTCAGGTTCTGGCCCCGACTCTTCCTCTTCAGCATCGATGAACGACCATGCAGCCCGGCAGGTCACCTCTTCAGGGTAGCTGCCCGCATCCGTGCACAGGTGAGCGGGAACTGCCACCGCATCAGCAACCTCTAGGTTGCAGAACGAGCCTCCAGCCTCTATGCACTCGTCTGTAGCCTGCATCACCACCATGATGGCACCGCACAGCAGAATCTTGCTGGCTGGGATGGTCGGGACATTGGCCTCCGAGAGGGTCGCCTCGCTGGACTCGCACTCCTCGAGATGTATCCCCTCCTCAATCGTCGTTGGGTGAGAGAGGGTCCCGCCTCGCGGCCCATAGGTCGCCCACAGTACGGGTAGTTCGGGCTCGGGAACCTCGGGCTGGTTCCCCTCACCACCGCACACCGTTGTCTCGCTACAGTCGTAGTCGTCGCAGTCGACGTACGGATCGCCATCGTTGTCGACACCGTCGCTGCAAGCGGACTCGGTGTCCTCGGCGCCACCGTTGCTGGGAGGGGTTGTGTCAATCGGACCGGCCCCTGCAACGGTCCCGTCAACACGATGACCGTCCTCGTTTAGTTCCACATCATAGTAGTCGCCCCAGAGGTCGATGGTCCGCCCGTTCTGGAAAGTCAGAGAGTTGTTGAGTACGTCGAAGTAGCGCTCATCGCCAAGGGTGAACAGGTATTCCAGGGGAACCTGCGCTCCTTGGTTGCAGGACTGTAAAGCTGCAAGCATCTCGTCAACGGTCTGCTGGGCCTCGGGCACGCCGTCATAGGTGATATCAGTGGCTTTGGTGAATCCCTCTCCTTGGATAATCTGTATCTCATCGTCCATTGCCTGCATGATGTCCACATCACCGAATACGGCCAGCCCCCCGACCACTACGAGTCGTACATCAGGATCGATTGCCTCGACGACGTTTCGGTAAGGGTCTGAGTTGAAAGTATCGAGGACTACAAAGTCGGCTGCGAGTCCGGACTGTATTCTGCCCGTATGCTCGGACCACCCGATTGCATCTACGATGTTGGTGGTGATGGTCTGAACCAATTCGTAATCTGTGAAGATGTCACCGAGTACATTCTCGTCCCACCAGTCAACTATCTTCAGTTCGTGCATGGAACTCTTGGATCCCGAAGGGGCCCAGTCCGGGCCAATCATGATGTTCACTCCTTCGGCTTTGGCCGTGGCGATGTCGGTAGTTTCGCCATAAAGAAGCAGGTTCGAGGTAGGAGACCAAGCCAGACTTCCCCCTACGTCACCTAGAGCAGAGAGCTCGTTCTGAGTGAGTGCTGTTCCGTGGATGATTACTACCTCCCCACTAGTAGGTCGTTCTCCACTAGAATGTCGAACTCAGCCCTGCTAGACTCATCAATACCTTCGGCTAGATGCAGGAACCACGCATCCAAATCCCCTGAGGCGTTACCGTCTTTTATGTGCTGACCTGAGTAATCAGATTCCAGTTCTGTTACCTTTGTGTGGATGTAGTCCTTGCCGAAGTTGTAGAACTCGATATTACGGGCGAGCATGGTCTCAAAGGTGTCGGTGTGGGATGTCGAACTGCCTTGCAGCGCGGTGTTCCCGCCCGCTATTGCCCGCAGTTCAGCGAATCGCATCACAGACGAGTCATAGAGCGAGCAACCGACATCCTTGGCGTCTTGGTACGAGTCCTCAGCCTGCCACTGGTAGCGGTTGTCCCAACCGTCGGTCCCGTGGTCCCACAGTGGGATGATGTTGTACTTCGCATGATTGTGAGGGTCGATGAAGCCGGGATAGATTGTGCCGCTGGTCGGAATCGACACGACTCCCTGAGCGGCTGCGGGGGTGACATCAGAAGCACTCCAGACCGCCTCGATTATCCCGTCGACAACCAGTATCCTGCCGTCGTCGATGATCGATTCCTCCGATTCCATGGTGACGACTCGACCCTCGAGGACGTACTCGCCGCGGTGGATGTGGTCTTGAGGGGGGTAGCAGTTGCCCTGCAGGTGGTTGGCACCACCCCACTCCTGATCATTGGCGCCCCCAGGAGTGGGGCTACCGTCCGAAAGTTTGGCCCAATTACCGCTCGAGTCGTAGCCGTATGGGATGTCCCAGTCAGAGTCTTCGGCACCGTAACTGACCGAGTCCACCTCCATACCAGAACTATCGAGGATCCGGATGGTGTCTCCATCCCAGAAGTCGAACTCAATTCCAGTCCACGAGCGGTAGAAGGCGATGTAGGCACCTGCCTCGAGGACCGTGCCCCAGCCGATGCTGCAAGCGGGAGAACCGTCATCGGCGATGTCATCGAGCCACCAGCCACCGAGATCTATCGCATCAGAGGTTGGGTTGTGCAATTCCAAGAACTGGTCGTTGTAAGTACCCATCGAACCGTCGCCGTTCCAGTCGGTGCCATCGTAGTTCTCGTTGTTCGGAGAGACCAGTATCTCGTTGATGTAGACGGTGTCGGTTGGCGCAGTCTCCGCAGATGCGACCATTGCGGGCCCCAGACTCATCATCAGCATGAGCAGGATTGTGGTGATGGCTGATGCGCGCATGGTCCGCCAACGCCCCGCTTCAGGCTTTGAACCTCACCGCCCTGCGTTGCAGGGCGCATCACGTGCGAAGTGCGAAATACGGCCATATAGCGGGTGTGCCATGGTCGGGCGCAGCAGGTCGAGGACAGTTCTCACCGTGATGATGGTGGCCAGCATGTCTCTAGCCGGCTGCTTCGGAGGTGGCGAGTCGGAAGGCGAAGGCACCACTCCTTGGGATTCGGGCTACCACTACATCGACCTCCCATCCTCCTACGAGGACCCGCGTGACTTCACGGTAGGCGACCCATTCTCAAACGCCACTTGGGGCAACGCGTCGTGGACCGTCTACGGCAATGAGCACGGTGGCAACTGCTGCGAGCACTACCTCGCAGCCACCAAGGAGGGGTGGATCCTCAACTTCGGAGGCGAGTATCCGACTTGGAGCGAGGACAGGGGCCGGACCTGGCAGGAGTGGCGGCCGACCATACTCTCTCAATTCGGATGCCTGCTGCCCAAGCCCACTGTACCCGGCCAAGAGGGATTGGGTGAGGGCAGCATCGTGCAGGCGACCAACGGCGACCTGATTGCCATGGGCTGGTTCCCTTATCCGAGCACTAGCGGGGCGGACCAGTTCTACGCATTCCTATACGACGCCGAGGACCAAGACTGGAGCTGGTGCTACAACCGACCGCCGGAGGCGTTCTACGATAGATCGTGGCAGGTCGAGGTGACAGGTCCGATTAGCAGTATCTACGGGAGCGGACCATGGGCGAGCCTCGTCATCAGCAACTTCTGGCATCAGGTGGCCAACCGCGGGGGCCAGATCAGCACCGACGGTCTGAACTACCAGAACTTCGACTTCCCAGACCGCGATGCGAACCTCGATGTAATGGAGGTAGATCTGGATTTCGACGAGCTCGGCGTGGAGTGGGACTACACCAAGCCGCACAAGGAGATGCGAGCCTTCCCGGTGCCCTCGGGCGGACTATACTTCCCAGACTACTTCGACAACGACGTCGACGCCTTCCTCGATACCTCACTGAGTTGGTGGGCCGCGACTAGCTCCAACGGCAGCAGCCTGCCTTCGCAGTACTGCTCCTTCGACTCGTCCACCGCGCTGCACTGCGTCACAGCGGGAGGCACCGTGCTGCAACACATGCTGTCTTGGGACGGTGGGCTGACCTGGGAAAATCAGACCTACAATCTCTCTGGCGTCGCAACCGAGCTGGAGGAATGGGAGTTCCACGCCAACGGTGAGCACGACCTGTTCGTGCTCAACGTGCGCTATCAGAGCGCCGAGGGCCCTGACGTGGACGTTGCATGGCATGTCAGGGAGTACTCCGAGAGCCTCGTCCCCGACATGAAGACCTACCTTGGGCAGGGCGATCTAGACTCGACTTCCGGGGCTGGCAACGACATCAGATTTGACTTCGCCAGCATGGGAATCATGCCCGACGGCGGAGCCTTCATCGCATACCATGACTCCACCGACCCCGACCCGCTGTTCGGCGTCGAGATGCTGCTTCCAGTCAGGTACGGACCGGCAGTCGCCTAATCATTCGCCAACTCTGAATGTAACGGCGATGCCATCGACTTCGAACGAGTCCGCCTCGCTCGGCTGCGCACCCTCGTTCAGGGCGGCACTGCCCGCCCTCGTCTCACTCTGCACATGACCCCAGTCCTCGTCGGCCAGCTCCGCGCCCTCAATCCAGACCGACAGCGAGATACTATCCTCGACCGCTAGGTCCAGCTCCTTGCGCTTCGACTGAATCCTGCGAATCACGTCACGCGCGAGTCCGCGCGACAGCAGCTCGTCGTCTACCGACATGTCGAGTACCAGTGAGACGTCACCGAAGTCTTCGTCTGCCAGCGTGGCTGCAGAGTACCCATCCCTCTCAGTACGACGAACCTCGATGTCATCCATCGTGATCTGGTAGCCGGCGAGGGCAGCGATTCCAGCCTCGATCTCGAGCAACAGGGAGTCCGCGTCCGCGGTATCCAGCTTCGCCAGAACCGCTGGAAGGTCGGACCTGCACTTCGCCCCCAGGACCTTCCTGTTAGGCTCGAGCACGATCCTCTGGAAACGATCCAGATCCTCCTCGGTCATCAGATTCTCGACATTCAGTTCCTCAGCCAGAATGTCGTGGAAATCTCCGAGCTCGGGTCCGCCGATGATCCAGCCGTTGCGGCACGGTAGTCTCTGCCGACGGCCCTCATCGACTCGAATCCGGCGACCTGCCTCGGCTAGATTCCTGACCAGCGCCATCTGCTGTTCCAGCCCATAGTCGCGTGGAGGGAGGGATCGTTCCACGAGGCTGGAGCCGACCGGCCAGTCCGCGAGGTGGACCGAGGAGCCGGAAAGCGCGCGGTGAATCACATCGGGCATGAACGGCGAGACTGGAGCCATAAGTTGGCAAACCAGAAGCAGGACCTCGTGCAGAGTGTGCTGGCACCCCCTCTTGTCAGTACTGTCCGATTCTTCCCAGAGTCTGCGCCGCGAGCGGCGGACATACCAGTTGGATAGATCGTTGACCACGAACTCCTCGAGCTCGCGCCCGGCCTTGTGGAAGTCCCAGTCCTCAAAGTGCCGGTGGTAGGAGTCGGCCATGGAGGTGACCTTGGACAGGACCCAACGGTCGAGCGGGCTGCGTTCGGACACAGCGACGTACCCCTCCTCAGAATTCGCATCGAAGCCATCCATGGCCGCGTAGTCAGCGTGGAAGCGGTAGACGTTCCATAGCGTGAGAAACATCTTGGCGTAGGATTCTCGGACCCCGTTGGGGTCGAAGTTGGTCGGTGACCATGGCGCGCTCTGCGTTGTCATGTACCAACGGATAGAATCCGAACCCTCCTTGTTGAAGTGGTCCCAGGGGTCGACCACGTTCCCCTTCGACTTGCTCATCTTCTTGCCATCCTTGTCGAGGATGTGACCGAGAGAGAGACAGCGGTGGTAGCAGGTGCTGTTGAACACCGCGGTGGAGACCGCGAGCAAGGAGTAGAACCAGCCGCGAGTCTGGTCCACGGCCTCGCAGATGTAGTCCACCGGGAACGAGCCAGTGAAATCGGACTCGTTCTCGAACGGGTAGTGCCACTGGGCGAACGAGGCGCACCCGGAGTCGAACCAGCAGTCCATGACGTAGGGCTCGCGCACCATCTCGCCCGAGCAGCCATCCGATGGACAGTGCAACCTAACGTCGTCGACATAGGGTCGGTGAAGCTCCGGGGGGTCGGGCGACGCATCGGTCTTCATCGAAGTCATCTCATCGATGCTGCCGACGCAGTGCTCGTGGCCGCAGTCGGAGCATATCCAGACCGGTATGGGAGTACCCCAGTAGCGCTCGCGACTGATTGCCCAGTCCTTGATGTTCGACAACCATTCCCCCATGCGCTTGGTACCGGTCCACTCCGGCGCCCACTCGACCTCGGAGTTGTACTGCAGTATCTCGTCGCGGACCGCGGTCATCCGGACGAACCAGCTGTCCATGGCGTAGTACAGCAGGGGGTGGTCCGTGCGCCAGCAGTGAGGATAGTCGTGAGTGTAGGTGTGCTCGCGGTACAGCAGCCCCTCATCCGAGAGATGGTCGATGATGTCCGAGTCGCAGTCCTTGACGTAGCGCCCGTCCAGCAGAGGGTGGGTTCCGGTCACGAAGCTGCCATCCATTCCTACAGTGTGCTGTGCTGGGAAGCCGACCTGCATGCCGAGGTTATAGTCCTCCTCGCCGTACATCACCGCGGTGTGGACGACCCCGGTGCCGTCTGTGGTAGTGACGAAGTCCGCTTCGACGATTGTCCAGGCGCTGTTCGAGTCGCCCCTGTCCACGGCGTCTGAGAACAGGGGATGGTAGGCCATGCCCAGCAAGGCCGAGCCGGGAAACTCGTCCACGACCTCGATCTGATGCCGCAGGACGTCGGCCAGCAGGTCCTTGGCCAGAATTATCTCCTCGCCCACCTCGGCCCCGCCTCGCCCCTCCCAAGACCCGGAGGGCGGCTCAGTGATTCGGATTCGGCAGTAGGTGACGTCAGGACCGACGGCAAGACCGACGTTGCCCGGTAGAGTCCACGGCGTGGTTGTCCATGCGAGTACGGAGGCATCATCGTCCACAAGTCGGAACTTGATGTAAACCGCTGGCTCGGAGACCTCTTTGTAACCCAGTGAGACTTCGTGGGTGGAGTAGCTGGTCCCGGTCTGGGGACAGTAGGGCAGGACCTTGTGGCCGCGGAACAGCAGCCCCTTCTCGAACATCTGCTTGAGCGACCACCATGCCGACTCGATGTACTCGTCGTGCAGGGTCACGTACGGGTCATCCATGTCCACCCAGAACCCCATCCTCTCGGTCATCTCGCGCCAAGCCTCCTCGTAGGTCCAGACGCTCTCCTTGCACCTCTCGTTGAAGGCCTCCATACCGTAGGCTTCGATGGCCTCGTTGGACATTAGATCGAGTTTCTTCTGTACTTCTATCTCGACGGGCAGGCCGTGAGTGTCCCAACCTCCCTTGCGCTCGACGACGTGTCCCTCCATGGTCTTCCATCGGCATACCATGTCCTTGAACAGTCTCGAGATGACGTGATGGATGCCCGGTCGGCCGTTGGCTGTGGGCGGCCCCTCGAGGAAGGTGAAGGGACTGTCGCCGTCTCGGCGCGCCTCGATAGTCGCCTCAAAGGTCCCCTCTTTGCTCCAAGTTTCCATCAAGGCATTCTCTAGAGCTACCGGGTCGAGATCGCCGGCAGGTTTGGGTACGCCCATCGGTCCGGCGACCTGCGGCGCTGTATTGAAGATGCCCCGGTCGCCCATAGGGCGAATTCGTCATTTAGCAGACTTATTAGTGACCGCCGGGACGCCTTGAACATGTCTGAGACATCCACTATCGCAGTCGGTGGGATGACCTGCACGGGCTGCTCTGGCCACGTGAGAGACTCCTTGGAGGCTCTGGATGGAGTTCTGAGCGCTGATGTATCTCACGAGACCGGACTGGCAGTGGTTTCTCACTCAGGCACCGGGCGAGAAGCCATGCTCTCGGCCATAACCATGGCTGGCTACGTCGCCGAGGGCGAACTCCCCGAATTCGACTGGGGAGACAGGGCTGTGTGGAAGCAGTCCGCGCACAATACAAAATGGTGCCTGGTCGGCTGCAGCATCGGAGACTTCGGCACCATTGCTGCATTCCAATTTATTCCTTATCTTGATGCTCTTGGCTGGTCTACAATGTCGATTATGCTGCTTGCGATGTTCAATGGAATCATGACCTCTATCGCTCTTGAGACATTCATCCTATCCGCACAGATGGCATTGAAGGAAGCGTTCAGAGTCGCTATTGGAATGTCTTTGATTTCGATGATTTCAATGGAAGCGGCGATGAATATTGTTGATGTTGTTCTGACCGGAGGGGCCAAGCTGACTTTGTGGGTCATTGTCCCGATGCTTGTCGCAGGCTTCCTGACACCTTGGCCCTACAACTACTGGAGACTCAAGAAGTATGGGGTCGCATGCCACTGAATGGAGGGTAGCGAAATGGCGGATTGGCACGAGTTGGGCAACGGGATTGCCGATTGGATTAGGGACTACGCTGACGGCAATGGGATTACGACGCTGGTGGTAGGGGTCTCGGGCGGTATCGACTCCGCTGTGACTTCCACCTTGTGTGCAAAGACCGGGTTGGAAACCATCGCTCTGAACATGCCCATACACCAAGACGCCTCGCAGTACG
>BPDA01000015.1 GCA_019654055.1 Methanobacteriota archaeon | reverse complement strand
TGTATCCATGCTCCAAGGGGGTGGGGGGATAAACCTCGTGCCGGATTCGGGATGTTTATTCGATTCACCCATTCTCACCAACCATGGAGCACACAATGGCAATGCAGATCGTGGGCGGCGTAGGCCTGCTGATTGGACTGAGAATGAATATAGATCCTGTAGGATTCAACAAGAGCATCTTCGGAGATGTCGAAGGAATCGATAGCGGAGAATCATCCGCCATGAGGATGGCAATAGGAGGGGCCATCTGGGCCATGGCGATCATCAACCTCTACTGCGGCTTCAATGTCGAGGATGCAGCAGCCGGCGAGGCTATTCTGACTGGTACTGCGATTGGTCTCGCAGCCTTCCTCGGAACCATTGCCGGAGCCAAGTTCAGGGGCTATACTGACAAGCATCCCTACCCTTCCGATGGTAGTCCTCCCGACGCTCATCGGAATATGCCTGTACTCAGTGATGATGTAGCCGTCAGGCGCTTGATTCATTGAGTAGTGGGCCGACGCACCGCCGATGGTGGATTGGCCGGACCCCGGGACGCCAGTGAGGCTGACCGTCAAGACGTGGGCGGGCCTAGCCGAGCACACCGGCCTCGCACTGCCTCCGGCAGGCCCCAAGCTCGTGACCCTCAAGCTGGTCAACGGCTACAACATCTCGTTCCCCCACTCGTATGTGGAGGATGTAGAGGAGCTCGACGAGGCCCCGATGGTCGAGGAGGAGCCCGAGCCCGAGGTAGAGCAGGATGATTCCCTGCCACTGGTGCACCTCATCCACACCGGCGGCACAATCGCGAGCAAGGTCGACTACCGGACCGGGGCTGTCAGCGCCCGCTTCACTCCCAACGAGTTGCTGGACTCCGTGCCCGAACTACGTGGCATCGCGCGCATCCGCGCGGTGAACCTTGGGAGCATGTGGTCCGACGACATCCGCCCGAGGCACTGGAACCGCATGCTGCAAGCCACAAGCGAGGCGTTCTCAGAGGGCGCTGTGGGTGTGGTCATCACGCACGGGACCGACACCCTACATATCTCCGCGGCAGCGATGTCGTACGGCTGGGCAGGCAGAGGGGGCCGGCCCCCGGGCAGGATAGTCGTGACAGGCTCGCAGCGCTCCCCGGATCGCGGTTCATCGGACGCTGCCGAGAATCTCATCGCCGCAGTTCACTGGGCGGCCCACGGCCCCGAGCCCACCGGCTACCGTGACTCCTCGGTGGTGGTTCTGCACGCCGGCTCCTCGGACGGTAGCTGCGCAGTGCTCCCGGGCTGCGCCACGCGCAAGTACCACTCCTCTAGGCGTGACGCGTTCAAGGCAATCAACCAGGAGCCGATAGCCCACGTAAGTCTCGGTCCCGACGGCCCCTCAATCGAGATGGGCGAACCGTCCGCTTACGACGCGAGGACCGAGGCGATAGCGCCGATGATGTTCGAAGAGTCAACCAGAATCGCCCAGTTCGTGGCCGACGCCCACCTGCAACCCGACATGGTGCAGGCGGCTATCGATGCGAATTACGACGCTATGCTGTTCCACGGCACCGGGCTGGGGCATCTGCCAATCGCAGATCCTCAGGAAGACAGCCCCGAGAACACCCGACTGCGTATCATGCTAGCAGACCACTGCGCTGCCGGCGGCGTTGTGGTCGTTGTGACTCAGACCATCCATGGCCCCATCCACATGGATGTGTACGACAAGGGCCGCGATCAGCAGGAGATGGGAATCATCGGTCACGGCTCGCTGTGCCCGCCCTCTTCCGCTCTAGTCAAGCTGCACCACCTGCTGTCGCGAGACGAGGGCAGGGATGCTGTGGCTGAGGGCTGGGACAGTGACCTAGTCGGGGAGAACCCACCTGACGCGTTTTCGTGATTTCGCGCCGTCTTGCTGATGAACCGACTCGCACTTGGCTGAGCCATGCCGGACTCGCGCAGCGACGAGCTCGACGCCATGAGGCAGGCCGCGCAAAGCCCCGGTGACAGCGCCAGCCTGAGGGAGCTGCGAGAGTCCGGGCGCCAGTCCGCCCGCGAGCGCATCAACGCGCTTCTGGACCCCGACTCCTTCGTCGAGGTCGACGCCTTCGTGCAGCACCGCGCCGGCGAGCACAACATGCACCTCCACCGGCCCCTAGGGGACGGGGTGGTAGCAGGGCACGGCATGCTGGACGGAAGGAGGGTGGTGTGCTTCGCGCAGGACTACTCGGTGTTCGCCGGGACGATGGGCGAGATGCACGCGCGCAAGATCGCCAAGGTCGCGGAGTTCGCAGAGAAGTCTCAGTTGCCCATGATATGCATCTGGGACGGCGACGGCCAGCGCGTCGAGGAGGGAGTACCTCCTGGGGCCACCGGCCACTCTCGACATATTGGTGGCCTGCTCGGGCAGGATTCCAGTCATCTCGGTGATTCTGGGGACGGTCTCGGGGGTCAGCGCTCTGGCGCCGGCCTCTCTGACTTCGTCATACTGGGGCGGAGCACGGCCAGATGTTCATGCGCAGCCCGTACATGTTTCCCCGAGATGTCGAGGGCGAGCTCGAGAGGCGAGCCTAGGCGGGGCGGAGCAGCACTCCAGCGCAGCGGGGTGGCCTGTCTTGTGGCAGAGGAGAGGAAGACGCCATAGACATCGCCGCGGAGATCCTCCCCTTCCCTCCCCGACCACACCCTCGCCGAGCCGACAAGATTCCCAACCCGACAAGTGGGACAGGAAGTGAAGGGGGCTGGGCAAGACAGTCCCCTCGGACCCGAACCGCCCGTACGACATGCGCAGCGTCATCGAGGAGGTCGTTGAGGGGAAAGGGTTCCTCGACTGTTCCCGGGCTACGCCGAGAACATCGTCATCGGATTCGCCCGCCTCGACGGCCAGTCGGTGGGGTGGTGGCCAACCAGCCCAAGGTGCTGGCCGGTGCCTCGACATCGACGCCTCGGTCAAGGCCGCCCGCTTCATCCGCACCTGCGACGTGTTCAACGTGCCAGTGTGACCTTCGTCGACGTCCCGGGGTTCCTGCCCGGGCCCGTGCAGGAGTGGGGGGCATCATCCGCCACGGGCCAAGCTACTGTTCGCCTACGCTGAGGCCACCGTCCCAAGCTGCCGTGGTCACCGAAGGCCTACGGGGCGCGTACTGGCGATGAGCTGCAAGCACCTCGGTCGGACTACAACGTGGTTTGGGCCCCGGCGGGACTGGCGGTGATGGGGGCCGATGGCGCGGTCAACATCATCCATCGCAAGGAGCTCTCGGAGGCCAAGGAAGGGAGCTGTCCACGGCGAGCTGATGGAGGAGTACCAGAGCAAGTTCGGCGATCCCTACGCTGCAGCCCGCAACGGCTGGCTAGACGAGTCATCGAGCCGCCCGAGACACGGGGAAAACTAATCCAGGCGCTGCGCCCCTGATGAGCAAGGGGGAAAGGGGTTTCCTCCCAAGAAGCACGGCAACATCCCGCTGTAATCACAGAGACGCCAGCAGTTCCGAGAGCGAGGCGGGTCGGCTGCCCCTTCGGGAGCGAATATCATCTTCCAGGCCTCGAGGTGCGGGGCCCACCATGATGCCCGCGAACTCATCCGGTAGCCCCATCTCCTAGGAGATGGAAACCTGTGTTCCCGCGTCTAGGGGGGTACTTCCCCCCGCCGGAGCCCCATCAGGTCGATTCCATGCCGCATTCCGGGCTCAAACGCGATCCCAAGGCCCCTCACAAAGGCCCCCCCCTTCCTCGGGGGAAAACAGGGCCCCCCTCGCGGCCAGGGGCGCGATGGCCGGCCGCCGAACCGCCTCCCCAAAACGAGAAAGTTTCCCGAGGGTTTGACCCGATGTGCCGGGAGGGGGCCACAAGCCAACCCCCTCGTACTGGTCCCCGACCACTCCCTCCACCCTCTTAGCTGGTTACCCCGTTCACCCCTTTGGGTCCGCGACCCCGAGCCTGTCCTGGGAGGTGCTTGAGGGGGCGTGCAAGAAACCAAATCCCCTACCGCACCTATTTTCAACTCTGATGCCTCGCCTCAGGAAAACCCGCTGCGCCCCCATCCAGGTGCTCGCCGACCGCGGGGAACAGCCCGGGTGAGGAATGCGAGATGGGTAGCCGCGATCCCCAGTAGTCCGGCATGGAATCCCTATGGGCCCCTCCGAATTCTCCGAAATGAAGGTTTCAAGAGAGGTGGGTCCTCGCCGCGAGTGATGGACAGCGACCTCGATATCGCCCGAAAGCCACGATGCGCCCCATTGAGGGAGTGGCTGAACAACTCGGGTTGGCTCGCAGTGACCTGATTTGCATGGGCCCACATAGCCAAGGTCAACTGGGAGACCATCAAGGCCAAGCGCAACGGCAAGTCAGGATACCTGATTCTGGTCACCAGCGTAAGCCCGACCGCCTTCGGAGAGGGCAAGACGGTGACCACCATCGGCCTGAATCAGGGCCTCAACGCGCGCGGGCACAACGCGTGCTGCGTGATTAGGGAACCCTCGATGGGACCAGTCTTTGGAATCAAGGGCGGCGCGGCCGGCGGCGGCTACTCGCAGGTCCTGCCGATGGAGCAGATCAACCTGCATTTCACCGGTGACCTGCACGCGGTCACCTCAGCCCACAACCTGTGCTCCGCTATCATCGACAACCACCTTCACCGCGGCAACGAGCTCGACATCGACCTGAACCGCATCTACTGGCCCCGTACCATCGACATGAACGACCGCAGCCTCAGGCAGGTCACCATCGGCCTAGGTGGCAAGTTCAACGGGGTCGTCCGCACCGACCGCTTCGACATCACCGCGGCAAGCGAGGTGATGGCTATCCTTGCCCTGTCGAAGGACTACGCCGACCTGCGCGAGCGCCTCGGGCGCATCGTCATCGCCAAGTCGAATTCGGGCAACCCCGTCACAGCCGACGAGCTCGGTGCGGCCGGAGCGATGTGTCTCCTACTCAGGGAGGCCCTGATGCCCAACCTCGTTCAGACTCTCGAGGGTAACCCCGTCTTCATCCACTGCGGTCCATTTGCCAACATCGCACACGGAACTCTTCGATAATCGCCGACGAGATCGCCCTCTCGTGCGCGGACTATGTAGTCACAGAGGCTGGTTTCGGCGCCGAGATGGGCGCTGAGAAGGCGCTCCACATCAAGGCGCCAGCAGCCGACAGGGTGCCTGACTGCCTGATTCTCAATGCCACCGTGCGAGCGATGAAGATGCATGGGGGAGGCTTTGCTTCCGGCGGCGGCAGGAGACCCACTCCCGAGGAGCTGGAGACCGAGAACGTCGAGGCAACCAGGGCTGGCGCGGCCAGCAACCTGCGCCGCCACGTTCGGAACCTAGCCGAGACGAGCATCCCGGTCATCGTTTCGATAAACCGCTTCGAGCACGACACCGAGGCAGAGATTGAGGCCATCAGGGACGAGGCCGTCAAGGCCGGCGCCAAGCAGGTCGTCCTCAACGAGGCCTTCGCTAAGGGAGGAGAAGGGGCAGCCGAGCTGGCCGACGCTGTGGTCGCGGCCTGCGCGAAGCACGATGAGGCAGGCCGGCCATACACTCCTATCGTGGAGCACGGCATGCCAATCGAGGAGACCATCCTGAGAGTGGCTACCAATATTTACGGAGCCCAGACGGTCGACTTCAGCGACAAGGCCCAGGCATCCCTCAAGACCCTCGACGAATGGGGCATGGGGTCTCTGCCAGTCTGCATGGCCAAGACTCAGTACTCATTCAGCCACGAGCCGAAGGTCCTCGGCTCTCCCACCGGATTCACCCTCCCCCTCCGGGAGATTCGTGTCAACGCCGGCGCTGGCTTCGTCGTCGCAGTATGCGGCTCGATGATGACCATGCCCGGGCTACCTACAAGACCGGCCGCCCTCGACATGGACATGGACGACGAAGGCAGGCTGACAGGCGCCTTCAGATGAGGTTGTGATACCGTGCGCAGAATCAAGCGCTTGGACGAGGGAGTCCGGTTGCGGCTTGAGGATGAGGACGACCTGTGGGCGACCGCTCAGCTGTGCAGCCCCGGCTCGCGAGTAGGCATGCTCTCCCACCGCAGGGACTCAACGACCGGGACACAGTCTGACAGCAGGGCGAAGAGCGCCGAGCGCAAGCCGATGTGGATAGTCCTCGAGGTCCAGGAGACCGCATTCCAGCCGTTCACCGACAACCTACGCATACACGGCATCATCACCGAGGCCAAGATCGACATCGGCAGCCACCACACTCACCTAATCAGCCCCGGATCAGAGATTGAACTGACCCGTGAGGGCGGACTCTCGCGGGCCGACACATCGCTTCTGAGGGAGTCCCTCTCAGCCGGCCGTCGAGCCAAGTGTGGACTTGTGGTGGTTGAGTCCGACGAGATTACCATCTTCGAGGTCGCAGCCCACGGTATCCGCGACGTCTCGCAGTTCTCCATGCGCGGAGGAGGCAAGAAGGCGGACGACTCGACGAGCGTGCGCCGAGGCTTCTTCGAGCGTGTCGCCAAGGAGACGCGACTTGTTTTCAAAGACCAGATGCCACTGGTGCTTTGTGGGCCGGGAATGGCCCGCGAGCAGTTCGAGTCCCACCTCAAGGGCCAGGGTGCCCAGAACCAGATTCTCAACACCGCGACCTCCATAGGAGGTCGGGCTGCGGCGAACGAGGTTCTCGCAGAGGGTCTCGCTGACTCGTTATTGGGCGAGTACGCCCTCGTCCAGCAGGTTCGCGCAATCGAGGAGGGCCTGAAGCGAATCTCCACGGGCGGAGCGGTCTCGTACGGCCCGGCCGAGATAGCGGACGCGGCCAAGCAGGGAGCGGTTGAGACTCTGGTGATTGAGGCCTCCATGCTGCGCAGCGAGGACAGCGAGTTGTGTGAGCGCTGGACGGGGATAGCCTCGACCGTGGAGTCCTCGGGAGGCAGCCTCATCCAAGCCTCCATCGACCACGATTCGGGCCAGCAGTTGCTCGGCTTCGGCGGGGCTATCGCCCTGCTGCGCTGGAAGACCGATTAGGTAAGGCTCATCACCGCCGAGCGCCAGCAGGGAGCATGCCAGCCAGCGATGTCAGGATTGTCGCCTTTGGCAGACCGGAGCGCGACGATCCCCAGTCCAGTGTGCTCACCGCAGCCACTGCCCTCGGAGCCTCGACCAATCTGGTGACAAGCTCCGAGGGCGAGGACTTCTCCAGCATGGACCACGGCTCGATTGACTGGAGCGCAGCCCTAGAGGGATCACACTGGCTGGTGACCTCGGCCTCGACAGCCCTCGAGGGCGAGTCCGCTCGCTACGCATGGGGCGCGGGTATGACCTTCGGCGAGCGCGAGGGCTCGCGCACCGTGATGGTCGCCGACCTTCCTGAAGACCTCTCTAGGTTAGCTGAGTGCTGGGGAGCGGTCATTGAGCGCATCAGACAGGTCCACGTCCTCTTCATCGACCCAGAGGCGCTCGACCTCATCTCACGGCTGGAGGGAGTTGGGGAGGCGGAGCTCCTGCAGCAGGTCCGTCAGCGTGGACTGGTCCCCACGTGTGCACCGTAAGGGGGCAGCAAGGCTCTGGTGGAGCACGCCCTCGGCTCGGTCAGAGCACCAGCAGAACCCCTTTTCTAGGCCCGTACGGCTGGCTGGCCGCCTTCATCTGCGAGCTACCCGCTGCGGGCCCTGGCAGCGAGGGCGTGGAAAGAGCGGTCCGCGCGGCGGGAATGGCGGATTCGACCCCAGTTTGACACCGTTGGCAGAGACCCCTTTTGAAGGGGGACCCGTTCGCCCCGACCCTCGGGGGGCGAGAGCGTGTCATTGAGACTAGGTCCAGCTGGTGTTCCACTGTCCTGTAAGGGACGCACGATAGTCGAGGGAATGGACGACATCACCACTCTCGGGCTGGATGCTATGGAGATTCAGACGGTCCGGACGGTGCAGCCGAAGAACTTCGACCAGTACTTTGGGAGGCTGGGATTCTGTCGTGGAAGTCGGACCTGGAGATGAACCTCCATGGGCCCTACTACGCGGAGTTACTCGGATCCCGGAGAGAGCGCAACCGCACCCTGACCAAGATGGAGGCCAGCATGCAGGCTGGTAAGATAGTCAACGCTAGGCATCTGGTCTACCACGTCGGCCCGTATGGCGAGTACGAACCGGGGCCCCGAGGCCAACGAGCAGGTCGCCAAATTTCGCTGGCGTGGTCGATAGGGTGGGCCAGATATGGGGGGAGAATCGGAGGAGGAGGACTATGCCCCCTTTCCCCCTGGGTACACGATGCGAAACCGTCCCTCGTCGGCATCGAGACCTCGGGCGGCAGGACCTCGGGGGCACCGTGGAGGAGGTCATCGATGTCTGCAACCAGTGGAAGGAACGGTACCATTTCTCAACATCGCCCAATCCACGCGCGGGGCACGGCAGGATGAGGCCCAGGAGGACTACTCCGAGTTGTTCGAACGGGTTTCCGTAAGAAGTACGGCGGCAAGAAGTTCTACTGCCATTTCCCCGGGTATCGAGCACGGGAATGGGTAACGCGCTCCACTACACCCAGATCAAGAAGTCCGACCTCAAGTTCGAGCCGTTCGCCGATTTCCCTGGCTGAGGAGGGCGACTGGCTCGACATCACCATCATCTCGGACTCCCCCTGCTCGAGCACGACGCCATGTACATGCTACAGCACTACGACAAGGCTAGGCAGAGGCTCTGGAGATTCAAGCTCGCGACGAGGGGCGAATCAAGCTGGCCATCGGGGCCCGGGGATGTCGCCCGGGGAAACTGGAGATGCTGGAGAAGGAGGTCGCCGAGTCACGCAAGGGTGACAGCGAAGAAGCCGGGGAAAGGCTCCGAAGAGCAAGAAGAAGCCAGCAGCGAAGGCTGCCAAGAAGAAGGCCCCAGGCAAGATGATGCCCTTTTGATGAAGACAAGGACAAGGACGACGTATTCTAGTCGGAACCGGCTCGGAAGGCTTGAAGTCGAAACCCCACAGTGGCGAGGGTGCTACGGGACTGTAGCTCAGCGGGGAGAGCGCCGCACTGAAGATGCGGAGGCCGCTGGTTCAAGCCCGGGCCCAGTCCCACCATCAACTCGCTTCTGCGAGTACGCTGTCCTGGAAGGCGTGGAGCTCGGAGATTCCGATTGTGGCAGCCTCAATCATGGCATCGAGCTCCTCGCGGGTGTAGGTCGCCTCCTCCCCGGGCCCCCCTTGCACCTCTACGAACCCCCCGTCACTGGTCATCACCACTTTTCATGTCAACGTCAGCATTGCTTCAAGGATGTAGTCTAGGTCCGTTTTGCCCTCTCCGGCGACCACCCCCACGCTCAGGGCAGCAACGTCGTTTGGCATCACCGCGAGTTCGTGAGCCGATTTCTCGTCCTCGCTCATTTTGGGGCCTCTACCCCCTTCTTGACGTCCTCACTGCTGAGGCGCCTGTCCTTGGGCGGGCACTCCCCGGAGGCTATGAGGCGTCGGACGGCGAGCCTCAGAGCCAGTGATGCGGCCGTGACGGAGGCACATCTGGTGCCGCCGTCGGCGTTCAGCACGTCGCAGTCGACAGTCAGGGCGATAGGTCCGAGCTCGTCGAGGTCCACCGCACCGCGCAACGAGCGGGCAACAAACCTCTCGATCTCCTGAGTCCTGCCCTTTGCTCCGTTGCGCTCGCGTCGGAACCTGCTGTTGGTCGATCCCGGGAGCAGCGCGTACTCGGCATGGACCCAGCCGCGCCCCGAGTCCCGTGGGAACCAACGAGGAAGCCTATCGGCCTTGGTGGCGCAGGCCAGTACTATGGTGTCACCCTGCCGGTAGACCAGTGAGGCGAGGGCGTTGGGTGTGAAGTCGAGAGCGACCTCTACCTCTCTCATCTCGCCATCGTCCCTTCCGCTTCAACCGCGCCCGACTTCGGCTTCGCCATGGCCCGGCGAGCGGTTTAGCCCCCGGGATTTAATCATTCGCGTCGGGCGTGTGGCGGTCGAAACGCGTCCACGACCGTAGGATTCGTGGTGATGTAGGGGCCTCCGATGAGGTCGACGCAGTATGGGACGGGGGCGAACACCTCGTCAAGAATCTCACGAATCGAGCGCGGGGAGCCTGGCAGGTTGAGAATCAGGCAGGAGCCGCGTATGCCTGCGGTCTGTCTCGACAGCACCGCAGTCGGGACGTGACGCAGTGAGACCGCCCTCATCTGCTCGCCGAACCCGGGTAGCATGCGCTCGCACACCGCCTCGGTGGCCTCCGGCGTCACATCACGAGGCGCCGGCCCCGTACCGCCAGTGGTCACCACGACCGAACAGCCCTCGCCGTCAACTAACTCCTCTAGCGACGCTTCGATTAGGGCCTGCTCGTCGGGCACCAGACAGCGCACCACCTCCCAGGGTGACGTGACCGCCTCGCTGAGGAACCGCTCTATGGCTGGTCCGCTGAGGTCCTCGTAGTCGCCAGAGCTCGCTCTATCGGAGGCAGTCAGCACCCCGAACCTGCACATCTCGCCCGACTCCATCGTCATCCGACAGAGGGGCTCCGTGAATAAACGCAGCCACCGCCAGCAGAAGCCCTGTGATGCACATCTTCAAAGACCGCCGAGTCAAACGCGAGGTCCCAGAGGTGATGATGTGCTGAGTCTACCCCAACACGCACGAACGAACGTTGCCCCAACATCGCTGCCAGAGACCTCCCCGGAGGCTACCGCATCAGTGGTTTATGTAGGCTCAGACCTCATTCGCTGATGTAGGTGAGCAAATGACGGAAGACGGAAGGTACGCAACGCAGGTAAAGATAGTCAAACAGGAGTGTCCGGACGCGGACGAGGGAGAGATCGTTCAGGAGTTCCGGCGCTATGAGGAGGAGTTCCTCATCCCTCCCGAGGACGCCTTGCGCTCGGTGGTCAGGAAGTTCCAGGCCGCTGCTGGCATGGAGCAGACCAAGATATCGGCCCCCTCGAGGGCGGAGATGAAGGTCGACCGCTTTTCCGAGCTCGGGGCCGACGACCGCAACGTCACCATCGAGGTCGCGGTGATTACCTACACTCCCCGTATCCAGATGGTCCGCGGCGAAGAGCGTCAGGTGGCCTTTGGCTGGATCGAGGACAATCCATGGGAGGGCAGCGACAATCGCGAGCGCTGGGACTTCAAGGACTGGGGCGAGCAGGCCGAGAATCTGGCTCCCGGATCGGTGGTCCGACTCGAGGGCGCCTCGGTGAACGAGTGGAACGACAAGCGCTCGCTGAACATCAATCGTACGACACGCGTAACAGTGTTGAGGGAGGGCGGCACACCCCGGCGACGCAGGTCAGTAGCGACCCCGTCGACATAGCAACCGCCTCTGCGAACGAGGGCTACATCAACATCGTCGCTCGATTAATCTCGGCCAAGCCCGACGTCATCGTCAAGCGCGATGGGAGCGGGGAGCTAGACGTGGTCCGAGGCAGGCTCGGCGACTCCAGCGGCAGCATAGGCTTCCTGTCTTGGGTCCCCTTGGAGCACGAGCCTGGAACTCTGCTCAAGATTGACGGCGCATCGGTCAGGAAGTTCAGAGAGACTCCCGAGATCAACATCGGCGACCGCACAAGGATAGAGGTCTATCACGACACCGCGTTCGCTAGCATGGAGGACCTCTCCCAAGCCAACAAGGTCGCCATTTCGGACCTGCGCAACGGCATGCGTGACATTGAGGTCACCGTGCAGGTGGAGTCGTGGGTTCAACGCTCATTCTCTTCTGAGGACGGCACCGAGCGGGTGGTCCGCAGCGGGGACGTCATCGATCCCAGCGGCCGCTGCCGCCTGACCGCGTGGTGCGAGGTCGACCCTGAGCCCGGCGACTTCCTCCACCTGACCGGAGCGAGGGTGCAGGAATGGCAAGGCTCGCCTGACTTGGTCGTCGACGACGCCGCACAGATCTCGAACCTATCCGACGCCCCTTGGGAATCGATAGACCCCGAGCAGCATTGGGTCGATGTCGACCTCACCTCCATGGTGAGCGGCGGTTCGCGCCGGGGGATACGCACCAGCGGTACGGTTGTCGCGGTACGTCCGGACTCTGGTATAGTCGAGCGCTGCCCCGAATGCAGGCGCGTCCTCAGGGACGGCTCCTGCATGGAACACGGCCCGCAGCGCGGAGAGGAGGATCTCAGACTCAGGTTCGTAATCGACGACGGGGTGTCCAATGCATCGCTGCTGATGTCCAAGGATGCCTCCGAGGCGTTCCTCGGGGTGAATCAGGAATCCGTCAAGGAGGAGATTGCCAGAGACGGTCGCGATGGCTTTGTGGCCTCTCTCCGTCAGCGTGTTTTAGCGCAGCGCTTCAGCATCAAGGGGCGCTCGATAGTGGACGACCAGGGCGCGATGCTGCTCGCCGACGAGACCGAACAGATCCAGACAACCGCTGCTGACGCGGCGAATGACGTGATGCAGCGCTGGGGGGTGGTCCTGTGATTCAGGAGTCGGCACGTCGAATCTCCCGCCAGAGCGCCATAAGGCTGTTCGCTCAGGAGTACAAGGAGGCCTCCCTGACCGAGGAGGGCTCCGGAGAGTACGACCCGTCCTTCGTCATCACGAAAATCGGCGCGAAGATCAATCGAGCGCTGGTCTGTGGAGTCATCGACCGCATGGAGCGCCGAGAGGGTGACAGCGGCCCGAACTACACTGGTTACATCAGAGATCCCACTGGCAGTCATCTGTTCAATGTGGCTTCCTTCCAGCCGGAGTTGCATCCCGATTTCGAGGAGCTGATGGCACGATTCGAGAACGGCGATCGCTTCCTTTTGGCCCTCGTGGGCAAGGCGAGGTGGTTCGAGACCGAGGACGGCGGCATGTTCACTTCTCTACGCGCCGAGGAGTTCACAGAGATAGACAGGGAGTGCTACACGAACTGGCTAGTCGAGACGGCTGAGGCCACCTTGCGACGCATCGACGCCCACTCCACCTCGCTCGAGGCGGACCTGAACCCTGCAGCACTCGAGGCCGCGGGAGTCCCTCATGACCTAGTCGAAGGTATCGTGTTGGCTCGCGGGCACTACGGTGACTTCGACCCAGAGGGCTACCGGGTAGGCATCCTACAGGCGCTCTCCATGGCGACCGGCAGGACCAGCTTGGACGAGCCACCCCAGCCTGCCGCCCCTACACTGGATGAGGCGACCCAGCCCGAGGCGGCGGACGACCAGCCCACTCCCGAGCCGGGCGACGCGATTGACATGATCATCGAGACCGTACGCTCACGGGATGCCGGCGAGGGCGTCGAGTACAACGACCTGGTCACCGCACTCGTTCACGCTGGCCACTCGCGGGAGTCCGCTGAGGACGCGATTGACCAGGCTCGCGATCAGGGCGAGGTCATGGAGCCCCGATTCGGCTTCTTCCAACTGGTGCCGGAGTGACTACTCCTCGTTTGTCTCCGAGATTAGCGTCTCGGCGTACCGCATCCTCTCTCTGACCCTGTCGAGCGCCTCCACCGAATCGACCCTCTGCTTGGGACCATCACCGATTTCAGCGCCCTTGATTTCGGCTATGTTGGTGGCCACGCCAATCACCCTGCTACGAACCTCATCCCGCTCTAGGGGCCAACCCCGGCGCTCCGCTAGCCGGATGAGCAACACCTCCTCCTCGCTGCCCCACCTCCCCCCGTGCCCCCTGAGGATAGTCCCAATCATCCTCTCAAGGTCCTCGACCCGGGCTTGGATCGTCAGCAGGTCACCCTGCACCGAGGGCTCGGCCTTGTCGAGCTCGTGAATCAGCGCGTCGCCAGCGTCCTCGAGCACCGCGTTGGGAGAAGGCACTTCGAACTCAGGCTCGAGGTCGACCACCGCATCGTCCTGCTCCGCTTCGACCACCTCCGAATCGTCCTCAGCGGCGACCGCCTCCACCTCGAAGACTTTTGGGCAGCCCTGACCTCCACAGGCTCCGCTTGATTCTCCCCCATCCGTTGGCCTGACTTGTCAGGACCCCAGCAACGTGCCCCATCAGCACCGTCCGGTTGCCGGTCAGCGGGAGCTCGAGCCGCTGGCACAGCTCGTGAAGCTCGTCACGCTCCATTTCCGCCAGACGCTCGACGGTGAGTCGGCGTGAGTCGAAGTTGAGGTGCAGCCACAGCCTCTGACGCCTCTCCTTGTGGGAACCAGATGACTTGACTCCGAACAGCTTCAGCACGCCGCCAATATCCTTGTGCGACATCGATTGGATGCTGTCCCAAGAGAGGTCGACATCACCTAGCACTTGATTTTGGATCAGTCTGGCCCGTAAAACCTCGACCGAACCACTCTTGCTCAGACCAGCCTCTTCGGCCCTCTCCCGCAGTTCCACGAGACGCCCTCTGAACAGGGCATCGAGTAGCACTCTATCCACATCCAACGCAGAACCCTCCTACCCTCTCCCGCCACCAACGGTCATATCGCTTACGCAGCACCGCAGGTGCCGGGAAGTCAGTTTGGGATGAATCTCGCCCGGCCGCTACTCCTCGAGGTCGATGTAGACCGGGGCCTCGATGTCGGTGTAGAAGTCCTTAGGCACCGGCCTGGACGCCTCGCGAACCAGCACCTCCCAGTCACGCAGCATCGAGATGGTGGCGTACTGGTATTCGGCATGGCTGATGAGACGGTCGAGGCCAAGCGACCTGTGTCCGTCCTTGGAGACCACTTCCAGTCGGATTTCAACGTGTACATCGTCATCGAGTACCTCTCCCTCAGTATCGTGGCAGGACTGCTCCAAGGCGATATCCTTGTGCTCCTCAGCCTGTTTCATCAGGGAGCGTACGTGGCGGTGCCTGACCAGCACCGCAGTACGCTCCAGCATCTCCTCACTCAGACCGGATATCAACTGGTCCTGAACCCACCACGAGGTGTTACCCTCCGGTTCCGCGATTTGTTCCGTTATGCTGTTGGGAAACCTCCTTCTGGCCATCAGGATGACCAGATCGGCGTATGGCAGGGGCAGGAAGTGGGCACCACCTCGATCTTTGGGGTCGGGCAGCAGCGCATGTCTGCGACCACCAATCTCCAACTCGTCGTAGATCGCTCTTGAGGTGATGTAGCCGTCTATCTCACCGTTCTGCCTCAAGTCCTCCATCCACTCGGTCAAGGGCAAGGGGTCACTAGGGGGGCCGTCAAGCTCCGATATGGCGGCGTAGGCCACGGGCCCGAGCACCCTGAGGCCCCTGCGAGCCCGCCGCAACTGCCTGCGCACGTTCTTGTGCTCCGCGAGTATGAAGGCTGATTTCGGTTGGTAGGCGATCTTGTTCTCGGAAACCAGAATCAGGTTCGGGCGTCTCGGGGCCCTCGCTCCGACCACCTCGCAGCCGGCTGCCAGCATTTCGGCCTGCTTCCCGTGGAGCATCGTGGCAGGCAATGCCACCATGTCCAGCTCACCTTCCTCTAGCAGTTCTAGGGCCTCGGAGAAGCCGTCCACTACGCGACTCTCTATGTCGATTTCCGGGGCGTCTCCGGAGGCTATCAGTATGGCGATGTGCTCCGAAACTCGGCAGTCTGGTGAGTCGATGGTAGCGAGTGTGAGTTCGTCCATCTTCGTCCACCTCTGGGGAGGGGGCACGCAACGTGCCCAGCAGGTCGGCGAACACACTTGTTCATAAGGCGACCCCTGTCAAGGATGAACGAATTGAATGGTCTCGATGCATTCCTTCAAGGCCGAGCTGGATAGACGTAGAAACGTCGTCGAGGAAGCGCTCGAGGAGTTCGTGCAGCAGAGCATGACCGGGCCCGGGCGCGCCGGCGATGAGGCTGGCAGGCGACATACTTCTCGCTGGGGGTAAGAGGTACAGGCCCGTCATGGCTACCCTGGCCTTCGAGGCCGCCGGCGGCGAGGACACATCCAAGGTCATGAACCTCGCAATGGCCTCTGAGATAATCCACACGGCGACCCTCGTCCACGACGACATATACGACCAGTCCAAGTTGCGTCGAGGCAAGCCCACCCTGCACACCTCGGTCGGCCTGCCCGAGGCCATCATAGCGGGGGACTACCTGTTCGCACTGGGCTTCGGCCTCGGGGGCCGTCATGACGACCGGGTTGTCGAGCGCATCGCCGAGGCTTGCGGGCGCATAGCCACAAGTGAGCTGAAGCAGCTCGAACACATCGGCAACCTCGCTACGACTCCCGAGGACTACTACGCCATAGTCGATGGCAAGACCGCCTTCCCAATCTCCTCAGGCTTTCTGGGGTGCCGCGGTGTTGGCAGGGGGCCCCCGAGCACATCGTCGATGCATTGGAAGAGTTCGGAATGGAGTTCGGAAGGGCGTTCCAGATGGTCGATGACCTGTTGGACCTGACCGGCGACCCTTCGATGGGCAAGCCGAGAGGCACCGACGTCCACGACGGCAAGATGACCCTCCCAATCATCCACGCGCTGACCATCCTGCACGGCGCAGAGCGCGAGCACCTGTCCGACGTACTCCAAAACTTCAGCGACGAGCGCTGGGAGGAACTGATCGAACTGCTCGATTCGGCCGGCTCCATGGGATACGTCAGGCAACTCATCGACAACCACCTCCAGCGCGCGAAGGACGCCCTCGAGGGGTCTGCCCGCGAGCGAGGGACGCGACCTGCTGTTTGAGCTAGTAAGGATTTTCCCGGTCGCGCCGGAACTGAGCCCATGCAACCTACCCGCACTGACTGGGACGCCATAGTGATAGGGGGGAGGTCCGGCAGGGAGCACCACTGCTCGTTACATCGCCGAGGGCGGCGCTGATGTGCTGGTGATTGACGGCAGGAATCCTATAGGCTCGCCGCTGCAGTGCGGTGAGCTGGTACCGAGCAACGAAGAGATGCGCAGACTGTGCCCGGACGTGCCCGAAATTGACGACCTTCTGAGGACCCCTGAGTCAGCAATCTCCATGCGCACCAGCGAGATGAGGCTGGTGCCACCTTCGGGAAGGCCCCTGTGCTACGACTTCGAGGGCGTGGTGCTGGATCGAGTCGCGCACGACGAGGCACTGGTCGAACTGGCTGAGTCAAGCGGTGCCCATTACCTAGTCGGCAGCAGGGTCGAGAGCGTCGAGAGCGAGACAGTACGCCTCAGAGACGGCTCGGAGTACACAGCGAAGGTAGTCATCGGGGCCGGCGGTCACAACGACCCCCTGCGCAAGTCCGAATGGCAGACGGAGTCCCTCGTCATCCCCGTCAAGTTCGTGCTCATGTCTGGGGACTTCGATGAGGCCCTCGAGCTTCACTTCGGCTCAGTGGCCCCCGGTGGGTACGCCTGGAAGTTCCCCAAGCAGGGCGGCGCCAACATTGGTCTGGGCATCCAGACTGCCCTGGCTCGCGGCAAGAGCCTGAACGACTACTCGGAGGAGTTCTTCTCGAGGTATGAAGGGGGAGTGGAGTTCAGAGGAGCAGGCTCGTTGCCGATGTCGGGTACGATAGCATCCTTCGTCAAGGGCAACCACCTTCTCGTCGGCGACGCTGCCGGCATGGTCCTGCCCTCGAACGGAGCTGGAATCACCATCGCGATGATCGGCGGGCGAATCGCCGGGCAGGTCGTCGCAGAGCACCTGCGCGACGGCACCCCGCTCGGCGAGTACGAGATCAGGTGGGAGTCGCAGATGGGAAGGGTGATGCGCAACTCGAAGCGTGCGTTCAGGCTCGGTAGCCTGCTGTTCCGCTCTCCCGACTGGCTGCTAAACCTCGCATTCAACAGGCTGACCAAGCCATTCATCTGGAGGGCTGTGACGTGCCGCTCGCTACTCTTCTAGGGCGAGGAGGCCTGCCAAATCGTGGCCATCCCAGGGAACACCACCTTGGCACGGACGTCGACGAAGCCAACCTCCTCGAGCATCCTGACGTAGTCGCGCGTCGTCCCGAAGCTTCGGTAGGTTTTAGCTAGCCACTTCCATGGGTGATTAGACCTCCTGAATAGCAGTCTGGCGTACGCGCCGACCCAGAGCCTCATCCAGAGCCAACCTAGAACGCCATGCAGACGGTTCATCTTGGCTGGGTCGACAATCACCACAGTCCCTCCTGGCCTTAGTACCCTGAGGACCTCCGCGAGGCCCGCCCGCTTATCGTACCAGTCCCTGAACGAGAACAGCGAGCACACAGCGTCGAACGAGGCGTCCTCGAATGGCAACTCTTCGGCCACCCCCTCGACGAACTCGACGGCCGAGTCGCCCCTAGCGGCTCTCTTGGGGTCTATCCGGGCCTTGGCGACCCTGAGCATCTCCGGAATCGGGTCGAGGCACACTAGGTCCCCTCCCACGACGTCCTCAGCGAAGCTGCCCGGCCCACATCCGATCTCAAGGACGCGTTCGCCGCGAGGGAGCCTGTCTCTCACCATCCTGCGCCACTTGGAAACCTGCCCTAGGGTGGCGAATCTGTTGACCCTGTCGTACACCGGAATACTCTCCTCCAGGTTGCGCTGGAGCTCGCTCCAATCCTCTGCACCGATTCGCTCGGTATCCACACGTTCCCCTCCAGCCTCCTGTATTTGGTTGAATCCCGCTGAAATGCTCCAGCAAGACGAAGGAATGAGAAGGTCAAGGTGATATACTGTTCGACATTCACGCATGTCACCGAAGGTGACACCATGGGACGAGCAGAAGTACTCCGAACCATCAAAGACTCAGAAAGCGAAGCGGAGCGGATTCGTGCCGATGCCATAACTAAGGCAAGCGAAACTATCTCAAACGCCCGTGTCAAGGCGTCGGAATCATTGAGCACAGGCCGGCAAAGCGCCGACGACGAGGCCGCTTCGATAATTAGTGAAGCACGCTCTTCTTCTGCGAAGGAGGCGGCTAAAGTCGCCTCTAAGGGCGATTCCCAATTGGAAAAAGTCGCAGCCAACGGCCAGAAGAACCGCAAATGGGCTGCTCGCGTAGTAATCGATGCCTTCACAGACACTACTTGACTACTAATCAACTGACACGAGGTGCAACATGAGTCAATTCACCACAGAGGAAATGTCCCGACTGGTCGCTGCAGGAACCCGGGACCAGCTCAAGACTGCGTTAGACGTGGTCGCAGGCCTGTCGCTGGTGCACATCAACGACTACAGCAGCACCGAGGAGGGCCTATCCATGGGCACCCCGTCGGACAAGTCCGAGGAGATTAGCAGAAGACTCACCAAGATGCGGGGCGCGGCTGCGAACATGCAGGCTGCGGACCAGAAGCAGTTGCTTGCTGCTCCGGAGGTCCGCAGGACGCTCTCAGGGCCGATTGACGAGCTCGTAGAATCGGCTTTACAACTCTTCGACGAACTGGACGCGCTTCGCACCGAGTCCTCGCAGATTGACGAGGAACTGGAGGTGCTGAAGATGCTGGCACCCCTCAGCCTCGAACTCGACCTGATGGGAGGTTACAGCAGCCTAACCGCGTTCATCGGCACCGTCTCTTCGCTGGCCAAGGCCAGACCGGCCCTCGCCGGACTAGGTGATTCGGCCATCTACATGAGCAGCGATGCCGGTAAGTCGTCAGTGGTGGCCGTGTTCTGCCGCAACGAGGACTCCCAGTCCGTCCAGGAGATGCTGGCGGCCGAGGACTTCCAGGCAATCTCGGTGCCGGAATCCGAGGGTCTGCCCTCAGATAGGATTCTCAAGCTGGATGAGAGGAAGTCCGAGATTGACGGGAGGACGGAGGATCTCGAGTCCGAGATGTCCGATTGGTCCGAGTCGAATGGTGGAATGCTATTCGGCGGTATGGAACTCCTTGAGAGGGATCTGGAGATTGCTACTGCTCCAGTCAGAGTTGCAGTGAGTGATCACGCTTTCGTACTAGATGGCTGGATTCGCTCGGATACTGCCCCCGAGGTCGAGGCCGCACTATCTGGAGTATGTACTCACATCAGTATCGAGAAGTTCACTCCTCCTGCACACAGCAGTCACCACCATGACGACGAGAACGCGCCCGAACTCCCTCCCATCGCATTTTCTTCTAGGAACTACAGCAAACCATTCGAGATGTTGACCGATGTGATGGGTCGTCCGGCCTACGGCAAGATCGACCCCACCTTCTTCATGTTCCTGACCTACCCGCTATTCTTCGGCCTGATACTCGGAGACATGGCCTACGGCCTCGCTGTGATGGGCATGGCTTGGTTCGTCTGGAGACGCTTCCCGATTGACCCGATGATGAGGAACGTCGGGGGATTCCTGTTCACAATAGGCCTGTCCACAGTGATATTCGGCTACATCTACGGCGAGTTCGCCGGCTTCGAATTCCTGCCACATGGTCACTGTGATATCGAGGGAGTAATTGGAGTCGCACAGTGCGAGGCGGCGCACGGCCACTATCACTGGGAGGGGCGCGCACTCGCCCTTTGGGGGGTGGCTTGGATGACCAACCTCTTTTCCGAACGGCGGCGAGTTCTACTGGGTCGGGGAAGGTCCTCTAAACATCGTCCTCGCCTACCCCTTCCACAGGGTTTCATCCAACCTCGAGAATCTCATACTCATCACCATTTACATGGGAGTCATCCATGTTTTCCTCGGACTCGTTCTGGGCTTCCGAGACATCTACAAGACCCACGGATTCGTCGATGCACTGTTCGAGAAAGGATCGTGGATGACTGTCCTGATTGGCGGCTTCATTTTCGCATATGCATTCCTAGTGGATTCAGCATCTGAGTTACTGATGCCTGGAGCAGCTATCACGGGAGTGGGCGTAGTGATGGTCATGGTACTGCTTGCGCACTATGAGAAGATGGGCGTAATAGGAATCCCTCTTGGAGTCTTAGAGTCGTTAGGAATGCTACCAAAAGTAGTCTCCTACGTCAGGTTGTTCGCAGTCGGGGTAGTGGGCGTGAAGATCGCAGCGACTGGGAACGAGATGATCTACGAGGGCATGGCCCACACGCTTTCCGACCTCGGGCATGCATCGACGATGGACATCGTCCTTCTGCCGATTATGTTCGTCGGCTGGCTATTGGTACAACTCTTCGCCCTAGTGCTGGGCGTATTCAGTCCAAATATCCACACAGTGCGTTTGCACTTCGTTGAGTGGATGATGCAGTTCTACGAGGGGAGCGGCCTGCCCTTCGAGGCGTTCGGTTTCAAGCCGAACAAGGTAGAGGTCGAATGACACTCACAAAGTGAGAAAAATACGGAGGAAAAAACATGGAAAACAAGAGAATGAGAATGGTATACCGCCTGCTGATGGCTGTGTTCATCGCGACCTTGGTCGCCGGTGTCGCAACTGCTCAGGAAGCGGATGCAGTGAACGAGAAGGACACCATGGCCAAGCTCGGCGCAGGTATTGCGCTGGCTGGTTGTGGGATAGGAACCGGTCTTGCGCAAGGACCAATCGGCGCAGCCGCTGTTGGCATGATTGCCGAGGACGACAGTAAGTTCGGTTTGGCACTTCTATTCACCGTACTGCCTGAGACCATCGTTCTGTTCGGTTTCCTTTCGATCTACCTACTGTAGGTCGTTTGGGACTAGGCAGATAATGGAGAGTCACGCATGTCATTGGACAAACTTGCAAGCGAAATCGAGTCTATGGCCAAGGCCGAGGCCAAGGAGATCACTGACGACGCAAAGGCCGAGGCCAAGCGCATCAGGGCGAGGCCAAGGAATCGGTCAAGGAGTACCGCGAAGCGGCGATCGCCCAAGCCGAGAGGATGAGCGAACAGGTCGCCGTCGAAAGCATCGCTGCCGCTCGTCAGGGGAACCAGAAGCGACTCCTCGTGGCGCGCAGGGCAGAACTTGACGCGACATGGTCAACAGTCAAGTCAGAATGTCATCCCAGTATGGAAAATAGGGCTGGAGTACTCGCCCTTCTCCTAGAGAAGGCTACTGCAGAATCCGGAGAAGACATGATTCTACGTCCGGTATATACCGACCGCATCAGTCTCACAGAGAGCATCAAACACACCAGAGGTGCAGAAGGGGGGTTACCACGAATTCGAGATAGGAGAGGACATCGATGGACTAGGGGGCTTCGTGCTTGAGAGTCCAGATGGCTCCGTCCTGATGGACTACCGCTTTGAGGGGAGGCTACGCGACGCATGGGAAGCGAGCCTCGAAGAAGTCAACAAGATACTATTCGAAGAATGAGGGAAAGCAATGGCGGAGATAGCAGTCGGGAAGGGCAACTGGGCTAACGCATCGGCCCGCAGCAAGGCTAGGAAGGCCAAGCTGCTCGACGAGACCAGACTCCGCCAACTGATGAAGAGCGGCCCGGACACCATCGCCGCCAGCATAGGGAGCTCGACTATCGCAGGGAACTCGACATCTATTCGGCCCGCCTCAGTGGGGCGGACCTCGTTGAGGCGGCCCTGAGTCACAATCTGGATCGTGAACTAACAGAGGTGATGGGCTTCTGCCAGGGCCGACTGAAGAGGATAGTCTCAGTCTTCGCCCTCCGCTTCTCGTACAGCAACCCCAAAGGGCGGTACTCCGTGCCTCAATGGAGGGGCCTCTGTCGAGAGCCTAGCCAACTCGGTGCTGCCCGACGAGAACGACCTCAACGTGGACTGGCTCGAGATTGCCCGCCAGAGCGAGACCCTGCATGACGCAGCCACGGCGATGGGCGGAACACCTTGGGGATCTGCCGTTTCTGATATCGACTCCGACGCGACGCTGCAGGAGTACGAGGACGCGCTGGACCGCCACTACTACCACGAGGCAATCTCAGCGCTCAGGACCAGTGGTCAGAGCCACAGCCTCCTACTGAGGTACCTGCGCTCCGAAATCGACCATCGCAACATCGTGAACCTGCTGCGAGCTCTGCGTCAGAAACTGCCCGCAGAGCAGCGCGCTGGCCTGATTCGGGAAAGGTGGCAGATCCCTCAAGGGAAGTCTGCTGCGAAGTGCCGCACAGGCGGATTCGGAGGACGCCCTGATGGAGGTCTTGCGCAGGACCAGCATGGAGACCGCCGAGCTTGAGGACGCCCTGAAGGAGTCGCACGAGCACGGCGGCCTAGACCCCGTGGTCAGCTACCTTGCATCCGAGAGGAGAACCGACCTGAGGCGGATGAGCCATCTGAATCCACTGTCGGCCTTCCCCCTAATCTACTACCTCGAGAGCAAGGTGCTCGAAGTCCAGAACCTCCGCCTGCTGGTGCGCGGCAAGGCGGTCGGACTCTCCGACGAGGTAATCGAAGCGCACATGGCGTTCTGAGGTGATGAGATGGAGATAGCGATAGTAGGCACTACCGAATTCACCCCCGGATTCCAGTTAGCGGGAATAATGCGCCTGCACAACCCACACGGCGACGAGGAGATGCGCGACACTCTCAGTTCGTTGCTCGATGAGAAGGAGGTCGGTATCATCGTAGTCGATTCAGCCGACCTCACGCGCATGCCGGACAAGCTCAGACAGCGAATGTCCGACAGCATTTCGCCCACGGTGTTGGGCATAGGGACAGAGGAGGATAATACCCTCCGTGAGTCCATCAAGTCGGCGCTCGGTGTCGACCTTTGGAAGTAGATTCCTCGTATACAAGGATAAGGAAGTGAAGAAATGAGTGAAGAAAATGGATTGATTTACAGAATCTCAGGACCGGTCGTCACGGCCGTCGGCATCTCCCCGAGAATGTACGAAGTGGTACGAGTCGGCGACGAGGGACTGATGGGAGAAGTGATTGAGTTGCACGGTGATCAGTCGGTCATCCAGGTCTATGAGGAGACCTCGGGCGTCGGGCCGGGCGAGCCGGTGGTCAGGACAGGTCAGACCTTGTCCGTGAAGTTGGGCCCCGGTCTGCTGACCCAGATTTACGACGGGATACAGCGGCCTCTGGAAGACCTCGAGGAGACCATGGGCGTGTTCATCACGCGTGGTGTCGATGCTGAGGGCCCTTTGACCTCACGAAGAAGTGGGAGTTCAACGCCACCGCCTCGGTCGGTGACGAGGTCTCGGGCGGCTCCATAATCGGATTCGTCCAAGAGACCGAGACTGTCGAGCACAGAATCATGATCCCCCCTGGGCCTGCTGGCAAGATTGCCAGCATCGAGTCCGGCGAGTTCGACATCACGACCACGGTATGCACTCTCGAAGACGGCACCGAGGTTGCGATGATGCAGGAGTGGCCGGTCAGGACCCCGCGCCCGTTCATCCAGAAGAACGCCCCGGACGTGCCGTTGGTAACCGGCCAGAGGATTCTAGACTTCCTGTTTCCACTGGCCAAGGGCGGAACCGCTGGCATTCCCGGACCCTTTGGTGCTGGGAAGACAGTGACCCAACAGCAGCTGGCTAGGTGGTCGGACGCTCAGATCGTCGTCTACATCGGCTGCGGTGAGCGTGGCAACGAGATGACAGAAGTCCTCACAGAGTTCCCTCATCTGATGGATCCCCAAAACTGGCAAACCGCTGATGAACAGGACCACGATGATAGCAAACACCTCCAACATGCCGGTCGCCGCGCGTGAGGCATCCGTGTACACCGGCATTACAATCGCCGAGTACTTCAGGGACATGGGATACGATGTCGCCCTCATGGCCGACTCCACCAGCAGGTGGGCCGAGGCCATGCGAGAGATCTCCTCCCGTCTCGAGGAGATGCCGGGAGAAGAGGGATACCCTGCCTATCTGTCAAGCCGACTGGCCGAGTTCTACGAGCGCGCAGGACGAGTCCAGACTCTGGGCGGAGGCGACGGGTCGGTCTCGGTCATCGGTGCCGTTTCCCCTCCAG
>BPDA01000014.1 GCA_019654055.1 Methanobacteriota archaeon | reverse complement strand
ACGTTTGAGCCGGCCAGCAGAGAGTCGGACAGACTCGTTGAGTCCTCCTCCCTGCCGTGCAGGGAGATCTGGTCAGGAATGGGGCCGAATGCCTTACCTCTGCGAGCCCCGGAAGGCTCCTCGAGCTCTGCGACAGTCTCCCGGCCGGATTCGGTGATGTGTACTACCGTGCGACGGCGCGAGCCGCCGCCGATGACATGTGCCGTGCGGGTCCGGACGTAGCCCTCATCCTCAAGTGATGACAGTGGTGCGTGTAACGCCGATCTGACCACGCCGAGTGACTCTGCCAGACCGGGCAGCGACAGCGCCCGGGGAACGTCCCACGCAGCCTCCAATTCGCCTCCGAACTGCGCGAGCCTGGACAGGATGCGCGACTGCGCCGGTGGGAGCATGCCGCGCGAGCGAAGGCACGGGTTCATGGGCGTTCACCTGCAGCGCATCAACCGACATGGCGCTGGACCACACTGGCCTCGACTTGCCCCGCAAGCCCGGAGTCTACCTATTTCGACGGGTTGACGAGCGTGTCACATACGTCGGCAAGGCCACTGACCTGCGATCGCGCGTTAGGTCATACTTCGCGCCCAATCCCGATCGCAAGATGGTACCTCGACTGATCGAGGACTCGGACAGAGTCGACTTCATCGTGACCAAGAGCCCGAGCGACGCCCTGATTCTAGAGAGGCAGCTGATCAGGGAGCACAAGCCCCGCTACAACTCGATGCTGAAGGACGACAAGTCGTACCCCTTCATCGCCCTGACCGACCACGAGCACCCTCGCATCATCTACACCCGACACCCCCCGGAGGGGTCGCTGCGATGGGGGCCGTTCGCCGACCCCGGCGCAGCCAAGCGCGTCATCCAGCTGCTGCGCCGCCACTTCGGCATCCGCGATTGCCCGGAGCTGCTGCCGCAAGGCTGCCTCGCGATGCACATCGGGCTTTGCCATGGGCCCTGCATCGACTCGGCGGGGTATGACGAGAGAGTGTCGGCCGCAATCAGCGTCCTCGACGGTGATGCTGGGGTCCTAATCGAATCGTTGCAGAGAGAGATGGACACCCAGTCGCAGGCGCTCGATTATGAGGCGGCGGGAGCGACTCGAGATCTTATTGGCTCGGTGCAGAGGACCGTTTCCCAGCGAGTAGTGCACAGCAGGTTCTACCAGGACTGCGACGCCATCGGCTTCGCCTCCAGAGGGGACAACGGCATGGTGGTGGTCCTGAACGCCAAGGACGGTATAGTGCAGGGACAGCTGGAATACCCCCTAATCCACAGGGGGGACATCGCCGACTCGGTGGCCTGCGTGCTCGCTGAGCACTACTCGAACGCCAAGCCGCCTCGCACCGTTCTCGTGCCGGCCCCCCTAGGGAAGTCAATGGGGGCCTGGCTGACCGAGCGGCGCTCGGGCGCTGTCGAGGTCAGGGTGCCGCAGCGAGGCGAGCTGGCCCAACTTCGCGCAATGGCCGACCAGAACGCCGAGCTGCAGGTCGAGCGTCACCAGAGGAGTCGTTCGGGGAGCCTAGAGCAGGCTGCCGCGGACGATGCAGCCGGGCTGCTCGACCTCGACTCGCTCGACCACATCGTGTGCTTCGACATGGCCCAGCTGCAAGGTGACGAGCGCGTCGGCGCGTCAGTGGTGCTGCGCAACGGTAGGCCCGCAAAGAAGGAGTACCGGACCTATCGTGTCAAGAGTGACGCGCCAGACGACCTCAGGATGATGTCCGAGGTGGTGGAGCGCTGGCTGAAGCATCAGGACGGTTGGCCCGATCTGCTGCTTCTAGACGGTGGGGAGACGCACCTGTCCAGTATCCTCGGGATGCTGGAGGGTCACGGGCTGGCCGGGCGCTTCCCCGTGGCGGCTCTGGCCAAGCGAGAGGAGACACTGCACATGGATGGTCGCGAGCCGAGGGTGCTGAGCAGGCACGGCAGGGTCCTCGTACACGCTCGTGATGAGGCCCACCGATTCGTCAACCGCTACCACAGGAGACGGAGGGGCAAGGGCGCGATAGGCGATCCTCTGGAGGATATCGATGGCCTAGGGGCCAAGAAGATCCAAGCCCTGCTACGCCACTTCGGAGGTAGGAGGGGCATCGAGCATGCCAGCATCAGGGAGCTGCGAGAGGTCCCGGGCATAGGCAAGGCGATGGCTGAGAGGCTCCATGGGCACCTGAACGGCTAGTCCTCATCGAAGTAGGCCTCATCGACGACCACAATCTTGTCGTCCAACTTGCCGAACTCGGACTCCATCGCCAACTCCGCGAGCTTCTGCTCCTCGGCCGAGGACTCCTCCTGATCCTTCTCCTGCTGCTCCTTCTTGCCCCTCCTGCGTTTGCTTATCAGCAGCCCGAGTCCGACCAACAGCACGAAGAGGTATGGGGCCAACTCCCCCAGTACGAACGCCCAACTGACCTCCACGGAGTACGAGACGATGTCCGAGTTCTCCCGGCACTGCGCCCAGGTGGTCGCTTCAGGGCATACCGGGGTCCTGTAGACCACCACCTGCCGGCCATCCACCTCGGTCAGCTCGCCCAAACCCATCCTGCTCTCGAAGCTTAGTAGCCTGACCGAGCTCGGCAGGTGCACCTCCATCCTCGCTGAGGAGCGGATGGTCCCGAATACGGTGTGCTCCATCAGCGGGGTAATCTCGAGGAAGAATTCCGCGCCCTCGACCTGGATCCCGGAGTCGGTCAGTATGGGCGAGCCGAAGGCCGCGGCCATCTGGCTGGCTATAGCGAGGCCGATGGACGCGGGCTGAGCCTCTATGTCAATCGCGTCGCCCCTGAGCGCGGCCTCTACCACCGTGCGCTCGATTGCAAAACCGAAGCGGAGCGGGACGCTGTCACCGAGCTCGGAGTTGCTCGGCATCGTGGTTTGGCCGAATCCCAACGAGGGCGATACGGGGGTACTGGCGAGGTCCGCTGATATCGAGTACGGGCCGAGTCCGAAGTCCTGCACTGTCTCCATTTGGCCTTCGGCCTCGATGACCTCTCCAGACCTCATCTGTAGTTCCGTGCCCAGCGCCTCCATCCCGAGATTGGATATCTCGATGTCTATCGGCTCCCCGACCCCGAGGTCGAGCGGGGCCTCAAGATCTGATCCTGCCAGCAGCCCGCCATCGAGGCGATCCCCCATCACTATGGCGCGCCTGAGCAGGTCTGCTGGGACTGGGTGCAGGACAATGTCGTCCTCTCCCAGGTCTATGCCCAGCCGGTAAATCTCCAGCACAACCTCGGCAGTAAACTCGACCTCTGCAGCGAACGATGTCTCCCTGATGGAGAACTTCCCGATGTCGACCTTAATGTCAAGCGAGACGCATGTCTTCTGGTTCGAACCGCATATCAGGTCCTCGCTTTCGTCCTCGCAGGGGTCGGACTCGAGGCAGATAGGGTGCCTCCAGTCGAAGATTCTGGTTCCTGCAAAGCCGAAGTCATGCTCCCCGCCCCCCGTGACGGGGGCGGTGATGATGACCGTCGACGGATCGCCCCTAGTGGACTCGATCCATTCCGGCAGGTGCAGCGTCAGGGTCAGCTCGGTGCTTGGCATGTCGTCGGGGAGTAGATCCTGCAGCCACCCGGTGTCGGTGGAGAGTTCAATCTCGACCACGTTCATGATCGAGGCGAGGTCCTCATCGGTCACCTTCGACAGGTCGATCGTGGTGATGTCCCCGCCGCTGTTCTCGAGCATCCTCTCGACGACTGAAGAGACTCTCATCGGGGTCGACTGCGATGTGGTCTCGAGGACGACAGGCCAAGCACCACCCATGGCATCCTCGCCCTCGATGCAGTAACTCACCTCGAGCGACTCGTCGCAGGTCACACCCGGGGTGTGGCGGAAGCCCAAGCCGCCCTCGGAGTCGGCTTGGGCGAACTGGGGGGAGCCGAACCAGATGTCAGCACCCAGAGCGTCCGAGAAGGCCATGGAGAGCTCTTGCACCGGTACTCCTTCGAGTATCGCCGATAGGTCCTCGTCGACCTCCTGGTCCAGTAGTCTGATGCCGTCAGAGGTCACCCAGGGGATTTCGATGGTGCCGTCATGCAGGTTGGCGTCCCATTCGTCGAGGGTGATGGAATCGAGATGGTGAATTGAGATCTCGAGGTCGAATCGCGAGTTCTGGGTATCGGTAGCATCCACGATTAGGTCGATTTTCAACGAGGGTTCGTTGGGGTCAATGCTGGTAGTGGGGGTGTCTATCGACCGATGAACGAGTTCAGACGACAATAGGACAGATTCCAGTGCCGCCTCCGTGACGGCCTGCGTGTTGTCCACCTCGATTATCGAGTAAGTCTGTGGGTGGCCGTCGCGAGGCATCGTCTTGGTCGAACCAGGTGCCTCGACGCTGCTGACGTCGGCGTAGTGGGGTGGCATCACCGAGAGTTCCAGCGAATGGCCCATCGGCGAGGTGGCGTTGAACTCCGAAGTCAGTACCGCACCCATGGTCAGCATGCCCTGCATCATCCGGTTGATGTCGGAGGTCTCGGGCTTCAATCCGAACGAATTGGTGTCGACCTCCATCTGCAGCACCGCCTCAAAGCACAGTGGCGGCTGGAAGGGGTCGTTGTCGAAGCCGCTGACCTCGTCTATCGAATCGTATTCGCTATCGTAGACACAATTGGCGTCCGACTGCGACTTGAAATCGACCTCCGAGACCGTGCTGATGGTGGTCGTGTTGATGTTCGGGAAGTTGATATCGATGAACTCCTCCATGATATCCTCGATTCTATCCAGCATGAGGTCCGAAACGGTGTCGCCACCACCCCTACCTAGGCTCTGGTAGTTGCGGATGTAATCGGCGGGAATCCCATCCCATGGGGCACTGTCGCCCTCGAGGTCGAGGTCGCTAAGCTGGAGGTCGTCCCTCGACATCTCGTGAACCACCAGTCCCACCTTCATCTCGACCATCTCGGCGTCCTCGATGCTGATCTCGACCGAGCTCCTCATCCACTCCTGCCCCGGAGTCAGGTCCATCGCCGAGTCGTAGTCATCGCAGACCCCACTGGCGCTGTTCCATGTCGAGCAGATGTCATTGACGACGTCGGGTTGACCAGGGGGCGGGTCGGCTGCTGCCAACGGAGCCATCAGGAGAATGACTAGGAGCACTACAGCACGTTGCACGGACCCGGGCATGAGCATCTGAGCCATAAGTCTGAATCCAAAATGCTTCGGCCCGCAGTCAGATGCACAGGGATGACCCGCATCGCCGCCTCGCGGAGTCCGTCGGCGAGGTGCTGCGCGAGGCGGGGATGGCAAGGAGGAGTGCAAAGCACTCCTAGGTCTGCTACCGAGCAAGGGGGGAGAGGTTTTCCGACGTCGTGCTGCTACCAAGCTCGGCGTTCCGCGGTGAGTGGGGCACGCACTGCTCGGACGGGCTGTGGCGCGCTGTGGCGGATGCTCTGAATGCGGAGAGGGTGGCGAGGCTCGGCGAGATCGATGGCGTGATGCGCGAGAGCTCGGCCGAGATGCTGCTCGGAGAGGACGATTGGGTCGTTCGCCGCGAGAGTGGGGTGGATTACGGCTACAACCTCACCCAGTGCATGTTCTCGGCGGGTAACGTCAACGAGCGACGCAGGATGGGCGAGGTGGCCGGCGCCGGTGAGACCGTTCTCGACCTGTACGCCGGTATCGGTTACTACTCCCTACCTATGCTGATCCACTCGCAAATCGAACACGTCCACTGCTGCGAGTGGAACCCCAACGCCGTCCGAGCGCTTGAGGTAAACCTCCAGAGAAACGGGGTGGCTGGACGGAGCACCGTCCACCTCGGCGACAACAGGGTCAATGCGGCGAGTCTGGAAGGCCTAGCCGACAGGGTGCTGCTGGGCCTCCTTCCTTCATCCGAGGAGGGGTATGAGGTCGCGATACGGTCACTTTCCTCGGAGGGTGGCTACCTCCACGTGCATGGTGTCGCGCCTGCCAAGGACCATGCCTCCTGGGCCGCAGGTGTCGTAGACTCCCTCGATTCGGTCGACCCAGGTCGCTGCATCGATGCGGGCCCTGCGATCCGAGTGAAGAGCTACGCGCCGCACTGGGACCACGTGGTGCTCGATGTCTCGGTCTCGTAGCCAGCCGTCGAACTCAAGGCGAGCGGCCCTAGCCCGCAGGCATGGCCGTAGATTGGCTGCTGGAGGCCGCCGCCCTGTACAACAAGCAGTCGCTTGAGGGCAGGGACGGATACCCGGCTCACATCCTGATGCCAGTGGACACGCTAGCCCAGATCCTCGACTGGACCTTCCAGTCGCTGCCCGACGAGATACTGGTCGGTATGGATGTGAACCCGGACATGCCTCATTCGAGAGAGGTCGAAGAGGCCTACTGCGGGACTGACTTCGAAAGCGGACTGTTCTCCGGCCAGGGCTTCGTCCTCGGTGAGCCGCACCTAGTCAACCGAGGCGACTCGTACTCAGTCCACCATGTCCCAGAAGAATGGATGGATGGACTGTTCGACGAGTCACGAGGCGTCAGGGGAGGCCGTTTCTCGCACTGGCTGCACACCCACCCGAACGCGCCGGCGATACCCAGCGGTGCCGACGCCGAGTCAGCCCAGTGGACCGAGGGGTGCGACATGATTCTCGGAGTCCGCTACTCCCCCGAGGGGATGCTGCCATGGCTCGAGGACATAGAGGGCGAGCGTCGGGAGTTGTCTCCGGACGAGGCGCTGCCAGTCATCGGCAGGGCCGTGACCGGGCACCTCATCCACGGACTCGAGCTGATTGCCTTCCACAGGAGGGGTTTCGCGGTCAATGTGGTGCTGACCGATGAGCACGGGATACCGATAGAGCCGTGATTCGTCCTGAATGCTACTAGGATAACTCGCGGAAGACGTTCTCTCGGTAGTACTGCAACTCGGCTATGCTGCCTCTGATGTCATCGAGCGCCCTGTGCCCAGCTGGCTTGGTCGCTCGGGGCATGTTCGGGTACCACCTGTCCACCAACTGCTTGATGGAAGTCACATCGACGCTGCGGTAGTGGAAGAACTCATGCAGATCGGGCATGTAGCGTCGCAGGAAGCGCCTGTCTTGGCCGATGGTGTTGCCGCACAGCGGAGATACGCCTTCGATGCAATGCTCACGTAGGAACTCAATCGTCTGCGCTTCGGCCTCGGCCATCGGAGTCCCTTGGTTCCTCACCCTGTCCAGAAGTCCGTTCTTGGTGTGATGAGTGAGGTTCCAGTCATCCATCTTAGCCAGCTCCGACTCGGGTTGAGAGATTGCTATCGCAGGCCCCTCGGCGACCACGGTCAGATCACCTTCGGTCACGATGGTGGCGATTTCGATGATGGTGTTCTCATCCGGGTCCAGACCCGTCATCTCGAGATCTATCCAAACCAATCGCTCATCGACCACGCATTCGGGTCCGGCCGGACGGTCTTATTGCTTCCCTTCCTTGGGCGACAATGATAGCGTACGTGTGTCGGCTTCGTCCTATGGCGAAGATTGGGTACATCCAACTGCTGCGTAGCAATCGTCCCTTCAGACGGCTGTTCGTAGCCAACGAGATTTCCTTCATCGGTGACTGGTTCACCGTCATCGCCTTGTTCATCCTCGCTGGACAAGCAAGCGACAACTCACCCCTCGCAATCGCAGGAGTACTCGCGTCTCGTAGTTTCTCACTAGCTGCGGCTCAGACATTCACGGGTATGCTAGCTGACCGCTATTCGAGAAAGGGACTGATGATTGGGGCAAACTTAGCCTCACTAATCATATTGGTTTTTGTGCTATATTTGGATTTACTTGGAAGCCTAACTTCAGTTTACATCTTGGCTGTAGTAATGGTTGCGGCGAGGGCAGTATTCGATCCAGCTGAATATGCGTACCTGCCCAACATATGTAGCGAAGAAGAGCTTCTCACAGCAAATGCTCTGGCATCAGGGGGATGGTCTGTAGCACTAGGATTGGGTTCGGCAATCGGTGGACTGACCATCTCACTCTATGGAATTGAAACCGCACTTTGGATTGATTGCGCCACCTTCGCCCTCGCCGCTCTAGGAGTCATGACGCTGCCACCTGGTGGCCCGGACACTTCGGAGAGGAAGAGTGCCTCACCAAGAGTGGTATTTGGTGAGATTGTCGATGGTTGGAGATACATTAACTCAAATCCCTTCGATTCGCAGGATAGTATTCGCCAAGGGGTTGTGGGCATCAGGAGGTGGTGCTCAGGTATTCCTGCTGATTCTCATTGGCATGGAAGCAGGATTCGGCGATGTCGCAGCGGGTGTTGGAATACTGTTCATGGTCCGAGGTTTTGGTAGCGGGTTCGGGCCTCTCGCTGGACGTCCACTGATGGAGAATGATTCTCTCAGACCGTATCTGATAGGACTGGCGGTAGGGGTCTGTGGTGCTTTCTACATCGCCGTATCTGCAGTTGAATGGACTAAGTTCGTACTGTTGCTGGTGTTTCTCTCCCATGCCGCAAGCGGACTAAATTGGGTTCTCTCGACTACATTCCTACAAGAGAGATCTGATGATGAGTGGAGGGGCAGGGTTGCGGGAACTGATCATTTTGTTATCACCCTGATGATGGGTGTCTCAGCAATTTCTGCTGGATACATAATGGAGAATGGACTGCTAGATTTGCGGGAGGTGATTGCCGCAACTGGATTGGTCCAGATAGTATTGGGAATCATCTGGACATCGCTATATTCGAAGGAAGAAAAGGAGCTCCTAGACCAGTCTCTGCAGACCAGCTAGAACCACTAGCGGCGCTATCGAGAAGAGTGTATCACGGAACAGCGAACGGGTCGAGGCCCTAGCGCGTGCGGTGATTCTCGACCGTATGTCTTCGTCTAACTTGCCCATCACGTCCCCGGCCGGCCCCCTGACTTGGTCCAACGCGCTCTCCAATGCGTCAGCCCCCTTGTCCAGTAGCCTCGAGACGAGGTAATCGATAGGTCCTCGCTTTGGGGCCGGGACATGTTCACCGTCCACGGTGTGCTCGACATCGATAACGTCCCTCCAAGGTCGCGGAATCTCAATGTCGCCTACTCCCTTGAGAATCTCGCGGCCAACTACAGCCGCCTCAACAGCAAACTTGGCCGTGCTGAGGTTGTACTTGGCCAGCAGCTGTATGTTTCGGCGCGAGCGAGTGACCTTGGTGAAGTCGGTGACGAGCCAGGCAGCACCGGCTATCAGCAGCAGTGCCACACCTACCTGAGGGGTCTGCTCCCAACTGGGCCAGCCGATGGGACCGAACCAAATGCGCGCGGTTATGGCGATTATCGCTGGCAGCAGGAAGGCGAGGACCTCATTGGCCACTATCAGCCAGAAGCCCTCGATAGGGAGTTTCTTCAGTCTCGCTGAGAACCACTTGAGGTGCTTCGTCCTCTCGCCAGGGGGAGCATAGGTGTTCACTAGGTCAATCAGAGGGGGCATCACGAAAACCATCCTCAAGATGAAGGGAATTGCGAGCATCAGCAGGTATGCGTCCCAAGGAGATGCAGGCGGTAGGCTGGGGAATGCGATGGCCTCTGCCATTGGGCCTCAGTGGAGTCTGACCTCCATCAACCTCACTACGGCATCACACCGCGGATCCACGCAGCGTGGCGGCTTGGTTCGTCGCCGACCTGACCAACACGATGGCGATGATTGCCCCTGAGCCGAAGGCGATGCCGATGTACTGGTGGGTGTTGTAGAACAACCAAGCGATTCCCAGTAGGGAGAGATACGAAACCACTTGGCAGATGATTGACAGCTTCAGCAGCATGACGTACTCTATGTCAGTGGCATTCTCGAACTCTTGGATGTAGGAGTGTATGAGGAAGAAGACAGCTTGGAAAGGAAGAGCGGCAGCTAGGACGGCAAGTCCCATTATGGTGCCCATGTCAGGATTATCTGGATTCAGCTCCAGACCTCTGAACAGCATGTTACCCAAGTTGACGCCGATGATGGCAGCATGGATCGTCCACGCCTTGTCCGAAGGAGCGTTGTCTCCTCGGTCATTCTCCGGAACCATGCCCGCGCTCGGTTTCGCGGTGCTGTTGAATATTACTCTCGCCGAGCGATGCTCAGGCGGTGTTCCGAGGTATGCGCTTGCCTACCCAGCGCTTCCAGATCGGAGGCACTAGGCAGGGCCACCAGCAAGCGTAGTACCCAGCGGGGAGCTCAGGTGCCCCCGGGTGGGGGCGGAGTTGCCAGAACGGTACACTGGCGCGCACGTGGTGGTCTGAGTGACGGGTCAGTTCAAGCAGGGTCCAGCGTGACCAACGAGCCTCGGTGTTCCATGACTGCATCGCGGTCTGGCGCTCTTCCTCACCCCTCCTGAGGCCCCAGTGGCGGATGTAATTCACATACTCCAGAGTGAGGATTGCGATGGTCGACAGAACCAGCCAGCCTACTACCATAGTTCGACCGTTGGGTAGCATGAGCATGATGCCAATGGCTGCTATCTGGAAGATTAGTCCCTGATATGACGGATTCCTAATTCCAGTTCGTCCCTTGCCGTTGTGAACTCTCACCGAAGAGAGGAACTGACCGGGGATTGTCCTGAACCAGAACGACCACAGTCCCTCCTCCTCGTATGCGCTTGCTGGGTCACGAACCGTAGCTACCCACTTGTGGTGGTTGTGATTGTGCTCGGTGGTGAAGTGAGGGTAGTGGACGCTGAACAGCAGGAGTCTTGCCAGTCTCCAGCCCGGGCTCCTCGGCTTCTTGTGCCCGAGCTCGTGGGCCGTGACGATTGCGGACGCTGCTGCAGAGAGACCAGTTGACAGAGCGGCGGCAATCAGCCATATCGACACCGATGCCTCGAGATAGGCGAACCTGAAGAAGGAGGCCAGGACTAGGAAGTGGACGATGCCGTGTACCCACAGGAGTGTTTCGAAGGGGAGACCCGACTCCCTCGGGGGGCGGGGTTGCTTGGACTCGCCCATGACGACGTCGAGAATCGGGCCGACGCCCCAGACGAACAGCACCCCCATCGCCGTGAACGCCCCCCCAAGCAGATTACCGGCTATGACAATCATCGGGTTGACGAGCCCCATGAGATGGACCGGCCACGGCTCCGGTGCGAGCTCTGACTCACTCATACAATGAGGCGTGCTTGGCTCTGGTCTTAGCGATTTTCGGAGCCACCACGACCCTGCAGTAGGGATTTCCCGGGTTGTTTGCGAAATAATCGTGGTGGTAGTCCTCAGCCACGAAGAAGTTGCTCAAGGGGCTGACCTCGGTCACTATAGGACTCGGGAAGTACTCCGATAGATTCTCAATCACGCTCTCCGTGTCATTCTTCTGACCCTCGTCGGCGTAGAACACCGAACTCCGGTACTGCGGGCCGATGTCGTTGCCCTGCCTGTCGATCTGGGTCGGGTCGTGACAAGCGAAGAACACCTCAAGCAAGGTGGTGCGCCCGATGATTTCGGGGTCGAAGGTCACTCGGACCACCTCGGCATGACCGGTGCGCTTGCCACACACCTGCTCGTAGGTGGGGTTGTCCACGTGGCCACCCGAGTAGCCGGGAATCACCTCGCTGACGCCTCGAAGTCCTTTCAGCGCGCCCTCAACGCACCAGAAGCAGCCTCCTCCGAGGACTATTCCCTCCATCGCATCACCTGCGGTAGTTCGGCGCCTCGCGGGTAATCTCGACGTCGTGGACGTGGCTCTCCGAGAGTCCCGCGTTGGTTATTCGTACGAAGTTGCAATTGGTCTTCATCTCGGATATGTTGCCATTGCCGGTGTAGCCCATCGAGGATCGCAGGCCGCCAATCATCTGGTAGAGAACATTGTCCACGGGACCTCTGGCGGGCACTCTGCCCTCGATCCCTCTGGGACGTACTTGCGGGTGTCTCCTTGCTCCGACTGGAAGTATCTCTCGTGCGCACCCTGGCTCATCGCCCCCACCGAGCCCATTCCGCGGTACACCTTGTACGACCTGCCTTGGTAGAGTATGGTCTCTCCAGGGGACTCGTCGGTCCCTGCCAGCACTGAGCCGGCCATCACCGAGTCGGCACCAGCGGCTATCGCCTTGGCGATGTCACCGCTGTACTTGATGCCGCCATCGGCGACCACAGGGATGTCGTTGCCGACGCATGTCTCGACGACTCCCAGAACGGCGGTGAGCTGTGGGACGCCGACCCCGGAGACTATCCGGGTGGTACAGATTGAGCCGGGGCCTATTCCGACCTTCACGGCATCCGCCCCAGCATCGATGAGCATCCCGGCGGCTTCCCCAGTGGCTATGTTGCCGGCGACTATCTGCGCGCCGTCCGGGGCTTGGCTGCGAATCTCCCTGACGGTGTCGATGACGCCGTGCGAGTGGCCGTGGGCGGTATCCACCACTACGGCGTCAGCCCCGGCCTCGAAGAGAGCTAGGGCTCGCTCGACGCCCTTGTCACCGGTCCCAGTGGCTGCCGAGACCCTTAGACGGCCTTGTGAGTCCTTGCACGACTTCGGATTGTCGCGGCTGCGCTGGATATCACGCACCGTCATCATCCCGGCGCAGCCGCCGTCGTCGTCGACCACGATGAGCTTCTCGATGCGGTGCTGGTGGAGCAGCTTCTTGGCGACCTCCGGGTCGACGTGCTCGGGTACGGTGACCACGTCGGTGGTCATCATAGTCGAGACCTTCACAGAGTCGTCGGACACGAACCTGATGTCGCGGTTTGTGATGATACCAACCAGGACTCCCGAGTCATCGACCACCGGGAATCCGGAGAACCCGTGCTGTGACTTGATTGCCCTCAACTCGCCGATGGTGCTGTCGGGCGAGATTGTCACCGGGTCGAGGACTAGGCCGGACTCGAAGCGCTTGACCCTGTAGACCTCAGAAGCCTGGGCCTCGACGCTCATGTTGCGATGGATGACACCAATCCCGCCGGCCTGGGCCATGGCGATTGCCATGTCGCTCTCGGTCACGGTGTCCATAGCCGCCGATATCAGTGGGATGTTCAGGGGAATCGAATTGGTCAGGCGGGTGGAGGTGTCGACCTCGGCAGGGAGGACCGCCGACTCGGCCGGCATCAGTAGGACGTCATCGAAGGTCAGAGCCTCGGGTATGCCGTCTTGCGCCATTAGGTACGACCTATGGCCCCCGTACTTCAACGATTCGTTAGCAGGGCCTTTAGACAGTGTTCGAGCGGTAAATTCGTGAATTCGGATGGTCCACTAATGATACTCTACCCGACGCATTCAAGAACCCCGGTTGGCCGGCCGCGACACGAGGAGATACCTGTGTACAAGATCGCAATGATCGGTTGGCGCGAGTGGGTCGGGATGCCCGAGCTCGAGGACGTTCCCCTGCTGGCCAAGATGGACACTGGAGCCTGGTCGAACACCCTGCATGCCAGCGACATCGAGATCATCGAGTCGGACCTCGAGAATCGCGTAAGGTTCCGCCTCGAGGACGGCGGCGAGTGGATCGAGAGGCCGGTCAGCGACTGGAGGCGCGTGCGCGACACCGGTGGCCACGAGACCATGCGCCCAGTGATTCGGACAACTCTGGAAATAGCAGGGATGGACTTCGACATCGAGGTCTGCCTGAAGGACCGTTCGCTGATGCGTCACAGGTTCATCATTGGACGCCGATTCCTGCGCGAGCGCTTCTGCGTCCATCCGGGTAGGCAGTGCATCCACTCGAGCGAGCGCACCATACCTAGGATAGTGCTGGAATACTGAGCCCACCAGCACTCAAATGCATAGTCCTGCACGGCTCTCCATGGCCATGGCAGGAGCAGAGACGCCATATGCTCCCGAGGAGCCTTCTCCGTGGTGGCTGAAGGGACTGGCCATCTTCATGGCACTGCTGACGGTTTACATGCTGTTTGCTGTCGCATCGGGGATTCTTTCTCCCATGCTGGCCGATAGGTTCCTGCCCGATGATTATTCAGAAATCGAGCGCTATCCTGAGGATGGTACTGAGGAGGAGAAGGCGGAATGGGACAGGTCGAAGGCGGAATGGGATGCGATGATGGAATACATGGACGACATGATGGGGGTGATCGAGTTCTCCGCCGTACACAGCGGTTTGCTGGCCCTCATGGGATTGTTCTGCATCCCAGTGCTGTGGAGGGGTGACAGGGAACTTGGGGTCAAGCTGGTAGGGGCCTGGATAGGAGTCAGCTTCCTAGGAGGTATGGGCATGATGTGGATGATGTCGAAGACTGGTTTCATGCCCGAATTTGATTATGGTAATGAGATGGAGGCGGATTATTTTGAGTTCATAGAAACGTTCAGCACGATTGCTGGATATGGGCAGATAATTCTCTGCAACGCTTGTTTCCTAGGAATCCTAGCTCTGGTGGCGAGCAAGTCCAAGCCTGCGACATCCTTCGATATACCCTCTGGATTCCGTCCTGAAGAGCCGTCCCAACCTTGAAGCGTTCTCCGCCACATGGAAGGACCATGGAACAGATGGTGCAAGGCATACTAGTCGTCAACACGGAAACGATACCGGGCATGGTGATTACTGAGACTCTAGGTGTAGTCAGTGGCTCGACGGTCAGAGCGAAGAACATCGGCAGGGATTTCACCCAAGGACTCAGGAACATCATGGGTGGCGAGCTCGTGAAGTACACCGAGCTGCTGGAGGAGTCACGCCAAGAGGCGATTGGCAGAATGGTGGCAGATGCAATGTCACGAGGGGCCACCGCAATTGTGAATGTAAGATTCGCTACTTCGGCTGTGACGGCTGGTGCGGCGGAACTGTTCGCCTATGGTACGGCTGTGAAGGCCGAGTGAGGGGGGTTTTCCAATGGCAGAGGGGGGCAGTCTAGCATTTGTCATTATCCTAGTAATCAGTCTCCCCTTCTTGCTTCTAGCTCTATTCGGACTAGTGTGGTCCATAGCATATCCAGTCATGCTCGTGTGGGCTGTCCTGTTCAGCGGCAAGAAACTGAATCGGCAAATCGCCGACACCGCATCCAGAGAGGCCTCGCTGAGGGAGTCACACGGTCGCGATCCCCTCACCACGATTGACGGCGGCTATCGCAGTGACATCACCTCTTGCGGGGTTGTGTGGACCGGAGTCGTGTTCGGACCCAGTCACTGGCACCTACTGATTGGATGGTTCAACAATTTGATTGGAGGGTCGATTGACATTTTCCAGAAGGTCGTCTCTGCAGGGAGGGCCGAGGCAATGCAGAGGTTGAGAGAGAATGCCGTCGCAAACGGATTCGACGATGTAATCAATGTGAGGATAGATACCTCTGATATGGCTCCTCAAGGTGGAAAGGGGGGCGTCAGGGCAGTCGAAGTCTTCGCCTACGGAACCGGTGTGAAGTACGGCTAGGACTCGTTGTAGATCGGCGTCTCGTCCAGATGCATCGCGAGGTTGAACAGCCACCACGAAATCAAATCAAACGACTGGACGAGGTTCTGCACGCCTGTCCCATTGTCGGTCACCATCATGTCAATCATCGTATCGAGGGTGTCACACGGTGCGTGGTAGCAGTCCGAGCCTCCGGTGAGCGAGCCGAAGTCCATCGAGACCACGCCGAGCTGGTCTGCTATCCTCTCGTAGTCGCTCCTTCCCCTCTGTGACTCGTGCACCGATATGGAGAGTCTCTTCTGGTCACTCGAGTCCACGTCCTTCATCGAGGCGTAGCCCTCTGTGTTGTAGATCTCCCTGCCTAGGCGCAGCGCCTCGGCGATGTCGTTGTTGTTCGAGCCTATCCACTCGGCCAGCCTGACCATTGGCCACTGCTCGTTAATCTGGTTGTCAGTCTCGGGGATGATGTCGACGACCAAGGTGTAGTAGCCGGGCCAGTTGGTCCCGACCGCGTCGGCATTGAGGTAGTTCGAGAGGGTGACTCCTGCGGGAATGTTGTCGATCCACCTGTCGACGCCGTCGTAGCCGTTCTCCTCGTTGGACCAGAAGCACGCGACGATGGTCCTGCGGTGGTCGAACTGCGCGAGGCCTCTGGCTGCCTCTAGGACTAGGGCTACGCCAGCGCCGTTGTCATGCGCACCGATGCGCGTACCCCCTCCAGGTGGACTTCCAGCCTCAGCGACATCGAGGTGCGCGCCCAGCACCAGCCACTCGTCGGGGAACATCGTCCCCTCCTTGTAGCCACAGACATTGACCGCATAGGAGAAGTCGGAGATCCAGTACCTGTGTACCTGAGCGTCGTAGCCCATTCCCTGCAGCTCGCCCTGCATGAAATTCACAGCCCTCATGTACGTCGGATCATTCAGGGTGAATGGTCCCCAGCGCTCGTTGTATCCCGAATCAGGATCAGCGAAGATCTCCAGCCACTCGAAGACGTTGAGTCCATCAATCAGGCCGGTGCTGTGCAGTGCGCCGTCTTCTATGGTATACGCTGAGTCGTTCTCCCGCTCGACAGGGTGCTCTACGTGTGTGTAAGGGGACTGTTCAAACTTACTTGACGAAAACCACTCCGCCCAGCTCTGGTTGGTCTCCCGCAACGGCCATTCGACCCGTCCTAGCTCTCCCAGCAGGAAGTGCGTCACATTGAGGTTTGACGGCGCCAGCATCTCGACGCTTGTCGTGCCAGCACTGTCGAAGTACAGCGTGGTGCCATTCACCACATATCCGGATTCCTGATCCAGCACCAAGTAGGGCACATGGACACTCATAGGGCTTGAAGCACTGAACTCTACCAACTGGAACTGCGCACCGACTAAAACCTCAGGAGATATTGTGAGGTCGCTTGACGCAATCAACTCGTTATCGGGTTCTGCGGAGAAGCAACCGGTCATGGTGGTCGTCAGCATGACCAGCGCGAGGCATGCCGCGTGGACACGTGTCATCGGTGCGGATTGGTGCTGGCTGTATATCAGTTAAGCCGAACAGGGCAGTTTGAAGACCCCGTGGCCCCACGCAAGCCCCTCCACAGGAGTCGGTTGCATGCAGAGTCCGATTACGCGCATCGAGCCGAAGATAGCCGCACGCCTATCCAAGCAGAAGTACCAGTTAGTCGGGGAGCACGGCGGCGTCAAGGTGTGTCACTGGACCAAGCAGAGCCTGATTGCCGACCGTTCTTGCTACAAGGGTACCTTCTACGGCATAGAGAGCCATGGCTGCATGCAGATGGCGCCTAATGTGGACACCTGCAACCTAGCCTGTACCTACTGCTGGAGGGAGCCACACTCGGAGACCTTGCACAAGATCGACGACGACCCATACGAGTTGTTCCTCGAGTCTGTGCGTGCCCACCGCCGTCTCATCACAGGCTTCGGGGGCAACCCGAAGGCCGACCCGGAGAAGTTTCGTGAGGCGCAGGACCCCAAGCATGTCGCAATCTCCCTGAATGGCGAGCCCACGCTCTACTCTCGACTGGGGGAGTTCATCGATGTCTGCCACCAGCACGGCGTTTCGACCTTTTTAGTAACCAACGGCAGCCTACCCAAGGTCATCGAGAATCTCGACCCGTTACCAACGCAGTTGTATGTCAGCGTCGATGCCCCGAACAAGGAAATCTTCGACAGACTTTGCAAACCCAAGTTCGACCAAGCAGCCTTCCACAAACTAGAGGCGACGCTCGAGCTGCTTCCAAGCCTCGATACGCGCACGGTGTGCCGTCACACCCTCATCAAGGGCGAGTCTCTGGGCCACCACGAGGACTACGCGCGCCTAGACAACATAGCCGACCCGGACTTCATCGAGGCCAAGGGCTACGTCTACGTCGGCAACAGCCGCAACAACCTGAGCATTGAGAATATGCCCAGTCACGATGACGTTATGGGCTTCTCAAATCGGCTGGCGCCACTCGTAGGGCGCGAGGTCCTTTCAGACAGGAGGGAGAGTCGGGTCGCACTGATTGCGAGGGAAATGATCCCGGTCACGCTGCCTGAGAAGGTCAGAGAGTTACCCAGAGATCTCGGAATAGCCAAGCCGCAGAGGTTCGTGCTTCCTCAGGCCTGAACCATCGGCCGGCTCGAGCCGCAATCGGGACAGCGCTGCTCTTCGCTGTCTCCGTATACGTGGAAGCAGGCTGGGCAGTTCTCTGCGAGGATCAGGTTAGCCTTGCCCTCGACCTGTAGGCGCTCAACGTCGACACGTTCCAAATTCAGGGAGTCGCGCTCGATGCCTGGAAGCTCGAATCTCCCGGGTCCGCCTATCTTCGTCAGCACGTCCGGAGGTAGTGTGACCGTTCCTGTATCATCTATGATGAGCTCGCGGCTGCCTGATAGGTCAGCGATGTTCACATCGGTCCCGTGCTGAGCGACGAAGCGGCCGTCCCTGAGTTCTAGGGAGCGTTCGCAGAAGGCGGCGACCTCCCTGTTATGAGTGACTAGGAAGAAAGAGACGTCCTCTTCCCTATGCAGTGTGTCGAATATCTCCAAAACCTCTCTGCTGGTTATTGGGTCGAGGGCGCCGGTAGGCTCGTCAGCCAAAATCAACTTTGGATTTGTAATCAGGGCGCGTGCTATCGCAACCCTCTGTTGCTCGCCGCCGGAGAGTTCCTCAGGCATTCCGCGTGACCTCTCTCCCATTCCAAGGCGGTCGAGGAGAGCCTGAGCCTTGGCTCTGGCCACGCCTGGCAGGACGTATTGGTGAAGAAGAGGCTGGGCCACGTTGTCTAGAGCGTTCATATGTGGCAGAAGGTTCGCGTCCTGAAAGATGAAAGAGACCGTATTCTGACGCAGATTAACGAGTTCCGTCCCTGTCAGCCTAGTCATCCTGCTACCTGCCAACTCTACCCCCCCAGCTGAAGGCTTCATCAGGCCCCCTAGGCACTTGAGAAGAGTGGATTTACCCGAACCAGAGGGGCCGACCACTGCAACGGCCTCGCCCTCGTAGACAGAAACATGGAGACCTCGCAGTGCGACCACGTTTCCGTCTTCGGCCTTCGAGTCATAGACATGGTAGAGTCCGTCTGCCTTCAGAATCTCGGCTCTCCCGTCACTCATTCTTTCACTCTCCCTTCAGTACCACCGCTAGGTCTGCTTGCAGAGCCCTACGAGTGGTGTATAGCAATGCCAGCAGCACGGCAAATAGGACAGATGCGTTCACGATGGCAAGATCCAGCCATGGCCATACCAACTCTCTGGCTATCGGGGCGCTCTGACCCAAGAACAGCTGGAAGATGTAGCCGAAGATTCCGAAGAAGCCGTTGAAGGACTCCGCAATAGCGAGTCCGAGAACCACGCCAAGAGCCATGCTTACAGTGAGTATCGAGAGAATCTCAAACAGAACCAGCCTCATGACCTGATTGGGGCTTGCTCCGATGGCCTGGAGGATGGCCAACTCCCTCTTTCTCTGAGTAAGGACCAGCGAGAGGAAGACGAAGGCGGAAGCGACGGAGGCTAGCGAGGCAACGATGAACTGTAGACTCAAAAGTCCGGGTGTACCGAAGATTAGGCCTCCGTTTCGTTCGTTTTCACGATGAGCAGTTGACCAGTCGGAAGCCGCACTTATTCCGTTTCCATTTGCTATCTCTGCGCTGACCTTTCTGAGAGCGTTCGCACAGTCCTCATCGGTCTGGTCACACAGTTCGAAGAACCAGCGAGTTGAGGAGTAGGCATCGGCAGTTGAGTTTCCGACCAGTTGTCGATATGAGGATTCGCCGATTACGATTGCCTGCTCCGCCTCTGACGATGAAAGTCCTGGGACCCATCTATGACCTCCTTGGTACGTGACTGATGATTCTGTGACTGTAGTCGTAACTATCATTTCGAAGTTAGGAGCCATTTGGAAGGCATATTCTGTGTACTCAATGGACTGTTCGCTTCCAGTTTCTAAATCATTGAAAACCCCTCTAGCGGATTCGCCAGCGGTGAAACCGCCACCTGTCCAAGCTGAAACTACCGAATTGATGTCGTCGCCTGGAATCGCCTGAGTATCCCAAATCAAGGTGTCATCATGGCCATCGAAAAGTACCCATGTTCGAATCAAAGAATTCTGTCCCTTGGGGCTGGTGAATATATCAGCCACTGAAGTCATCGAATCGATGTCGGTGATATAGCTGTCCCCGGCCCTCTGAATGGCCAACATGACCTCTGCTCTGGCCTGCTCCTCTGTAACTGGAGAATCGAATTGGACTTGCATGTCGGCACCTGTCTGTGCAGAGGTAGTCCGTTCATCTACCACAGTTCCAGTATAGCCCTGAACAGCAGCTAGAGTCACGATTGACAGCGTGAGTAGCATGATTACAGCCAAACGGTTCACGGATTCAGAAGATCCAGATCCCCGCAGCCCTCTCCTGATATCAGAGACCGCGGGGGACCATGACAGAAGCATGGTCAGAATATTTGGCCCTGCAGCGCCAATCCTACCTAGAACCAGAGCGCCACCAACCCAAAGGAAGAATGGTCCTAGCAAGAGAAGTAGTGCATTCAAGATGAAGTTGGATATAATCCCATCAGAACCGAATGAACCCCAGCCCCCATTGGACTGAATCCAACTTTCCAGATACGCCAGCAGGCCGATTCCGAAGGCAACAACGTGGAGCCATGTCCTTGGCTCCCGCTTCTCAGAAACCTTTCTTACACCCTCATCAATCTCTATTCTGAGGAAGTCCCTAGTCCTAGATCTGCCAAACAGCAGTGAAACCCCCACCGTGAGCAATACTACGAAGAAGGTCGACCCGAAACTCAGAGTCGGATTGATTTCGATTCCCCCGGATCTGAATGACATGAAGCCCACGGCGTCGAGTACTAGGGGAACCGACAAAAGAGCCAATGTGTAGCCGACAAACCAAGCAAAGAGGCTGGTGACAGCTAATTCTAGCATTATCAACCCAGTAAGTGTTCTCTCGGTCCCTCCGATTACGCGGTGGATGGAGACCTCCCTCTTGCGCTGCTCGAGAGATAGGACGAGTCCATAGATCAGAACAGAGAATGAAAGTACCACTATCGGAATCATCAGTACGTAGTCGAATACCTGGATGATTCCCAAGAATATGTTGAGGAATGTGATGGTCCCGGAAATTAGGTCGTTGTATTCTACCAGAATCCCGGCCGTGGTGTAGTTGCCTGCTTCGACATCCGCTTTCAGAGCGTCAAGCCACTCGGTGGCATCTGCAGTGGATGTGGTTGGCAATTGGTTCCTATCGACTGCAAGACCGAGGTATCCGTGATCGTTGTCCATCAGAATGAGTTTCTGCTCATCGCTCAGAACCGCATCGGATACCATCACAGGATTGAACAGCAGAGTTGGATTTCCAGCACCTCCTTCCTGATACACTGCTGCGACAGTAAGATTGTGTACGGTCATATTCACTCTGCAGTAGGCATACTGCGACTGGGCGTTGAAATCCTCCTCTCCTTGGCAGTCATCGAAACCGTCACCGATGTTGAGATAACTAAGGTAGCCCGTAACATAGGTGAAGGTCAGAGATGAAATGGTATCATTGACTCCAACTCCGGCGCTGCTAGCTACCTCAGAAGGCAGCACAATGGATCTGTTTGCAGCAGCGTCAGCGGCACTTGCGGGCCAGCTGCCGTAGATGATTCTCGAATCTTGGCCTCTAGTGGAATGCCTTTCTCCGAGTTCCCCGTCCCAAATGCCGTCGCCATAGAGTCGGAGTGTCCTATCGCCATTAATCGGTGGCCCCGATTCCAATGCCTCAGGATAGTCCCAACTAACATTCCCCCAATCACCCGTCGGTCCGGTGGCTGCGATTACATTGAGTGGCTGTGGGATGATGAAGTCTTCATCGAAGAATCCGTCCACCCTGACTCCTTGGCGCCCATAGACGAGGCCACAATCGGAGAATTCCTCCATCTCCACGAACCCGTCACACATCGACTCCCAAAGCAAGGAGTCGTTAGTGCGTCCTTCTGCATCGTTTCCAGGATTGTCGGCGAAGTCGACCTTAGCATCGAAAATCTCCTCCTGTAGCGAGTACTGCAGGAATGCCTGCGATAGACCAACACCGTAAGCGAGAACGGTTGAGATTACCAAAGAAGCTAGGAAGACGCCAGCGAATACTGCCAAGACTCGTTCTCTGCTTCTCCAGGAGCTTTTGGCGGCCATAACGAGGTTGTTTGGCAGAGACAGAATTCTTACTTTCAGAGGTGGTTTTTCGGTTTTTTCACCCTTCTCTCTTCCTATTTCTATGCCAAACAATTCTCCGAGCAATATGAAAGGTAATGTCACAATACGCAGAATATCGAATGGGCTCATTCGATGGCCCCCGAGTCTTCTCCCCATGCCGAGCGGATGTCGGATGCAGCCGTGACACCGTCCTTGAGAAGTAGCATCCGATCTGCCATAGAAGCAAGTGTGGGATCATGGGTCACCATTAGGACTGACATTCCGTCCTCTTCGCAGAGTTGCTTGAACAGATCGATGATTTCCTGACCGCTCTTAACATCGAGGTTTCCTGTCGGCTCATCAGCCAGCAGCAGAGGTCGGGAGCCTGCTATTGCCCTCGCGATAGCTACTCTCTGCCTCTGACCGCCGGAAAGCTGGTCTGGGATGAATTCCATGCGATCTGATAGCCCTACCTTATCGAGAGCTTCCCTAGCCTGCTCCTCTGCTTGTGTGGAGGGAATTCCCGAGAGTTCCAGCGCGAACACGACGTTGTCTAGTGCGCTGAGCCTGTCGATTAGGTGGAAGTCCTGGAAAATCCAGCCGACTCCGCTCCTGCGGACGTCGACCACTCTACTGGGGCTCTTGGTTCCGTAGCTGAACTCATCGAGTGATATCGATCCCGAGTCCGCCTCAAGCAACCCACCGATTATGTTGAGCAGGGTCGACTTGCCGCAACCGGAAGGGCCCATCATGGCTACGAGTTCGCCGGGCTTGATTTCGAGGTCTATGCCCTTGAGTACCTCCAGCCTTCGACGGCCGGAGCCGAATCCCTTACGCAAGTCGGAGACTTGAAGCACATATCCTCCAATTGCAAACGCCGTTTAAGCGATTTTGTGATGAGGTTTGAATCCGCTCAGCGGCACGCCTTTTCATACGCTCTCGAAAGGGCCACACCCTGGGCTTCTGGACTCAGTGAGGCCCTTACGTAATCGATAAGCGAGTCATCTGGGATCCTAGGTACCCCACCTGCTCGCTTCCATGCCTTGTGCACCCTCACGACCTCATCGGTCCAAGCCCTGAGATCGGTCGCTGGCAGAAGGCACCGCTCGGGAATCACCTCATTGTGTGCGGGTAGGTCGGCGGCTAGGACGGGGCAGCCAGCTGCCATCGCCTCGGCAGGCGGGTAGCCGAAACCCTCGGAGATGCTGGGGAAGAGCAAGGCCTCGGCGTGCTGCAAGGCGGCCACGAGTTGCTCGTCGTCCAACTCGGCCTCGCTTCCGATGTGGAGCATGAGGATGTCGCTGGCTACATCCTCAGGGAGGCTTGCCACGACCTCTCGGACGAAGTCGAGACGCTTGCGCGGCTCGTCGCTGCCGACGGTGATTAGCAGGCACTTGGAGTCGTCGTCGTGTCCGGCTATCAGCTCGCGCGAGCGAGGGTTGCCCTCCGGGTCCCAATAGTCGAGTTCGATCTGGTGCCGGACGAGCGCGGTGGGCTTGCCAGGGAACATCCTCTCGACGTCTCTTCTGGTCATCTCGGAGACGCAGATCAGCAGGTCCGCCCTCGCTAGCCCCTGTTTCAGTCGCCTGAGGTCTCGGCGGCGGAATAACCCCGGACTCTGGTCGCCGACTGGAACCCTGACATCGCCGGCCTTGATTCGGCGTGGCTCTAGGTGGAACATGTCGTGGACGGTCACAGCTACTGGCACATCGCACTGCTCAGGGACGAGGTGGGCTTGCTCCTGATCGGTTATGTGCAGGAGATCAGCTTCCGAGCCTGCCATCGATGACGAGACGAACGCGGGGTGCTTGCGCCACCTAGTGAGCAGGCGGCTCGGTGCGAATCTCAGAATCTGGTGCTCGAGAGTGCTTACCTTGGACCATCCCGGGACCATGGCGCGTTGGAGTAGTGACTCGACCGCGTGGTGGGCCCGACCAAGACCAGTGCTAGACGGTAGGGCAGCCCCCCTAGCCAGCACAACCCGCTTGACCATGCGCCCACCAAGGCGTATCGGACTTAAACGAGGGCGGGTGATGGGTCGAATATGACGAGTAATGCGGAGCACGGTTCCTCTGCGGGCGGACTCGTTGTCGCTAAGGGCAGTTTCGCCGCGATGGGGGGAGCAGAGCGCGACCTGATTCGTAACCTGCCTGCATTTGCGCAGAGGTTCCAAGTGAGTGTCGCAACGCTCCACTCGGTGCCAGAGCTGGAGTCGGTCTGCGCACGTCTCGGGCTACCTCTAATCTCTCCCGACGAAGCATGGGAGACCCCGACCGACGCGTTCTCTACGGTCCTCGACTCCGGCAAGGATCCCGCCGCAAAGGCATGGGGGAGTTGCTCCGGACTCACCAAGACGCTTGCCGAATCGGAAGCCGTCCACCTGGTCAGTGGCGACGGCAGCCTAGCTCTGCTAGAGCACATTCCGGATTCGGTGGCAGTCCACCTCCACCTGCTCGAGCCGCACCGAGGCCTGCACGAGGACGTCTTGCACAGACAAATCGATGGCTCGCCCAAGCGTAGTCTGGGTCTGACCAGCGCCCTGCTGTCACGAGCGAGGCGTCGCGACATCGGTGCTATCCGGATTCTGAGCGACAGGGCACAGACGGCGATTAGTGGCAACTCCAGCTACACGGCGGCTAGAATTGGTGAGGTCTACGGCGTCGATGCAGGGGTTCTCCTCCCCAGCGTAGTGTCTGACGAGTTTCCCGCCGAATCGGGCTCGGACGAGCCTTCCGAGCCTCGGGCCATGACTGGGCCATACGTGGTGAGTGTCGGCCGGGCCAGTTGGGTGAAGGGGTCGTGGGAGACGGTCTCAATGCTGTCGGGCAGCGGAATCTCGCTCGCTCATGTGGGAGGGGGTTCCCCAGAGAATCTCGAGCGTCTGTCCCAGCACGCCGAATCGTGCGGAGTCGAGTTGTGGGTAGCCCCACGCCTCAGCTCCCCTGAGATGGCGGCCTTGATGCGAGGGGCCAGAGCCGTTGTGAGCATGGCTCACGGGGAGCCTTTCGGACTCACGCCTGTGGAGGCGATTTCGGTCGGAACGCCGGCTCTGGTTGTCGATGAGGGCGGCTTCCGTGACACTGTGGTAGACGGCGTCAACGGCTGCCTTCTGCCTCGCGGCGACATCGGGGCTTGGCACTCGGCCCTCGAACAGGCGGCTGACGGAGCGACCCGTGCTGCATGGACAGAGGCGGGTCGGGCGCGAATCGCCGATATGGATCTCAGCCCGGAGGCTCAATGTCGTCGGCTGGAGTCGATATTGCACTCTCTTTGAGAGTGCGATTCGATGAACACATGGCCAAATCATT
>BPDA01000013.1 GCA_019654055.1 Methanobacteriota archaeon | reverse complement strand
GTCTCTTTCGGTGCTCCTGATGCATGCTCAGCATCAAGTCCACCGGGTGGCGCAGGGTGATTACCACCCGGGCTTCAGGTAGGTGCTCGCAGACTGCTTCCAACGCGCGTTGTGAATAGAGATGGAAAGTTGACTTGTCCATGATCCATCGGTGATTGTCGACACCGTCGAGGTCCGCCCTTGGGGCTAGGATGGCGGTTCCCTTTGGGTGGATGGGTGAGGTGGGGAATTCTGCCGGGCCGGCCATCAGGAAGTGGCTCTCGTTTGGCCATGGGTGGTGAATCTGTTCGTGTGAGGCTAGCCAATGCATCAACGACGTGGTACCCGTCTTGGGCCCGCCAATTAGGAGAAGATTCGGAGATGGGTGGAACCTGTGCACGCTATTGCCTCAGAAACCGCGGCAACAGGGCCGGCTTTGAACGCCGCGCTCAAACGAGAATTATCCCAAGGGGTCTGGGCCGAATTGGTTGGGACCTGCGTCCCCTCTGAAGAATAGGCAGACAATTCCCAATGGAAGGCCCATTATAGTGGTAATAAAGTTTCAAGGCTCGTCTCGATGGTCGACCCTACAGGAGCCATTGACCAAATAATCAACAGAATGCACAATGCCTGTGCATATGTTATCCATCCATCACCCCTGCCTGTGTCATACAGTCTCTTGACTATGATTGCATAGGTTATGTAAACTATTTGGTAACAGTACAAGGCCGGCGAGTAAATCAAACACAAACTCTGGAAAACCGGGTGATAACCCAAATAGTCCCTATTACTAAGCCTGCGACTGTAGCATAGACCACTGAAATTATCAGCGCCAGAATATTGAGTCCAATATACCTGAGACGGTTTATCCTACCCTCTAAGCTCGTTAACTGATCATAGAGTTTCATGTTCCAAACTTCTGTACCTTCGTTTTCGGTGTTCCCAAGGGCGGCAGCTATGTCCAGATTGTCTGTTTCCATGCCCCCTCATCATTTGAAAGAGTGGGTGAAGTTGTTCCCGGCATTAGTTTTTGAATCAATCTGATCTGAAATGTGCGACTACCGTAGGAGCCGTGGATTTGGAGGGGGTCAATCTCCTCGAGGCTCTCGATGTTGACAAAACGGCGTGGGGGCGCCGTGCCGGCTGCCGAAATTGGAGTATAACCGGTGTCTGGCGTCCCCCCTCATCACTGGCAACGAAATCAAGGGTGAACTCCTGTTGTTTCTTCCGGGCCCTTTAAGCTGCCCCAACCCCCTCGATATGCCTTCATTGGGTGGACCACTTGAGGATGCGATATAAACGCGACTGGGGGGGGTTGGTGGTCTCGGGTCCCAGCGCCGGCGTTTGGTGGCAGACCCCAGAGGACCGAGTCCCGGTCCCCTTTCGGTCCCTCAAGATTCAATAGTAGGTCCGCGAGGCTGCTCGTCGAGGGGAAATGAGTGATGCGAACCCATCACAGGGGAGCGAGGAGGCAGAAGCACCCGAAACTGTCCTCCCGACTATCGGACATGTCACCCGAGCGTTTGGCCCCAGGAGGTAATCTCGGTATGGGATGAGGTGCTCCGGCTAGAGGGTGAGTTGGCCACTGAACGGCAACGGGCTCGCGCCATGGAGATGGAATTGGATGCACGAGAAGGGGGAGAGGTGAGTAGGGCGAAAATGGTAGAATTGGAGGAGGCCCTTCGTGTCGCTGACTCGAGAATAGCCCAGATGGAAGTGTTGTTGGAGAATGAGCGTTCTCGTCGTGTGGACGGAGAAATGGGGGGGGGGAAAGAGGGTCGTCTCGCCGAGTTGCAGGAGGAGAATTCACGCCTGCTACATACCGAAGATGAGCAAGTGATGCTGATACTCGATATGGAGGTGAAAGCTCGAGAGGCTGATCGCCGAGATTGAGCGAATCAGGAGTTCATCTGAGTGATGAATTCAGACAGTACTCGCTGGAGCTCGTCGGCATCATCGAACTCCTCAGCTAGATTGCCGGTGATGATCCAGTCCGCCCCGGCCTCGGCGGCAAGATGAGCCGTTGCCCCCATCGCGGATTCCACCCCCGACGACCAGTGTGAGGTTGCACGCTTCCCTAGCGGCGCGTATCAGGTTCTGGCCGACGGGATGTGAGGCTCCACTTCCTGCTTCGAGGTAGAACATACTGAAGCCGTACGATTCTGCTGCCATGGCATAGGAACGAACGCGCTCATCGTCGCCTGCTTCGATGAGTTTGGCTTGGCCCACCTGGCCCGCCCTACCTCCCGGTGCGCAGATTAGGTAGCCCATGGGTAAGGGGGGTAACACCCGCCTCTCGGATAATCGGGGCACCTACGACCTGCTCCTCTATGAGGAAGCGTGGTGAGGTACTGTTCATGAGCATCATGAACGTGATGCCATCGGCAGCTGGGGATAGTGCCGCTGCACCTTGGGGAAAGAGTACTATGGGAACGGTCCAATCGCCCTCTTCGGACCCAGAGTCCTGGCTGGAGGCCCAGGTGACCAATTCCAGAGCTTCACGTATCGCCACTATGGTGTCGTGGACGTTAGCCATGTCCGTGTCCGTCGAGCCTCCGACCAATATCATTTGACTACCAGCGGAGACGGCAGCAACGCATCTCTTGGCAGCGACTTCAGGGCTCTGATCGGCGGGGTCGATGAGAATGGCGTGCCGTGTGCCGGTTCCGGGCCGGCAGACGTACTCCAGAAGCCAGTCAGACGTATCACTCACAAACCGCCGTCCTGAGTTTCCCATCTAAGGCTTTCACACCTTTGGAGTATTAGTTGTCCTTCCGCCGGGAAATCATTTATCTCGTGGTGGAGTTTATGTGATTCCTATGAGGGTCCTATTGATGACTGCAATGATGTTGTGCGCCTGTCTGTTTACACCCGGTTGCACCGGAGGAGAACAGGAAGAAATCATCTGCGAGGATGGAGGAGTCCTGACGCAATTCGACAGCTATTACTGTGAATTTGAAATCCCCGAAACACCAGAAGGCGAAGAATGTGGTGGACCGGATGGGGAGCTGTACATCGAAAATGAATGCTACGGCACGCTCAAAATTGAAATGACCAGCACAGGGGATACGCCGGTCCACATAATCACGTTCGTTTGGTGGGAGTACGATGCTTGGATGAATTGCGAGCCTATTGGAATGGTAAGTGAGGATTTTCTATGAGTTGGACTCTATGGGTGGTATTGTAGAAGGGGTCTTGCCGGGCCCTGGTAGCTTAATTGTGGCGTTTGACCACCCCAATTCTTGCGATGAGGAGGATTCTTCCATTCCCGATGCAGAAATTAGTTTCAAGGTCAGTCATGTGACTTAGGATCGGTCTTATTGGAAATTATTCCAGTAAGTAGTGGTTGATGGTGGTCTGTCTTCAGGAAAGTTGCTCCATGAAGAACTCTCTAGCTCGAACTAGGGAATCCGCACGAGCAGTGGGATTGCCTTCCACATGAGCACCCCTATTCCGCAAAATTCGGATGATCAATCGTCGTTGCCAGCGTTCGTTCAAAGGTAATCGAATTCCCAAGAATAATTCCCCAGACATGTAACCATTTTTGTCGATTCTAGCAGTCCGATTCCTCAGATGAACGGCCTTGGGAAGTAGTGTGAATTCTTTCTCACTGTCAAAGGAGTGATGTGCTCCTGGATAGACGTGCAGCGTGGCATTTGGGAGTTGAGGTGTGAGTCCCTCGACGAAATGAAGAGGGGTCCAATCATCTATGTCTCCATGAAGTATCAAAATTGATGACTTCGACCAATTTTGGATAACTGGGCGGATATGAGCTGCTGGGTAGAATGGTAGATGAGCATCGAATGCAGATCCTAGAATGTCGATAATAGGAGACCATGCAGAGTATAGAGCAACAGTTCCACCAAGACTCCATCCCGCAATTCCAATTCTTCCAATTCTAGGATCTTGAACTAACACTGAACGGGTACTGAACGCATCTACCAACATCATTGCGTGTGTGACACTAAGTTGGTCGTCGACTGTTGATATGATTGACCTCGAGGAAAACGAGTTCACTTTGCAAACCGCAAGACCGGAATCAAGCCAACCATCGATGTGATCCTGGTGATGAGAGGCCCAACCCCGGCTGCCGTGCAGGGCGACAATGCATCCGAACGGCCCTTCGCCTTCCGGTAGATACAGTTCGGCCTCAACAATTGTCTCTGGGGATTTTCCTAAATCGGTGAGGATGTGATGGATCTCAAATGGAGAGCGAGATTGAATTTGTAATCGCTCTACCATATTCTCGCGCTTCAAGGCGTGCTCCCCCTATCTGTAATCATACAACTCATCGTAATAATCCACCCCAGAGGGAACCCTCCCCCCTCCACGGAACGAGATTTCCTGGCGTTTGTCATCAATGCCTAGGATTGATGTTCTAAGCTGAAATCGTACACCCCTCTCTGCCAAGCGAATTGCCATGGCCTTGCATAACCATGAGTATGCAACTGCAGATGGTTCTTCTCTTCCAACTACACTTGGGATTGATGCGACCCATCCCTCTGGTATGGAAATTAGAGATTCCTCAAGCTCTACTTCCTCAAACACCCCTACATCTGGAAACCCAGGTTCAGCATCCTCTGTATAAATCGTGATTTTTGCAGATATATTCTCATCGAGACTCATATGCCCCCGCTGCAAGGCTTCCAAAGAAGACCCTAGGATCGCTATTTGATTCAAACAGACACCGCCAATTCTCCTTCAACAATATCTAACGCAAACACAGGACAAGCTGGGATGCACAACTCACAATGAGTACAAACTGGCTCATCCACATACACCATCACCCCCTCGAGCCACAACGCATCAACCGGACAGAGGGCTACACAGGCCGCGCAACCGAAACAACGATCCTCGTCGACGACAAAGAGCTGTCCTGGCCTCCTCACCACATCTGCACCGAAGAGAATTCAGTACCTAAGAGTGCCCAACCCCCCCACTTCCACTGGATGGTAATCTTCGTAACTATGATTGATAGAAACCTTTTGATTTCACTCATACTTGATAGCCAATCGAAGTAACGCGACGAAACACGATAACCATTGTGAGGAACAACGTTGGGTTGCTGTGGAATAGTAGCTTGTGCAATGGAAATCGTGGGGATGGTCCGGTTGCCTGATGAAAGATGAGCGTCAGCGACCCCCATGGTCCTGTACACCCCGGGTCGAACAAGCACCTACCCCGAGCAACCAGTCAAGAAGGGACTTCGCGCATTCTTTCTGGGTGGGGGTGATGAAGTTGGGAATGTCGGGTGTATCCTCGAGGATTCAACGGGAACACGACTTCTGATCGATTACGGCTTAGCTCCAACGAGACCACCCAAATATCCTGCAGAGGCGCCGATGATAGAGCATGCGATAATCACTCACAGTCACATCGATCATATGGGCATGGCCCCCTGGTTGGTAGGTCATATGGGGACTGTTCTTCATGGAAGTCCACTTACAGCTTCAGTCTCACAGATAATGTGGGCTGATACCTACAAAGTCTCCAGAATTGAGGGGTATCCACTTGCTTGGGATAGGCGAGATATGGACGAAGCATTGCAAGCTTGGTCTACACACCAATTAGGCGAATGGTTCGAGATCGGCGCGTGGAAGTGTCGGTTTCATCGTGCTGGCCACATCCCCGGGGCAGTTATGGTGGAGATAGAAACACCAGAACTTCGGATACTCTGGTCGGGAGATATGGACACAAGAGCCAGTCCGAATGCACTGGGCGCTGTTCCGGTTGACTGCGACGTCCTATTTCTCGAGGGTACGTACGGGAACAGGATCCACCCACCTAGGATCGAGGAAGAGGAAAGACTCGTTAGAAAAGTACTCGAAGTGGCCGATAGGGGTGGGACGGCTCTAATCCCTGCCTTCGCGTCCGGGCGGGGGCAGGATATTCTGCGAATCCTTCGAAGAGAAGCACCGAATTTAGAGGTCCATTACCATGGCATGGGAGTTGGCATAACGAAGCATTGGATGGACCACCCCGAGTCGGTGAATGATCCGAAGGGCCTGAGCAAGACTTGGCGTTGGTGCCGACGGGTATCGGGAAAGTCTGATCGCCGCAAGGCCCTTGACGCCAACGCCATTGTGTGTACTAGTGGGATGCTCGATGGTGGGCCCGCAATTTGGTATGCCAATCGACTTCGTCATCAGGGCGCCAACGCCATACTCCTGACAGGTTACCAGGCCGAGGGTTCAGGTGGGCGACTGCTCTTGGACGAGGGGAAGCTGCGAATCTTCGGCGAGGTTACGCCAATAGATCTCGAGGTCGAGCAGTTCTCCCTCTCAAATCACGGCGGCCAAATCGAGCTGACCTCTTTCGCTCGTGCCTGCTCCCCCCGTCATGTTGTTATTTTCCACGCAGATGAGGAAGGTAGGGAGGCCCTAGAACCACTTCTTACAGGGGAAATGAAGGTCCACTTACCTCCCAATCAGACCGAGATTATCCTCGAATGACCCTCATACGCGCCCGAACCATTGATAGGCCGTACACGGCATGGGGCGGAATACCAAGCGAAAGCAATGGTATAGTAGAAAATAAGGTGAAAAAATGGAAGTATTAGATCAGCAATTTGGAGTGACAGAAGCGGGAACTACTGTCGATGCGGAGATTAGGGCTGGGGTGACGACATTCTTGACAATGGCGTACATCCTTTTGGTTAACCCAGCCATGCTCTCGGTCGCAGGAATCCCCTTCGATGACGCACTGTTCGCGACGGCGATCGCCGCCTTCGTGGGCTGTACGATAATGGGGCTTTACGCGAACTTACCGTTCGCACTAGCCCCTGGAATGGGACTGAATGCGTACTTTACGTTCGCAGTGGTCCTCGGCATGGGTATATCTTGGCAGGTAGCCCTAGCCGCTGTGTTCGTTGAGGGAATATTGTTCCTCATGATGTCGGTGCCGGCTATTCCGGTAATCGGTGGATGGAGAACGATAATGATCAACTCGATCCCGACGGACCTGAAGATAGCCACGGGCGCCGGTATCGGCATGTTCCTGGCAATCATAGGTCTTCGAGAGATGGGTTGGATCCAGGACGACGGAGCTACTTTGGTGAATCTCGGAGCAACCGAGACCTTCCAGTACGACCACGGCGCACTCATCTCCATGGTCTGCCTCATCGCGATAGCCGTGATGATGGCCCGTGGAGTGAAGGGATCGATAATCATCGGAATCGGCATCGCCTCCGTCTGGGGCTGGGCCGTCAATGCATACGACCCCTACAACGATTTCATGGCCGGCGGTGCCGGTTGGGGCTCTGCATACGCTGAGTGGCCTTCTGCCGCCATCGGATTCGTGGGCATGCCCGAAGAATCCTTCATGGCAGCCACCAGTGCACTAGGCGACATAGCCGACGGCGCGGGATGGGGTGACTTCCTACTAGTGATGATTACCTTCCTGTTCGTCGATATCTTCGACACGGCTGGAACCCTCTACTCTGTGGGTCGCCAGGCCGGCTACGTCGATGAGAACGACGAGCTCATGAACTCTGACGAGGCATTCGTGTCCGACGCTGCAGCAAGCATAGTCGGCGCACTCTGCGGAACCAGCACAACGACGACCTACATCGAGTCGGCTGCTGGTGTCGAGGAAGGTGGAAAGACAGGTCTTGTGGCGGTTACTGTGGGCGTTCTAATGCTCACAGGACTGTTCTTCTCAGACCTGTTCCAAGCCGTCCCGACATTCGCGGCCGCCTGCGCTCTGGTTATCATCGGCGCTCTGATGATGCGCCAGGCAGCGGACATCAACTGGGCTGACGCGGAGATGGCACTACCTGCCTTCCTGACGATCTGCCTGATGCCGTTCACATATTCCATCGCGGATGGAATCGCTTGGGGTATCATCAGCTATGTGGCCATCAAGCTCGGAATGGGCAAGATGGATGAGCTGAACCCAGTGATGTGGACACTGTTCGCATTGATGGCAATGTTCTACCTGGGACCCGGCGACGAGTCGACGTTCCAGTTCCTGCTCGGAAACCTCTGAGCGTGATTTACGTAACGGGAAACCCGGGCTAGACGGCATAGCCTGAAGGCCCGGCCCCCTCCCATGGCGAAGCGGGTAGCATGTCCGACGAGTTGCTCCAAAGCCTGAGAGGCGCCATACGCACGGTACCGGACTTCCCCCTAGAGGGGATTATGTTCCGGGACATCACCCCCGTGCTGGGCGACCCAGGCCTCATGTCAGGCATCACCGAACGCTTCGCCAACGATCTGGAGGGGTTGGGCTGGCGACCCGAAGCGGTCGTCGGCCCGGAGGCCCGGGGCTTCATCTTCGGCCCCCTCTTGGCAGACACTCTCAACATCCCCTTCGTCCCGGTCCGCAAACCCGGCAAGCTACCGGCCGACACCATAGGCGCAGAGTACAACCTCGAGTACGGATCCAACACCCTCGAGATGCACACTGACGCCCTTAACGCCGGCCAGAGGGCGGTGATAGTCGACGACCTCTTGGCCACGGGCGGCACCGTGGGCGCCTGCGTCGAATTGTGCGACACACAAGGCGCCGAGGTCGTTGGCGCCCTATTCGTGATTGAACTGACCGGGCTTGGAGCGAGAGAGAATCTCTCCCCCGTACCTGTGCACGCCCTAGTAGACTTCCCAGCGTGATAACACAGCATCGCCCCGATTTCTTCAAAGGGACCCGGTCTTTGCATGAGGTGTTAGCCATGGCGAAGAAAACCGCCTCCACCGCCTCCACCGCCTCCACCTCCTAAGGTGAAGAAGGCACCACCACCACCCAAGCCGAAGGCCAAGAAGGCACCACCACCACCCAAGCCGAAGGCCAAGAAGGCACCACCACCACCCAAGCCGAAGGCCAAGAAGGCACCACCACCACTCAAGTCGAAGAAGGCGGCACCCCCTCCGAAGGCCAAGCCGAAGAAGAAGCGAGGGAAGCGCTCCAAGAAGGCCGCACCCAAGAAGAAGGGGCGGAGAATCAGAATCAAGCTCGGGCTGAAGCAGCGATACCTCTCCGCGGATGAGGACACCTATGAGGACCAAATTGGATGGACAGCGACACAAGAGGTCCTGGAACCTCTCGATGGCCCTCAAGAGGAGAAGAAACCAGAGGCCATTGAACACCAATGCTCGATGTGCGGCTCAGTCATGCAGATACCACAGCCCAAGCGTGACCGTTACAAGGTGATATGCGCCTATTCCGAATGCGGCCACGAAGATATGATCGGCATGTGATGGGTCAAAGCCCAACCACCGTCAGCAGCCTTCGTATTGCGGCAGCGCAAATCACAATCATAAGCAATCCTTTGACACCATTCTGAGAGGAGACCGCTGAGCCGTATCTCGAACCTATTCCCCCTCCCAGAAGCACAGCGGCCCCGAACGGCGCTAGGAGACCAAGATCCAAACCAATCTGGCCGGACGCGCCAGCTCCCAATAATCCCGCTAGGGAATTCATCCAGATGAAGAGCGCCGCAGTCGCCGCAGTCTGCTTGGCAGACGCCCAACCACTCAGCATAATCACTGGTGAGAGGAAGATTCCACCCCCTATCCCAACCACACCACTAGCAAGACCTATACCACCACCGACCAAGACGGCTTTCGTCGGCTCGGGAGGTCTAACTTCCTCCACATCCCACTTACCTGCAGACAACCTCCATGCAGCGATCAGCAGGGCCAGACCGAGCAGCAGGTCGTAGACGGACCCCTCAACACTCATGTATCCCCCCACAGCAGCCAGAGGCACACTCGCGACCACGAAAGGCAGAGTCAGCCCCCAATCGTGATGGCCCTGTCTGTGGTAATGCCAGAAGGCCAACGCGGCGACTATGAGGTTGAGCGACCAGGCGTACTGCTTCAACCAGATCGTCTCGGCGGTGGCGTAGCTGGTCAGTGAGAGTATCGCGAGGTAGCCCGAACCACCTCCATGACCGACAGAAGAGTACAGGGCTGCCACCACGAAGAGCCCGGCCAGAATCAGCCACATCTCACCTGAAAACACAGACCAGCCACATAGGAAGAACACTTCAACTCCACCGCTACTCAACGGACATGGAGACCAGCGTCACCCTGCAGCGGGCCGTCGAGCTCGCATGCCTCGAGACCACAGGCAGGAGAACCGAGACGGTGCAGTTGGATGACGCCGCCGGGCGCGTCCTAGCTAAAAAACCTTGCATCAAGGTGGACGACCCACGCTTCGACAACTCCCCAATGGATGGGTGGGCCGTGCGAGCCGCCGATTGCGAGGCCGAAGGCACAACACTCTCCGTCATCGGAACCAGCAAGGCCGGGGGCGAGGCACCCCCTGAGGTCAGCTCAGGTGAGGCTTGCCGAATCATGACGGGAGCACCTGTCCCAGAGGGCGCTGACGCCATCGTGATGGTCGAGGATTCGAAGGAAGTCGGCAACATAGTACGAATTCTCGGACCAGCTCGACCTGGATACATACGAAAGAGAGCCGAGAACCTAAGAGTCGGTCAGGAGGCTCTGGAGAAGGGCACCCACCTGGGCCCAGCGGAACTATCCCTAGCTGCGACTATGGGTCATGGTGAGATCGAGGTCGTGGTCCGACCTAAGGTGGCCATTATCAGCACCGGGGACGAACTCGTACCACCCGGTGCCGAACTTTCCGATGGGCAGATACACGAATCGAACTCATTTGGCGTTGCCGTGTTGATTGAGAGGATGGGCGGTCAAGCGGTCCGCTACGACGTCGTTCACGACACCATAGACGGGTTGCGCGCGACTCTCGACAGCGCCGCGAGCGAGTGCGACGCAATCCTCACCAGTGGTGGGGTCAGTATGGGGGATTGGGACCTCGTCCGTCGCCTGATGGAAGAGGAGGGAAAACTCGCTTTCTGGAGGGTGTTGATCAGACCCGGCGGCCCCCCCCTCTTCGGGACCTGGAAGGGAACGCCCCTCTTCGGCCTCCCAGGGAATCCCGTCAGCAGCCACGTGGTGTTCATCTCTCTCGTCGCCCCTTGGCTTTCTCATTGTATGGAGGCTCACCCTGAGAACGGCCCCACCCTCACTGACAGAGTCAGAGTCAAGCTTACTGAAGGCATCAAAGGCGCACCGAAGAAACTCTGCATGAGGAGAATCAGAATAGAGGCCGGCGAAGAAGGCATGACAGCTAGCGTGCACACCCATCAAGGTAGTGGCAACATCCACAGTATGGTGGCTCACAATGGCCTGACGTTACTTCCACCTGACACCGACGCGGAGGCCGGCGACATTATCGACGCGCTCTGGTGCCGGTAGAAACTCCATTACCCCCTTCCAATACATGAATTCAAGGACATCCTCTCGCACGCATGCTTCCACAAGGAAGTTGAGGCATGGCTAAGCGATTGAAGAACGGCGCAGCCAAGGATGGGTGGATAGAGGTTCGAGGAGCCCGTACCCACAATCTTCAGAACATCGACGTCAAGATTCCAAGGGGCAAGTTCGTCGTCCTCTCTGGGGTGTCCGGCTCGGGAAAGTCAAGCCTAGCCTTCGACACATTGTACGCCGAGGGCCAGCGCCGCTACATCGAGAGCCTCAGCTCCTACGCGAGGCAGTTCCTAGGTCAGATGAAAAAGCCTGATTGCGACAGTATCGAGGGCCTTTCCCCCGCTATCAGCATTGACCAGAAGCAAGGGAGCCACAACCCCCGCTCCACCGTGGCTACCGTGACCGAGATCATGGATTACATGCGCCTACTATGGGCAAGGGTCGGCCTCCCGCACTGTCCCGATTGTGGCAGGGAGGTCGCCAGACGAACGGTGCAGGAGATTGTCGATGACGTGCTTTGGAGATTTGAGGGCCACGCGGTTGCCGTCTGGAGCCCGGTGGTGCGAAACCGCAAGGGGACCCACGCAGACCTGTTCAGGGCCCTTGTCGAGCAAGGGTACCTCGAGGGCAGGGTGAACGGCCGCGACGCCAATTTCGAGAACCCACCAGAGCTCGAGAAGAACCTACGACACGACATAGACGTCAGGATTGACCGAATAAAGCTCGAGAGGGCGAGCCGACAGCGCCTGACCGAAGGTGTCGAGGCCGGTCTCAGGCTGGGTGCCGGCGCGGTCGCGATTGAGAGCCTCAAGGCGCCCAAGCCGAGGAAGTCCGACGATCCAGGAGAGCAGAGGTTCCAGACGGCGCAGGACGAGTCGATTGCGTACTCTGAGGAGTTCGCTTGCCCGGAGCACGGGGCATTCCTACCCGAGATGAGCCCACGGGTGTTCTCGTTCAACAACCCACTCGGTGCGTGCCCCTCATGCCAGGGCCTCGGCGTCCAGAGAAACTTCTCCCCAGACCTCGTCATAGACAGGCTCGCCACCGTCGAAGAGGGATGCATCACACCGTTCCGTCGCTCGATGATGTCCGGGTGGTACAGGACCCAGATGACGCAAACCTGTGAGCACTTCGGGATTCCTCACGACGTTCCGTTTGGCCAGCTGGACTCAGATGCACAGGGAATTTTGCTGAACGGCTCGGGTGAGGTTGACATCAACTTCAACTTCGTATCCCGAAAAGGCTCCTCCTACCAGATGGTACGCCCTTGGGAAGGCGTCTTCCCACGTCTCCGGAGGACCTACACGGACACCAGTTCGAACAGGACCCGCTCCCGCCTCACCTCATACATGACCGACGAACCGTGCTCGGACTGCAGCGGGAAGAAGCTGAACCGCGCCGTCAGTATGGTCACGGTGGGTGGGATTTCCCTCCCCGATATCTCCTTCTGCAGCGTCCTCGAGGCACTCGCAGTCGTCCAGAATTGGCGCATAGGAGGCCTAGACGATACTTGGGATAGGCTAGACAGGGAAGAGCCGGACACTCCAACAGTTTCGAAGTGCGAGCAACTCGACGAGAGGTCACTCTTCATCGCTCAGGAGGTCATCAAGGAGATCGAGTCACGTCTCAGGTTCCTTGCGCTCGTTGGCCTCGACTACCTCACCCTCGACCGGCGCGCCAGCACACTCTCGGGCGGCGAGTCCCAGAGGATTCGCCTAGCCACTCAGATTGGGACACGCCTGACTGGCGTGATGTACGTCCTCGACGAACCCAGCATAGGACTCCACCCGAGGGACAACGGGAGGCTGCTGGAGACCCTGAGGGAGCTGACCTCGCTTGGCAACACCCTGCTTGTGGTCGAGCACGACGAGGCGACGCTTAGGCAGGCCGACTGGCTAGTCGATCTTGGTCCGGGCGCGGGCAAGGAGGGCGGCTGGGTTGTGGTCAACGGCGAGCTCGACCAACTCATCAACAGCAAGGAAAGCGTGACAGGCGCCTATCTATCCGGCAGACAGAGCATACCCCTGCCTGAGGACCGAGCTACACCGGAGGACGACAGGTGGCTCGTGGTGACGGGCGCTCGTCAGAACAATCTGCAGGACATAGACGTCAGGATCCCCCTCGGTTGCATCGTCGCCGTGACCGGCGTATCGGGCTCGGGCAAGTCTTCGTTGGTCACCTCCACCATAGCCCCATCCCTCCAGCGGGAGCTGCACGGCTCCGACACCACCCCGGGCAGTCATGACAGGATTGAGGGCCACGAGGACATCGACAAGACCATCGTCATAGATCAGTCGCCCATCGGCCGTACGCCGCGCTCAAACCCCGCTACTTACACCGGGGCATTCTCCCCGATACGCGACCTATTCACTCAAACCAATCTCGCCAAGGAGCGCGGCTACCAGCCCGGCCAATTCTCCTTCAACGTAAGGGGAGGGAGGTGCGAGGCCTGCAAGGGCGCTGGCTCCACCAAGTTGGAGATGAACTTCCTCCCTGATGTCTGGGTGGTCTGTGATGTCTGCAAGGGCAAGCGCTACACACGCGAGACCCTAGAGGTCGAGTGGCGTGGCAAGAACATACACGACGTCCTCGAGATGAATGTTGCCGAGGCCTGCGACTTCTTCGCCAACCAACGCTCCATATTCCGCATCCTATCGACAATCAGGGACGTCGGCCTAGGGTATATTCGCCTCGGCCAACCCGCAACCACCCTCTCAGGAGGAGAGGCCCAGCGGGTCAAGCTCGCCACACAGCTGCACCGCCCGGCCACCAAACATACCGTGTACATCCTCGACGAGCCGACTACTGGCCTTTCCCTTGCGGATGTGCACCAACTGATTGAGGTACTACTCCGCTTGCGGCGCAACGGACACACGGTCATCATCATCGAGCACCACCTGGATGTGATCAAGTGCGCCGACTGGGTCTTGGACCTCGGTCCGGAGGGCGGTGAGATGGGCGGGCTAGTGGTCGCCGAGGGACCTCCCGAGAAGATCGCCAAGAACCCGGACAGCTACACCGGACAGCATCTGATAGAACTCATTTGAGTCGAGCGCCGGGCTAAGCCTTGAGAAGGACCACCTTATCAGTGAGACTGATGTACCGCTCAGGCAACCCCGCACTCAGCGACTCGACGTTCGACAAGAGCAACTACTCCGACGCACCTTGGTGGGGCGAGGAATCCAACCTAATGTCCATTGAGGGAGTAGCTGAGAAGACAGGGATTCTACTCCTGATTACCGCGATAACCGCCATAATGACGGCCCTTTCAATGCCAGAGGCATCAGCTCTGATTTTAATTGGAGCATTGGGGGGTTTTGTTGTAGCTATGATAGTGATTTTTTCTGGCTCTATGAATCCAATGTTGATTTGCATTTACGCCGCTTTGGAAGGCCTCGTCCTAGGTGGCATTACATGGCTTTTCGAGGTCTATTTAGGGATGCCAGGTATTGGTATCCTAGCAGCACTCCTAACCTTCCTTATACTCGGTGCAATGATAGCCATTTACAGGGCAGGACTCATCGCTTGGGATCGTAACACGCAGATAGCAGTCACTTCAGCCTTGGTCGCCATCGTACTCATCTACCTAGTTTCTATCATAGGCTCGTTCTTCGGGTTCCACGTGCCGTATATTCACAGCTCTGGCCCAATCGGCATAGGCTTCTCCCTATTCGTCGTAGGGATAGGAGCACTCTGTTTGGTCGCGGACTTCGATTTCATCGAAAAGGGAGTGGAGAGGGGAGCCCCCAAACAATTGGAGTGGAGAGCAGCCTTCGGTCTGATGGTCACACTAATCTGGCTCTACCTCGAGATACTCAAACTCCTAGCGAAAATCGCTTCGAGGCGCTAGGCGATGGATACCGAGATCATAGCCCAGCTGGCCGGAGCCGGGATAGCCCTCGGAATTATCGAGGGCATCAAACCGGGCCCACTTCTGACTATGGTCATCAGGGAGTCCTTGTCGAAGGGCCTGAAGGCTGGCATGTGGACGGCCGCGGCCCCTATCTTCACCGACGGCCCGATGATAATCGCTAGCCTCTTCCTCGCTGGCTGGATGGCCACGCAACCCCCTATTCTATTCTCGATATCTCTCTTAGGAGCCTTGTTCTTAGTAAAAATGGGCTTCGAGTGCTTCTCCTTGGAGCCCCCTGACCCAGACTCCGAACCCGACGCGTCTGGCTCGTTCAAGCGAGGCGTGCTGACCAATCTTCTGAACCCCAATGTGTACATGTTCTGGTTCCTGATAGGGGGACCTCTGATGGCCTCAGCAGCGGAGCAGGAGCCTCTGGCACCAATCCTCTACGCTATCTGTTTCCTGATCACCATTATTCTGGTGAAGGCATCCATCGCTTGGTTGTTTGTCGGAGGTGGCACTTGGCTGTCTCCACGCAAGTACCACATCGCTATGGCCATCTGCGGGTTGGCTATGCTCGGCTTCGCGGTGAGCTTCGCATACCAGGCCTACGAGCTGTACCCAGACGTTTTCTAGAGTGTCCCCGGTCCTCCGACTGGCAACTCACTCAAAGTTCCGTTACCACGCAGGGAGGGACCAATCGTCATGGTGCCGAAGATCCCAATCTCACCACCAACGTTGTGGGCCAGACCAAACCAAGTCCTTCCATATTGGTCGATGATGATGTCATTGAAGTCCCCGAAGCCACCACACCTGTTGAAGCCGCAGTCGGCAGAAGTATCGAGAGGGTCGCCCCACGCATTGACCTGCACCGTGGTCATCAGCGGCATCGGACTGAACGCATCGGAGATTACAGTCAGGTAGCCGTTCCAAGTGTCCCCTCCAGAGTCACCGAGGTAACCTAGGGCCACTTGACCCGGTCCACCTGCAGCAATTACCGGAAAACCGGTCCCGTTGAGTCCTATCGGCGGAGCCACCATCATCGGCTCACTCCAAGTATCCCCCTCGTCCATCGAGTACGAGTAGTAGGGCATGTTATCGGATCCCATCCACATAGCGTGGACATTGTCCTCCGAGTCCGGGTAGACTTGAGCCTCCTCGAAGTTCCAGGTCTCCGCCGTCCCCGTGGTCTCCGTCGGCAGCGGGTGTTCGGTCCATGTTAGCCCCCCGTTCGTGCTGCGGTAGATCGAGTAACCCTCACCACCATCACAGCCTCTGTTGCCGCGGTAGAAGTTGCCGTTGTCGGAGCCCATTATGTGACCTGTCAGACCACCGCTGTTGCAGCTTGTCGGTGCGCCTGGGACCTCCGGACCCCAAGTCAGGCCACCATCATTACTTGAAGAGCAGACTGGATAGGGATAGTTCCCATTGACGCAGAAAACCCACGTGGTCGGGTGGAGGAGCGCTGGGTAGGGAGAGGAAGCGATGGTCTGGTGATCCTGCACCGACCAACCTGTCGCAACTGACGGACCAGTCCAACTACCTCCCTCATTGTCCGACCACTCCACGGTCATGCCAAGCAGGGCATGCATGTCGAACTTCATCACCCGATCGGTCCAAGGGTCGACGTAGACGTAAGGGTCGTTGCTATTGGCGACGGGCGCGAACACGCTGTAGACATCCTCGCAAACGTAGTCGCTGACATTCATCATTCCAATCAACCCAGAGCAGCGCACAATCGCGGTCGAACCAGAATCTCCGTTTCCCCAGCTGGTCATGTACAGGTTGTCGGCCGACGTGACTCCGATGGTAGGCTCGAAAGTGGTCATCCCTATTCCGTAGTAGGTGCCTACAGCGCATGCCGGGGCGTTGTTGCCGACCAGCACCGACGTGCCGTTGAACACGTCCGATATTTCGGTGGCGTCGCTGGCGTTCGCATAGTGGTACCAAGTGTTGTTGGCAATACCCTCAGGACACAGTTCTTCGAACACACCCTTCTCCACCACCACGACCTTCTCCTCGCCGAAGCAGCCCCCGAGGGGGGCTGAAACCACCAGTAGAACGAGCATCATCGCTGTGACACGCACGACTCACGGTCAGGACTCGCCTACATCAGATGAACGGCGATGCGTCATCCCATCAGCAGCGTTGTGTTGCCACCGGAAGGGAGCACAGGGAGGTAAGCAAGGTCACCATACAAGGCGGGCCCCTCGGTCAGGGTCCCGATGACCGCCTCCTCAAAACCGGCCGCGTTGTGAGCGAGGGCAATCCAAGGACGCCCCTCGTCATCGATCTCAACGTCAATGAAGTCCCCGAAGCCACCGCAGCGTACGTTGCCGCAGTCGGATGTGATGTCCAGCGGGTCGTCCGGCTGATTCACTGCAACGCTGGTAATCAATGGGTGCTCGGCGAACGCATCGGTCATTATCGCCATGTAACCACCCCAACCGACACCCCCCACGGTCGAGTTGTTAGCATCCACGTCGTTGACCTCACCGATGTAGCCGACCACCACTCTCCCCTCCGCGCCTGCGAAGATGGTCGGGAAACCGGTTTCCGTCACACCCGGGGCGGCCACCATCATCGGCTCACTCCAAGTGTTGCCCTGATCTCTAGAGTAGGCATACCAAGGCATCTGGTCGTTGCTTATCCAAGTCGCATGGAGATTGCCTCCATCATCAACAGCTGTGGCGACCTCGTGCGAGTGCCAGCCCTGTTGCATCCCAACTTCGGTGGTTATCGTATGCTCTGTCCAGGTATACCCACCATCTAGGGAGCGGTAGACGGCCGGTCCCTCACACGACGGGTTCCCGCGGTATACAGCGCCGTCTATACCGCCTGCCACATGCCCATGTAGTCCCGAGCACTGTGGGAAGCTGCTGCTTGGGAATCCGATTCTCTGCACGTCCCACGACAGCCCTCCATTCAGCGAGCGCGAGCACTGTGCACCCGCTGCTGGTGAGCCAGTGTTGATACAGTAGACGTAGATTACCTCGTGGAATGCGGTCACTCCGGGGGGAGGCGGCATCGAGGCAATGCTCTGGTGGTCTTGGGTGACGTAGTAGCCCTCGACAGGGTAGGGCACGCTCCATGTGTCGCCGTCGTTGTCTGAGTACTCCACGAACATCGCTGCGAGCGCGTGCATGTCGAACTTGACAAGCCTATCAGTGAACTTGTCTACGTAGATGTAGGGGTCGTTCGAGTTGGGGGTCTGTCCAGAGTCTTCATCTATCGTTCCGAACGGCCCAACGTCCTCCCAAGTTAGCCCCTGATCTCGAGATCTGATGATGTGGGTACCATCTCCCAAGCCGTTCCAGCTGGTGAAGAAGATAGCACCCGAGGCGGTGATTCCAATGGTCGGCTCGAAGGTGTCGAAACCAGTCCCATAGTAGGTGGCGTTGGTGAAGTACGGGGTGCTGTTCCCACTCAGGTTGGCGGTGATGTTCGCCGCTGTCAAAGCAGCCGCATCTGCAGCATCCACGGCCCAGGGGGCCGATACCGTTCCTGGATAGTGGTACCAGGTCGTGATCGGAATAGCCTGATCGAAGACGAATGGACCCTCCTCGACACGCACCTCCTCCTCGTCCTCCCACCAGAGGCACCCGGTGATGGTGGAGCTCAGCATCAGCAGCACGAGCAGCGAAGCGATCCTCCTCATGTTCTTCTTCACACATCCTTCTCAAGCAGGCCAGGCACCGAATCGAGCACCGAATCTCTTGCCGACTTCCATGACATTCCCAACTCCCGCTCGGCCGGTGTTGCATCCCAGTAGAGCTTCCTCTTCAGATGCTGTCTAGCCCAAGACAGTGTGATTCGCTTGTCAAATAGTGGCCCAAAGACCAATGCAATCACATAGGGAACAGTGAATCTCGGGGTCTTGAGTTCGGGGTACTCCTTCCTCAGCGTCCTCGAAATCTCAGAGAACTGCATGTCCCCGCTCACCGTTAGGTATCTTCCGGCATTCTGACCCATGGTCAATGCCCTCACATGTGCCTCGGCCACATCCCTCACATCGACGATGTTGATTTGGATGGGAATCAGTAGAGGCACCTTTCTCTTGACTAAGGCGTTCAGGAACGAGAGCGATCCGCGTAGGTGTATCTTGCTCAGTGGAGGGCCGAAGACCACACTCGGGTGGATTGTGACCATCCGCGGCCTCCCTACACCACCATCCTTCGAATGCCAATCCCTCACGACCCTTTCTGCCATCACCTTGGCCAACCCGTATGGGTTACCGTCGAGCGTTGCATCATCGGCCCATGTCTCGGTGGTCAGTGTCTCCCCATTTATCCACTTCATTGGTCTTATCGCCGCGGTTGAGGAGGTGTGGACGAACCTCTCCACTGTTCCTGCAGCATCAATCGCCGCAATTACATTCTGAGTTCCAATCACACTGGGGTCCACAATCTGCCTTTGAGGGTCCTTTGCACTAATCCTAACCGCGGCTGCGGTGTGTATCAGATCAGTGCTACCAGCGATTGCAGCATGCACCGAAGCCTCGTCGAATAGGTCCATCTCTACAATCTCGAGGCTGCCTCCTTCGGATATCTTGAGTTCCTTCAGGTGATCTACTCTTATCGGGTCGTCAGCATCTCTGACTGTGGCCCTTACTTGTCTTCCCTTAGCTAGGAGGTTGGCCACCACATGACTACCAATGTAGCCACTGGCTCCGGTGACAGTCACCAGTCCTCCAGCCATGGCTTCACGTGGGGCTATGGTGGTTGAGGCTTTCCGCCCATCTCTCTCGCCGAAGAGGGCATGCCGAAAATTACTCTAGCCAAAGTCCGATAGATGCATCCCATGCTTGATAGGACACACAATCAGAATCAGCAGAGAACACCATGAAGTACGTCGAATCTTCGTGGGTTGCAGAACTGAATGACAAATTGATATGGAACCAACCATTCGAATTTGAGTAGTAGCACCAGTAGATCCACTCCCCTTCACTAATGTCGTACTGCGCTACGCCAACCATACCAGAGGGCCCGTATGTCCAACCTTCCAAGGTATAGGTTGTATCGAGTTGTGCAACAGAACAGGGGATGTCGGAATACAGGAGTATACCAAACGAAAGGAACAAATCATCTTCGCAGGAGGAAGTCGTATGATTCACCCATTGCCCTGATTGGGTGTTGTTTGAGACCACCGAAGCCCCCCAGTAGGCCACACCATCAGTCAAAGAGGCAAGCTCGTGGAATCTGACAGGCATTGACTGTCCGTAGATGTCTTTGACTTCGAAGTGAAGATGAGGTCCAGTGCTCCACCCCGTGTTTCCGGATAGTGCAATCGGCTGGCCTTGATGCACGACATCACCAACATCGACCAATGCCCCATTGTAGGTTAGGTGTGCATACATCCCGAAGGTGGAATCCCCATGATCGATAATCACGAAATTCGATTGATTGAAGCAAGTAGCCGACGGACAACCCCCGGTGTTGTGTTCGACCACTTGGATTACAACACCAGGTAGTGCCGCCGCGATGCTGGTATTCTCATTAACAGGAAAATCGACTGCGTATAGCATGGCCCCGTTGTGACTGTAGTAGCCATGAAAACTCTGCGTGATGTTGGCGATGAAACCCGCCTCGAAAGGAATACTCACCCAGACGACTCCACGAGAACGACAGAACCCATCGTCTTCGTATGTGCTCTCATCGCATTCAAGTTGGGCATTCTCCAACTCGTCAATCTCGCTTTCGAGATTCTCAACCTGGTCCTCCAACTCTTCAACTCGGTCGCTATAGTAATCTCGCTCTGCCTCTAGAGTTGAGACGAGTGCAACGTAAGAGGCAATCTGATTGTGCAATGAGAGTATTGTTGAATTCAGTGATTCTGCCTGACTCTCCAACTCTTCTATCCTCTCACTCGACGAATCGGAATCCGCTTCGAGAGCCTCAATCTCTGCCTGTAAATCTACCAATTCTTCTTGTGCTTGCGACAATTCCTCATTCCGAGTTTGAATCTCACTGAGCACTTCCGTATACTGTTCTTCCAGCCCCTGCAAACCCTCCTCAAGGCCGGAAATGTTGTCGTTCAACAATGTCACTTCAGTATTCAGTCCAGCGATTGTTGCCTGCAAAGAAGGCACTTGGTCTGCCTGCTCTTGCAGTTCTGCCAATCTTTCTTCTAGACTTTCTATCATGACTGCAGATTCGTTCAAACGCTCATTTAGATTGAGAATTTCCTCATCTTTTGGGTCTGTATCTGGAATTGAATCATCATCACCAGAGCAGCCAGCCAATGACGCAGACAGAAGTAGCAGGACGACGAAGGAAGCGCTACGCATAATTGACCACTAGACCAACTTCGCATGAAGGTTGTCTCAACAAAGTTCGGCAACAGAGCCAACTACCAAACTAGGATTCTGTGTTGCAGAATCAAGATCACCCCTCGTGGCCTCTCCACTCAAGACCAGAACCCCGTGTACTCCGGCTCTCTCCGCCATTTCCATATCGGTGTACAGGCGATCTCCCACCATCGCGCACTGCTCGGGATGAAGGCCCAACGCCTCGACCTTGTGTAGAATCATCCCAGCGTTTGGCTTGCCGCATACATGCTCGGGACGCACGCCCGTGGTGGCTTCGAAGAGCTCCATGTAGGCCCCGGTGTCAGGCAGCCCGCCATCCGGCGAGGGGCAGACTGTGTCGGGGTGGCTCGCGACCATCGGGACCCCATTGTGGAGGTGAACCGAAGCCGTGCTGAGTTTCTCGTAGGTGATTTCGGTGTCGTAGCCCAGAACGACGTATTGCGGATCCGCCGAATCGGTCGAGACGCCAGCGTCCTCGAGCATATGCTGCATCCCTGCCGTCCCGACCAGATAGGTCTCGGAAACGCCGTTCGAGTCCAGCCACGAGAGCAGGTCGTGTGTGGAGAGAAGGACGTCTTCCGCTGACGCCGGCACACCCATCCCCCGTAACTTCTCTACGTACTGGTCAACGGAACGACTCGAGTTATTCGACAGGAAGAAGCGTCGAATTCCAGACCCCTCCAGCCGAGCGAGGAAGTCAAGCGCACCCTCAATCAGTTGGTCTCCTAGATACAGGGTACCGTCGAGGTCTAGGAAGACGGCCTCGATTCCATCTAGATCCCGGTACAGCACATTCATTTCATCATCTCATGGGAGTATTAGGGTCTTGAACATGAACCAGGGATTCCAAAGCGCCTTCTGAGCCTCCTTGCTCGCAATCATCTCCGACATCATCTTCCCAATCTCTTCCTTCTTGGACGCTTTCTTGATGAACCAATTTGTCACCCGCTTCCACTTCATCAAACTCTGTAGTGTTTTGGAGTTGGTCAATTCACTGCCTAATTCATCCCACATTTCCTCCATGTAGGCCACTGCGCCATCTTCGGGAAAACCTCCAGAGTGCATCTCTTTGTCGAAGTGTCTACTGGTCATCTTGGCTGTCAGCAGGGCGTTTCCTATACCTTCCCCGCTGAAAGGGTCGACAAGGCTGGCTGCATCCCCAACGGCCATGGCCCCGGCCATCGCCACTCTTCTGGGCTGGTACGAAGGCGCCTTCTTCCTCGGTGAGCCGAACGGGAGCTGCCACCCCTTCTCCGACTTTGGGACCAAGGTAGCATTCGCAAACCTCTTTTTGAATCCGGGATGCTCCTCGATGACCCACCTCTGTATCTGCTTGAGGGACTTCTTCTTCCCCCTCTGCTTCCTCTGCTCGGAGATTAGCATACCACATCCAACATTGACCACCCCCTCCTTGACTGGGAACAGCCAGAAGTACCCCGGGAGCACCTCATCGATGAAGTGAATCTCGATCGGGCCCTCTGAGTCCCCCAGCCCCTCGACGTTCTCCCAGTACTCACGGTAGCCCCCGCAGAAATGCTCGTCATCCCTGTGCGGCTCGTCGTGGACCTCGGTGATTTTGCGCGACACCGGGCAGTTGTAACCTCCGGCACCTACTGTCAAGGGAGCTGAGAAGGAGAGCTCAGGCTCCTCGGAGCGTGCACCTCCAGCCTTGCCACTGACCCCAACTATCCTCTGTTCTCCATCTTCCACCTCAACAGCGACATCATTCACAGAGAAGCCTTGGATTACCGATCCCCCGGCTTCTAACACCATCTCGGTGGCGCGCTTGAACAGCATGTAGTCGAATTGAACTCTTGGTAAGGCATAGCCCGACAGCAAACCCTTCGCCTCGTAGGACTCCTTAGGCAGCATCACCCTGACTTCCGAGCCGTTCGGACTCCCGAAGACGATAGAATCGACGACGTAGTGGGGCGTGGATTCGACCATGGGGAGTACGCCGAGCTTTCCCCAACGTGGGACAGCGACTTGCCGCCTACCGCGTCACCGCATGGCTTGTCGCGCGGCCAGACCCCCTTCTCGAGCAGCAGCACACGGCAACCGTTCAACGCGTTGTACGCAGCCGCGGCCGAACCTCCTGGCCCTCCTCCGACTACTATGACGTCGAATGCAGTATCGTCATCCGGCACAACTCCCGTGTCGATAGGGTGTTCCCACTGCTCCATCTGCTCACCGTATTCGCCTAAGGGACACCTTGCATTCAAAGTATGCATCGAGTTGATTCGCAATCACCACCTCGGTGTTCTATGAGCAACGCTGTATGGGTCGTCCAGACGTCTCTTCCAGGGGAGTGGATAGAGGCTGAGGTAGGGACCTGGTCCGCGGAACTGGTAGAGGGAGGCTTGGCTGCGTGTGTGCAGCGGGATCGCATTACCTCGGTGTACTCGTGGGAAGGCTCAACGGAGAGTACAGAGGAATGGCGCGTTGAGATTAAGACTAGCCAATCCAAAAAGGACCGGTTGATTGAGGTAATACTCTACAACCACCCATACGAGACTCCCCAGATTGTGGCGTGGGAGGCTATCAGCACACCAGGATACTCCGATTGGGTTCAAGGCTGAAGTCCCATCGTGCGCCATGGGTGTGCTTTCCTTACTGCGCCCCGCCAAGGAGGTTCCCACCACTTGGTGGAGCTCTACCGACCCGATGACCATCAGACCACCCCTCAGGACCCTGCTGATTCTGGTCTTCGGCCTCTGGGTCTTCGGGACAGGTGACGCCATCCTCATTGCAGCGGGCATTGGAAACACCCCCTGGACAGTACTAGCCGAGGGGATAGCCGTGAACATAGACTGGTCCGTCGGCCAAGCCACCTTCCTCGTCAGCGTCTTGGTGCTATTGCTGTGGATTCCTTTGAGGGAGAGGCCAGGAATCGGTACAATCCTCAACGCAATACTGATTGCAGTCGCAATAGAGATCATGGTGCCACGACTCCCGACCCCCGAGACGCAGGCCATGGCAATCGCACAGGTCCTCGTAGGCGTCCTCCTGATTGGTATCGGCAGCGGGATCTACCTCACAGCCAACCTCGGGCCGGGTCCCAGAGACGGCTGGATGACCGGTCTGCAGAGGGTGTCCGGAATACCGATAGCTAGGGTCCGGGGAGGTATCGAGCTCACGGTTCTCGTAGTCGGGTGGCTGTTGGGGGGGACGTTCAGAGAGGGAACCATCCTGTTTGCCATCCTCATCGGACCCGTCGTGGCAACCTGCCTCAATCTCGCAGGTCGCTTCGGCAAGCCGGGTGAGGTTCATGGCTGAAACCCATCAGGCGAGACCATGGCGGGCCACGGAGTGATAAGGCGCTATCACGAGTTTTTGCCGGTGTCGGAGCAGACCCGCGTGGTCACACTCAACGAAGGCGGCACCCCACTCATCGAGGCCCCTGGAATCGTCAACGAGATTGGAGGCGAGTTCCGTCTCCTTGTCAAACACGAGGGCCTCAACCCTACGGCCTCGTTCAAGGACAGGGGGATGACGTTGGCGATAACCAAGGCAGTCGAGCGAGGGGCGAGCATAGTGGTGTGCGCCAGTACGGGGAACACGAGCGCATCTGCAGCGGCCTACGCAGCTGCTGCTGGGATGACCTGCCTAGTCTTGATTCCGGAGGGCAAAATCGCCTTCGGTAAGATGGCCCAGGCATTGATTCACGGAGCCCGGACGCTGGAGGTCAGAGGAAACTTCGACGACGCTCTCGAGATCGTCCGGCAGTTGGGCGAGAGGGACGAAATCGAAGTCGTAAACAGCATCAACCCCTTCCGGATACAAGGCCAGAAGACGGCGGCCTTCGAGGTCTGCGACGACCTCGGCAGTGCCCCTGACATGCACTTCCTGCCGGTGGGCAATGCCGGCAACATCACCGCCTATTGGCTCGGTTACAAGGAGTACCTCGAGGCCGGCCATAGCACCGTGTTACCTCGGATGATGGGTTGGCAGGCCGAGGGGTCCGCCCCAATAGTTCGAGGAGTCCCCGTCGAGGAGCCCGATACAGTCGCCACTGCGATACGCATCGGTAACCCAGCCAGCTGGCAGAAGGCGGTCGAGGCCGCCAGCGAGTCATCCGGGTCCATCGACATGGTCAGCGATCAGGAGATACTGGACGCCCAGCGTTTGCTGGCTCGCTCAGCAGGAATCTTCGTCGAGCCCGCCTCCGCGGCTGGAATAGCCGGCCTTGTGAAGTGCCATGCAGCAGGCGGCGTGCCCGCGGGCAGCACCGTGGTAGTCACCGTCACGGGACACGGTCTGAAGGATCCTGATGTGGCAGTAGAGAATTCACGAGCCGAGACCATTCTGGTTGATTCCGATCTCGATTCGGTGCTAGTCGCAATCGGCCTCGATTAGCTGAGTGCCTTCGCCTCACCATCGTAGTTGTAGAACGACACTAGGGTTTGTGTGTGGCCGACACCAGGTACAGCCGAGAGGCCGTCTAGGATGGAGTCCCCAAGGTCTTCCATGTTTCTTGCTAGGACCTCGACGATGAAGTCCCATTGGCCGGTGACTATGTGGCATCCGACGACGAATGGCATGCCACAGATCTCCTGAGCCACCTCCCTCCTGTCGGTCTGCCCCCTCTCGCCCACCCAGTTGGCTAGGATGAAGGCATGCAGGCTCCAACCAAGCTCCTCCTTCCCGAGCTCCACCGTGAAGCGGCGTACCACACCCCTCTCCTGCAGCCTCCTGATTCTATCATGGACGGTAACCCTCGGCATTCCCAATGCATCTGCTATAGCCTGCGTGCTGGCGCGAGAATCCTCCTTCAGCATGCCAACTATCTTGGCGTCTTTGGCGTCCAAATCGGATGTGGGCATGGTTTCTGGAATGACGGATGAAAATTAAATATTCCGTCAATTAGTCGGCAATATTGCATTTCGTAGTGAATAATTCGACAAAATTCAATGATTACCGGCGTATAGTTGATGACACCACCGCTGCTCGGAGTGCCATGAGCGACGAGTACTCCGACAAAAGATTCGCCACACGAGCAGTCTGGTCAGGCGGGCCGAACATAGAGGGAGCCGCCTCCACCCCTGTCTTCCTCACTTCGACCTACCAACTCACCGACGAGCGCTACCAAGGATGGGCCGACGGAGCCCAGCACACCGAACTGTACAGCCGCCTCTCGAGCATCAACTCGGAGGCTGTTGCTGCGAAGGTAGTGGCCTTGGAGGGAGCAGAGGACGGCGAGACCTTCGCCAGTGGTATGTCGGCAGTTAGCACGGCTCTGCTGGCTCTGCTGTCTAAGGACGACCACATGGTCGCGAGCGCTGACTGCTATGGTGGCACATACGGTTTGATCACCGAGGATCTCCCTAGATTCGGCATCGAGGTCTCGATGGCGGACATGAGGGACCCGTCTTCCTATGAGGCGGCGATTCAGGAGAACACCAAGGTGCTCTACGTCGAGACGCTTACGAACCCCGTCCTCAAGGTGTGCGATCTAGAGGCCATGGCCGCGATTGCCAAGAAGCACGGGCTCATCGCCATAGTCGACAACACCTTCGCGACACCGTGGGCCTGCAACCCCATCCCGATGGGCTTTGACTTGGTCATCCACTCGGGTACCAAGTATCTCGGTGGACACTCCGATCTGATAGCGGGCATTGTTGTCGGTCGCAAGGACCTCGTGGCCGAGATATTCGCCAAGAAGGTGCACCTTGGAGGTGCCGCCGACCCCCACATGTGCTACCTGCTCGAGAGGGGTATGAACACGCTCCACGCCAGAATGCCGATACACGCGGCCAACTCAGCCGAACTCGCTAGGAGACTGGAGGCACACCCGATGATCGAGAGCGTCAACCACTCCTCCCTACCCAGCTATGTCGACTACGAGGTGGCGCAGAGGATTATGCCGAGAGGAACTGGGATGCTGTCCTACGTGGTGAAGGGCGGCGACGATGCCGCTCTGCGCTTCATGAGGGCCCTCGAGTTGGTTTTCGAGGCAACCAGCCTCGGTGGGACGCAGAGCCTAGTCGAGTGCCCGTTCAACTCCAGTCACATGTTCGTGCCCGAGGACGTACGCAGGGAGGCAGGCGTAGTGCCTGGTTTCGTGAGGATGAGCGTGGGGAAAAGAGGACGTCGAGGACATCTGGGCGGATATGGATCAGGCTCTGGCCGCAGCCAACGCCTTCCTCGAGAGCCGGGCCTGAGGGTTCGGCATGGAGACCGACCTCCTTCTGGCTACCCTCGCCTTCATCATCCCGATGTGCTTCACACCCGGCCCCAACAACGTGCTGTGTGCTGCGCACGGCTCCCAGCACGGTCTGAGGGGGACCATGCCCCTGATTCTGGGAATGGCGATCGGCTGGGCGACGCTCGGTCTGTTCGTAGGCGCTGCCACGGTATTCATCGAGGAGAATGAGGAGTTCTTCCGACTCCTGACCTACGTAGGCGCTGCATACATCTCCTATCTGGCGTACAAACTGGCCCATCATCCCCCATCGACACCGAGCACGACCAAACGGACCGCTTGGGCTTCCGGACCGGCATAGTCCTCCAAGTGGTCAATGGAAAGGCCTGGATTCACTTCCTAGTTCTCATGACTGCCTTCGGAGGCCTCTTCGGAACCGGCTTCGCCGCGAAGGCACGCTGGTCCTGCTCAATCTGACGTTCGGCCCTTTCCCCCAGTCATCACATGGGCGGCCTTCGGAACTCTCCTCAGGCGAGTCTTCAGCACCGAGCGATCCGCGAGGAACCTCAACACGGCAATGGGGGTGGCGCTATTCGCAGTGGCAGTCTGGATAGCAATGCCTCATTGATTAGGGTAATTCACCCGAGCCGCTGACCTCAGCTAACCATTTCATCGCCGCCTCGTAGTCCCGAACCGAGTCCTCGTTGTCGTTGAGCAGCAAATCCTCGGCAGCATCCCACAGCGCCTGCAGCGCCGGAACCCAATCTCCGCCCTTGTCCCTACTTGCCTCGTCGAAGCGCCAAGCATCCGACTCCGTTCTGTCGTGCACGTTGAGCCAGGCCCATCCCAT
>BPDA01000012.1 GCA_019654055.1 Methanobacteriota archaeon | reverse complement strand
GCTACTTCTGTTGGTGCTGGTCTGGCCGTTCCTGCAGTTGACCGACGCCCTCTCAGTCATCATGACGGACGGAATGTCATTCGGACTGGGCATTGGCGACCCGCTGGTCTCCTGCATAATGGCGAGCCTGATATCCATCCTAGTCTGGGCCGTTGCAATCTACCTGCCAGACGCGTGAAGACCAGCATTGATGACGAGTAGCAGTGTCGGCGTGCCATGCACTCGCTCAGAGCGACCGGCGCGACACTCACCGCTTTGGGCCTGTCAGGTGCCGCTGCGACGCTGCTACTCGGCCTGCTTTGGGCGCCATCCGTCGACCCCGAGGCCTGGAACGCTCCCGAGGCATACCGCATCCTATTCTGGCATGTCCCGTTCGCCTGGTCCTCGTTCCTCGCTTTCAGCGTACTTTTCATCGGCTCAGTTGTCTGGTACGCACGTCGTTCGGAGATTGGATGGAGACTCATCTGCACTGGTTCCGACCTCGGCCTGCTGTTCGGTCTAGGAGTTGTGATTTCCGGGCCGATATGGGGCTCAGCAGAATGGGGCGTCCCATGGGACTGGGGCGACTTGAGGCTGAACACCTACGGTCTGCTCACCGCTGTAGCGCTGTTCCTAGTCCTCGCTCGCAACTCGCAGCCGGACGGTAACGACACCCGCGACCCCATCGCCTCAGTAGGACTCTTCGGATTCGCTCTGGTCCCAATCACCGCACTGGCTACGACTTGGTATCAGGAGCGCCACCCCGGGATTATCATCGTGGAGACCGAGGAGGCCGGACTCGCTCCCGAGATTCTGACGGTCCTTATCCTCGGATTCATCTCGTTCTTCGTGCTGTTCGCCGGCTTCGCCATTCTCAGTGACGCACTGTATCAGATGGAGTCAAGGCTGAGTGGGCTGCAGCACCGGCTCGACGAGGAGGCGATACGTTGACCGGAACGACCGAGCTTGCCATCGTGTACCTCGCCCTGATTGGGCTGATAGGCGCCTACGTCTACAGGCTGATGAGCAGGCTGGCTGATGTCGAAAGCCGCTTGGAAGCAGCGGAAAACGCCGTCTCATCCGAGGAAAGCGACTGAATTCGGGCGTTTTTCCCTTCGGGAACCCTTGAAACGGAGCGGTCGAGCGGAGGTAGGGAGAATCATGTCAGCTGGAGCCTTCTGCATCGCCTGCGGAGCACCGCCTCCGCTGACCTCCGAGAGGATGTGCGAGGACTGCCTGAGGCAGCGTGCCACGCTCTCGAGAATCCCGGAGACGATCCAGCAGTCGCGTTGCGCCAAGTGCGACTCTTTCGAGGTCAGAGGGCGTTGGTCCGAGATGGACCCGGATGCCATCGCTGACCTGCGCATCCGGGAAAACCTCGTCGCCGAGGACGCGCGAAGCAGGTGGACGTGAGATTCTCGGTCCAGTTCATCGACGAGAGGACCAGTCGACTCCACATTGACGTCTCTGGCAGTATAGAGGGCCACGACTTCGAGGACCAGCACGAGGTGCTGCTGCAGACCAGCAACGCCGTATGCCCTGCATGTGCGCGCAAGGCAGGTTCGTACTTCGAGGCCACCGTGCAACTACGCTCGGCTGGCAGGCGGTTGGACGACAGCGAGTTGAAGCAACTCCGGGCAACGCTCGACGACATGCTAGAGAACATGGAGCCTGACCCCATGTTCTTCGTAACGAAGGAGGGCCCGGTGACCGGTGGTTGGGATCTCCAACTGGGCTCCAAGGCAATGGCCAAGAACTGGGGTAGGAAACTCGTCCGAAGCTTCGGAGGAACCATCAAGGAGACCTCGACGGTGGTCGGCTCCAACGACGGCATAGACGTGACGAGACTGACCCTTAGTTACCGCAAGCCCGCGTACGGTATTCGCGATGTGATTCGATTCGGAAGCAGTTGTGGTTGGTCGATGGCTGGCAGAAGGATGGCCCCAGCCTGCGTAGTATGGACAGGTTCGAGCGAACCGGAGTTACATGGAGGGACATGGAGAAGTCGACGGTGGTCTGCCCTCTCGCGGAGCAGCATCTCGTTGAGGTGATGAACCGGGACAGTTCTGCCGCCGAGGTGATGGATCCCAATGACTACAGGATGGTTACCGTCGCGCTGCCCTACGATGACGACAAACAGTCCTCACGCCTGCGCATCGGCTTCATAGACGGAGCGTGGCTGGCGTTGCCAGGAGCAGCAGGGGAGTAGCAGCATGGCCGAGCACGACATTTCCTCCTTGCTTGCCGAGCTCGATACCGGCGACATGGCAGGATTCACCCGCCGCTTCGTCGACGATCTCGAGGCGGCGATGAGCATGGATGTAGGCATCGAGGCCGATTCCGACTGGAGCGGGGTAATCTGTCTCGGCATGGGAGGCTCGGGCGCTGGAGGGAGATTCCTCAAGTCCCTAGCCGACTCCGAGGGAGGTCTGCCCTTCGTGGTCTGGAGCGATTACGGACTACCTAGCTGGTGGGGGCCGGACTGGCTGGTCCTGGCGACCTCGTACTCGGGAGACACCGAGGAGACCCTCGACGGTGTCCGCGTGGCACTCGAGTCCGGGGGGACCGTCATCGGGGTGTCTTCGGGCGGACGGTTGTCCGAGATACTCGTGGACAGTGACGAGTGCGCCCTGCTCCCGGTGCTCGCAGGCCAGGCCCCACGTTCAGCTTTCGGCCACATCTTCGGCGCCCAACTCGCAGTTAGTTGGGCCCTAGGACTGCTGCCTTCGCCCAACGCAGACGAGATCTCCGGGATGCTGAGCCGACTGAGGGCGGCTTCGTCGCGAGCCGATTTGGTCGGCGGCGACGGCATGTCCGAGACGATGGCGAGGTCCATGATAGGCAGGGAGGTCGGAATCTCCTCTCCCTCAGAGCTGGCTCCGGCCGGCTACCGCTTCGCTTGCCAGGTCAACGAGAACTCAGACGGCTTCGCCAACCCCTCCGAGGTGCCCGAGATGAACCACAACGAGATTGTCGCATGGGCGTCTGAGGGGGACTCTCGCGCGCTGGTGGCACTCACCTGCGAGGGAGTACACCCTCGCACGCATGCGCGGATGGCATGGATTCTGGACAACATAGAGAGCGAGGTGGTGTGGCGAATCGAGTGCGAGGGAGAGAGCCTGCTTGAGCGCCTGCTCTACGCAGCCCACGTAACCGATTGGGTCTCGATCGCAATGGCATTAGCTAAGGGCGTGAATCCCTCCGAAATGGCTGCGATCGACTCCCTTAAGGCGCATCTGGCCAGCATTCAGTAAAGCGGCCCTAGAACGAGCCTCGGATCAGGGTAGTCCAACAGGGCCTGCTGCCTGTCCTGTGGAGAAACCACTCCAGGAAGGTCGTGAGTATCTGGCTCGATGAGAGAGATTTGGAAGTGTAAGTGTGGCTCCCATCCGCCATTCTCCGAATAACTACCGAACCATGCTATTGTTTCCCCTGCGTCCACCTTCTGGCCGACTTGCTTGTCTTCTATCGAGGCTGCATCGAGATGCCCGTAAAGAGCCCAAACTGCTGTTCCATCGATATCGTGCCTAGTTATGACAACGTGCCCGTAGTCACCCGGTTCGGAGTTGTAACCGAAGTGTGAGACCTCACCATCAGCGAAGGCCATGCAAGGAGTTCCAATCGGGCCGCCGATGTCGATTCCCATGTGGATTAGTCTAGTGCCGCCGAACAGTTCTGTGTTGTACAGATTGGGCCTGACCTCATCGTACTTACCAACACTATACTCAGTCTTCGGAGAAATCCAGGTGCCACCGCTAAGGTCTAGGACGGTGTAATTCTCAGGCAGGTGGACCACGGGACAGTAATCCTGAGCCGACCAGTCAACCATGGTTTCGCGAAGGAGGAGTAGTAAATCACTCCTCTTCTTCGGCCTCTACTTCAATCACGGTGGGCATTCTGATGTCATCATTAACAAGATTCTGTTCAACCAGCGTCTTGGGCAGGTTCGTAGAGACTTCGAGCTCCTCCAGCCTGCGCCCCTGAGGCATGACGCTGCGTTCCCAAGAACCCACAGCTTTGTTGTAGAATTCGGTTGCCTTGTCGAGTCTCTTCCCGACTTCCGAGAAGTGCTCGCTCCAAGTTGCCATTCTCATGTAGAATTCGCGAGCGACGTCAACAACCTCCTTGGCGTCCTCAGCGAATCTGACCTGCTGCCAGTACAAAGCCGCAGTCCTTAGTAGAGCAATCATTGAGGCCGGAGACGAGATGATTACGCCTCTGTCCATAGCATCCTCATGCAGATCGGGGTCCATCTCGAAGGCGACTGAGATTAGGGCCTCAGACGGAACGAACATCACTACGAACTCCGCACGCCCCTCAACTTTGGAAAGATACTCCTTACGAGTCAACTCATTGACACGACTGCGCATGGCCTTGGCGTGTTCGGCAAGTTTCGCTTGGCGCTGTGTCAGATTCTCTTCCTCTAATGCCTCTAGGTAGTGCTTACCACTCGTCTTGGCATCGATTGGAATCGCCCCGTCTCCTGGTAGCCTGACTACGAAGTCCGGACGGCCACCGCCCTCAACCCCTTTCTGCTCGAGAAAATCAGTGTGTTTAGTCATCCCAGCCATCTCCAGCAGGTTGCGCAGGGCAACCTCTCCCCAGTCTCCCCTAACGCTGGAACTCTTCCGAAGTGAGGTGGAAAGGTTTCGAGCCTCACTTCCCAGCCTGTCGGTCTGCTGCTCCAACAGTTTGAGGTGCCTGAGCATACCCGAGTACGCATCACTGCGCTCCTTCTCGAGATCCTTGGTGGCTTGGTCAAGATTCGCTAGAGATTCACTCATTGGCCGCATCAGGTCGTCAAGCTCCTTCCTGCGTGCCTCATGATCCTTATCTGCAGCGGTTTGCACTCTCCCGAGCCTCTCCTCGGCGAGTTTCAGGAAGTCTTCAGAATTCTTCCTACCCATGTCGGTGACCAGATTTTCGATCTCGGCCTTCACCTTCTCCTCATTAGCGGCGGCTGCCTCTTCCTTAGCGCGAACCCTCTCCTCGGAACGTATGACTTCGCCACCAATCCTTTCCTTGGCAAGCATCCATCCGATACCGCCTCCTACCATCAGGCCCAGTAGGATATACATCAGCCCCAATGCTTCCATGTCTGAGCATAATACTCGGGAGTACTTGAACTCTACAGGATGGTTATCGGAACACACTAAAATCTAGAACAGATTTTCTTAGGTGTTCGCTCTCCCAAAGTCATGAGAGTCCGGAGGCTTGCTATACTGTTGTCCGGCCTCGCCCCGAATCCAAACGAATCCGTCGGTCTCGAGCAGTACCCCATCGAAGGCGACCTAGCGGCCCGTTGGCTAGCAGACATCACCGCGTTCGGTGACCTCTACAAGGGGTGCAAGGTTGCAGATCTCGGAGCGGGAAACGGAGTCCTTGGGTTGGGTGCTTTGGCGATGGGCGCTGGAAGGGCGATACTGGTGGAGGCTGACGAAGCAGCATGCGAAATCGCGAAATCGAACGTCGAGTCGATGAAGTCCACTGATTTGGTGGAAGTAATCCGTGCCACGCTCGGCTCGGACCCCGTCGACCTCAGTTCAGTCGATGTGGTAATCAGCAACCCACCATGGGGCAGGCAGACGCCTAAGGCGGACCGACCGTTCCTCGAAGCCATTCTTTCGACCGGAGTCCCGGCCCACCTGCTGCACAGCGCCGAGGCCACTCACATCCGACCTCTGTTCGAGGACGCGGGTTGGTCGTCCGAGAGGTACGGCGAAGCTGACTTCGCGCTACCCGCAGCGTATTCGCACCACAGTCGACGGAGAGGAAGGACTAGGGCTGCTTTCTGGCGCCTCGTCCCTCCCTGAGCCTACGGCTCAATCCGGCCGGACCGTTCATAGGGGGTTGTCCGGTCGGCGGGCCGATGACCGCTACAGTAGGCGACTTCGTCTCTCCTGGTTCATCGGTGGCAATCCCAGACGGAATCGAAGCCGGCGATGGCATCCACAGTGATTCATCCGGCTCGGTCGCAGTGGTTACCGGGACTCTGGTCCAGAGCGACGGGACCATGTCGGTCGACGCCTCGAGGCCTTCGGTCAACTCGCCTCAGATAGGAGATGTAATCATAGCCGAGGTCAACCGACTCAATCCTAAGACAGCCGAGGTCCGCGTACTCCACATCGAGGGAAAGGACGGTGGTCACAGGGACGTCCCTGCCGGGAAACTGTTCGCAGACATCTTCGTCACCAACTTCGTCGATCGCTTCTTGCCATCCGCCGGGGACGCGATGCGCAAGAGGGACGTGGTCCGCGCGCGCATAGTGGAACTCGAACCCATGCTCAAGGCCACAACTCGCGACAATCCCGAACTTGGAGTCTTGCATGCTCTTTGCCCGCAGTGCGGCGAGGACCTTGAGACGAGCAGCGAGACTCCGGATTTCAACGTCGCATGCCCTCGCTGTGACTACACGGGCTACAGGGTACTGTCCAATGGCTTCGGTCGCGGACATGTTCTCGGTAGCGACATACAGTCGCTGAATCGACCTGGCGCCCGTTGGTCCTCCGAGGCCGAGTCAATGCTCGGCCACGACGGCGCCCGCCCATACCTCTCACCTGTCGCTGACCACCGTCGCGGCATGTCACACGAGATGCCTGACTCCGTCCGCCGTCAGAGGGCTGCCCAGTCACGAGGCGGAGGGCGCGGTGGACCTAGGCGTGAGATGCACCCAACCACTTGCACGCTCTGTGGAACCAAGACGAAGGTCCCGTTCAAGCCTACTCCGGGCAAGCCTATCCGCTGCAGGGACTGCATGGACAAGGTGAAGGAAGGCAAGGCATCGAAGGACGAGCTCGCCAAGGAGCGCAAGGTCCTGAACTCGGCACGCGCTGGCGCCGAGGAGTCGATGGGACTCAAGCTGTTCGTCGGAGGCGTCTCCTACGACGCCACCGAGGACGACCTCCGCGAGGCATTCTCTGCACACGGGGAGCTTACGGAGGTTCACATCGCCACAGACAGGGATACGGGCCGGTCGAAAGGTTTCGCCTTCGTCACCTTCTCTAGCAAGAAGCACGGTCTCGCAGCAATCAAGGCACTTCATGACAGCAAGATTCACGGCCGTAAGATCAGCGTTCAGGAGTCGAACCCGGGCGGCCGCGACCGCAAGCGTCGCCGCCGACGCAACTAGCGAAGCCGTGAATACCCGGAAACCGGTCGTCCCGGATGTCTGCGATGGAAGGATGGCTGGTTCTGGACGGCTACGAGGACGAGCCAGCGGCCTTCGGAGTACCCAACTACCTCGGTTTCCACATCCGCTACATCTGCGGGGTACTCGAATCTCGTGGCTTGCCGTACACATACATGACCATCGACCAGTGGAGGATACACCAGAAGGGGCGACTGGACGACCCCAGAGAGAGAACTGCTCTGCGTAGGGAGCTGTCCGAGTTGGACGGCACAGTCATTCTAGCGGGAGCGGTGGTCCCTGGTAAGTATGTCAGAGGAACTCCAATTAGCCGCCGTGAGATGGACCGGGTACTCTCAATTCTGCCTGGTGAGCAGCCGGTGCTGTGTGGCGGCTGGGCTATTCGCCATTGGCGATACGACGGTTGGACCCCCCTTCGATCAAGTCTTTTCTGCACGGTTCAGGACACTGACGCCTCGCTGCATCACTTCCTTTCCACAGGGCAGTGGGAGAACAGGAAAAGGACGCCCGAACAATGGTCCGAGTGGGCCCTGCATGGAGCATCCTCGAAAGCGGTCACCAATCACCCCGACCTTGAATCTCCCAAGGGCTCTCACGGACCACTGACCTACGAGATCGAACTCTACCAAGGGTGCGTCCGTTTCAAGCGCGGCTGCAAGTTCTGCATTGAGCCAAAGAAGGGACTGCCACTATGGCGGGATGAGGACGACGTCCTAGCCGAAATTACCACCGCCCTCGACTCTGGAGTTAGGAACGTCCGCATAGGCGGTGCCACGGACATCTACACGTATCGCGCAGAAGGCGTAGAGGACCTCGAGTACCCGGTCCCCTAATCCCGAGCCGATAGCCAGAGTATTGCACGGCGCGCGTGAGGACGAGAGGCTGGAGATACTTCACGTCGACAACGCCAACCCTTCAATCATCGCCGAGAGCATCGAGCCGGCTACGGAGATTACCAAGACATTGGTCGAGACCCTGTCTGACGGTGCAGTGCTCTCGTTCGGTCTGGAGTCGGCCGATCCCAATGTGCACGAGCAAAACTGGCTGAACTGCGACCCCGAGCAACTCAGGGCCGCAGTCAGGCTGGTCAACGAGCATGGCAGGCAGCGTGGTGAGAGGGGACTTCCCAAGTTGCTGCCGGGACTCAACTTCATCGCCGGCCTGAACGGCGAGACCGAGGAGAGCTATCGGATGAACCTCGAGCTGCTCAGGAGCATACGGGACGAGGGCCTGTGGCTCAGGAGGATCAACATCCGACAGGTTGAGGGCCAAGGCTTCCAGGAGATCTCGGAGAGAGCATTCAGAGAATTCAAGCGCGAGGTCCGTGAGGGTATCGACCGACCACTGTTGGAGGAGATGCTTCCACTCGGAACGGTCCTCAGAGATGTATGGTGGGAGTCTCATGACGACCGCATCCGAAGGCCCGAGCAGGTGCTTGACCCCAAGCACCGTGACGAGTCCATTAGAGGCGTCGCTGGCATAACCTTCGGACGGCAGATCGGCGCCTACCCGATTCTCGTCGGGTTGCCCTACAAGGTGCCCTTGGAGTCCTCGACCGACGTGATTGTCACGGGACACGGGATGCGCAGTATAACCGGCGTCGAGGCGGGCATGGATGTTAACACGGCGACGCAGCACCAGTTAGAGGCAATTCCTGGAATCGGGTCGAAGGGCGCTTGGAGGCTGGTGAGCGCGCGAGCAAGGGCCTCCACAAAGGGAGGATTCGATACGGTGGAAGCTGCCTTTGAGGCCGCAGGACTGGGTTTGCCAACTGCTGCGGAGACGATTCTTGGGGTCGATGCAACCTCGGTCGTGGCGCAGCAATAGTCATATTGCGAACTGCATCGGTTTCGGCTGTAATGGACATCAGTCGGACTGGTCCGACAAACCTCTTTGACTGGGACTGCGATTGGAAAACAAGGCGGGCATAGACGTGTATAGGGGAAATTCAAGGAAATTCGCGCTGCTGATCCTGCTGCTGCTCGTTCTTGCTGTACCACAGGAGGCGTTCGCCTACAGCTCGGGAAAGACCGGTTCTTCCAGCACCGGCTGCGGCGGTGGCTCCTGCCATGGCAGCACCAACACCGTGACGCCGACGCTAACCACCGGAATCCCCAGTTCAGGATACACTCCTGGGGATGTGTACTCTCTCACCATTGGAGGCACCGGAGGAGTCTCCGGGAGCAACGGCGGCTTCAACCTCGACGCTTCTTCTGGCACCTTCTCCAATTCCGGGACGAATGCGCAGATAGTGAGCGGAGAGGTCACTCACTCAAACTCAAACTCAAGGACGTGGACGGTAGACTGGACTGCACCCTCTAGCGGCTCGGGCGATGTCACCTTCCTGTTGGCTGTCAATTTCGCCAATGGGAACGGAGGTTCTTCGGGCGACTCGTGGGGTACTGCCTCATGGACCATCTCTGAGGCCACTTCCTCGACTCCTTCCCTGCCGTTCAACCAGCCCGGCTCACAGAGGGGCTCGGTGTTCACGCACTCGGTCCTTGAGATGAACTCGGGCTCCCCCACCATCGCCCTGAACAACGGGACCAGAGTGACCTTCGGCTCTGGAAACCTGTCCGTCGGAGGCAGCAGCCCAGTCTACACGAACGACGACATCGTCTCACTCGCGGGCGCGTGCGCGGTGCTTGACAACTACAGCCTCAGGTGCTCGGGCACGAACAACTACGGCCAACTCGGCCTCGGCTCCTTCTCGCTGTCCAACGGCACCGTGGACCTCGGCAACAACATGCCAGCGGCAATCTCCGACGGCAACAGCCACTACTGCGCTATCATCACCGACGGCTCGGTCGGCTGCTGGGGCAGGAACAACGTTGGGCAGGTGGGCGACGGCTCCAACGCGAACAGAAACGCTCCTGCAAGCGTCGATTTGGGGGCGAACACCACCGCGGTGGCCATCTCGACGGGAACCGACTCATCATGCGCGATAACCAACACCGGCGCAATCAAGTGCTGGGGGGGCAACTTCTACGGCGTCCTAGGGGACGGGACCACCACTCACAGCAACACGCCCGTAGAGGTCAACCACTCGACCGGGATGAGGGCCGTGTCCATAGCGACGCCTGGCTACGGGGCCTGCGCCATCTTTGAGAATGGCTCCGTTTACTGCTGGGGCCAGTCATACACGGTCACCACGATGTTCGGGACAGTGACCAACGGCTCCGTCCAAATCGACTTCGGCGTCGGCAGGACCGCCGTCGCAATCGACGGCACCGCCGACCACATGTGCGCGATACTCGACAACGGCTCGATGAACTGCTGGGGGGTCAACACGTACGGGCAGTGGGGAGACGGTTCGTGCAGCTCGGTAATCCCGTCCAGCGGGTGCACCGGAGAGAATGGCAACACCCCGGCGCACGTCAACCTGAGTGCAGGCCGCACCGCCATCGCGATTTCGGCCGGAACCAGTGCGACTTGCGCAATCCTCGACGACTACTCGCTGCAGTGCTGGGGCCAGCAGTCCGGAGAGTTCGACGGAACCACCGATCCCATTCTGAACCCGCATACGATGGACTTCTCCCTCGGCGCCGATGTGGCCTACTCGGATCAGGACATGGACGGCGACGGTATCGTCAATGCTCTGGACACCCACATGACGGGAGACGACGACGGTGACGGGGTGCCGGTGCCCGACGACCCGTATCCGAACAATCCCACGAGGTGGATGGACTGCGACCCCGGCTCGTGGGGAAGATTGTCTTGCAGCCAGGCTGAGGCTGGCCACTATGCTCAGCCGGGGGACCTCTATCACACTCCATGCTCGGTTGGGACCTATCAGCCCGAGGCCGGATATCCGCTGTGTTACGACTCGTCGGCTGGCAACTACGTCGACGTGATACAGGCGACCGTTCAGTCCCTCTGTTCGGCTGGCACCTATCAGCCGGACCTCGCCCAATCCTCGTGTGTCGACAGTTCGGCTGGCAACTACACCTCCCCGAGCTTCGGCGACGCCGGTTCTTACTCATCCTCGGCCTTCAACATCTCAGCGACCAGCGCTGAGTACAACGGCTCGATACACTCCTCCAGCGACGCACAGGACCTGTATGTGATGGCAGTTCCCAAGGACCACGGCGTGGCAGTCGGTCTGACCTCTCCCTCGGGAGCCGACTTCGACTTGGACATATACGACGGGACGCTGAACCTACTCAACTCGAGTTACTCGACCTCCTACGACGAGACCTCGACCAACAACACGAATTTCTCGGCGGACTCCGACCTGTACATCCTCGTGTCACCCTGGAGCGGCACCGGCCTGTACACCCTGCAGGTCTGGCTGTTCTCCACGGACGATGGCTCGCTGGTGGGAAATCCCTCGATGATGGTAGATATCGAGATCGGGGCAGGCCAGTATCAGTGCGCTCCCGGGACCTACCAGCCGAGCACCGGCCAGTCATCCTGCGTCGACGCGTCACCCGGGCACTTTGTGTCAGGAAACGGCTCGACCACGCAGACGCCGTGCAGTCCCGGCTCGTTCCAGCCCGCGGTCTCGCAGGCATCCTGCCTGCAAGCTACCTCCGGACACTACGTGGATATTTATGCCGCAATCGAGCAGACACCGGCCTCCCCAGGCCACTACGTGAACAGCACGGGGGCCGTGAGCCAAGACCCCTGCTCCCTCGGCACCTACCAGCCCAGCACCGGCCAGACCTCATGCTTGGACGCTGACGCAGGACACTACGTCAGCGTCACCGGATCAGCTTCCCAAACGGCTTGCGACTACGGCACCTACCAGCCCAGCACCGGCCAGTCTTCCTGCATCGACGCCTCAGCTGGGTACTACGTCCCGAGCGCTGGCGCCACCAACCAGACTGCCTGCCCGGTAGGCACCTACCAGCCCAGCACCGGCCAGTCTTCCTGCATCGAGAGCTCTCCTGGTCACTACGTGCACACCATCGCCTCGACATCCCAGACGCCCTGTGACTTGGGCTCGTACCAGCCTCTCTACATGCAGGCCTCGTGCAACTTATCGGACCCGGGATACCACGTTCCGAGCACGGGCGCCACCAACCAGACCGCCTGCGACCCCGGCACTTTCCAGCCCAATTCTGGGTCATCTAACTGCTTGGACTCCCCCCCAGGGCACTACGTGGACACTTCTGCGGCAATCACCCCGACGCCTTGCTCGGCGGGAACCTACAACCCCGATTCCGGATCCAGCAGCCCCGACGCCTGCATACCATCAGACCCCGGTAACTCCGTTCCGGCAGACGGCTCCTCATTCCAGACTCCGTGCACCCCAGGGCACTACCAGTCCTCATCCGGCCAGACTTCCTGCGTCGAGGCCGATGCCGGGTACTACGTGGCAGCCCACGGCGCCAGCTCACAGACCAGTTGTGGATTGGGCACCTACAATCCCAATACCGCCCAGTCCTCGTGCACGGACGCATCTCCCGGGCATTACGTCGACACCCCGGCCTCGACGTTCCAGATCGCATGTAACATGGGTACCTACAACCCGAGCACCGGCTCGTCCTCGGCCGCCGACTGCATACCCAGCGAAGCCGGACACTACATCCCGATGGCGGGTGCGGACGTCCAGATTCCATGCGCAGCAGGATCGTACCAGCCCTCGCTCGGCCAGGCCTCGTGTATCCTAGCCGATCCTGGGCACTACGTCCCCGAAGTGAGATCGGAGACTCAACTCGCATGCCTGCTAGGCACCTTCCAGGCCTACTCTGGAGCATCGTCTTGCACTCCGGCCGAGCCAGGCCACTACGTGGACAGCAACGGCTCGGCCACGCAAACGGAGTGCCCTCCGACCACATACAACCCCTCCACGGGCTCGGACGACCGGGATGATTGCATAGACGTCGATCCCGGGTACTACTCGGACGAGTGGGGGACTGCGGAGCAGCTCGAGTGCACTCCTGGGACTTACCAACCAAACTCCGGGCAGACCTCATGTCTGGATTCCGACCCGGGCTACTTCGTCGCTTCCGGCGGGGCGACCTCACAATCCTCTTGCCCGGCAGGCACCTACAACCCGTCCGAAGCCTCGGGAAGCGCGGCTGACTGCGCTCCCGCGGAGACTGGTCACTACGTGGACAGCCAAGCCAGCCCCTCGCAGACTCCGTGCAGCCCCGGCACCTACCAGGACTCACTCGGCCAGATGTCCTGCATCGAGGCCTCGCCCGGGCACTACGTGGATGATGATGGTCAGGCCGAGCAGACCCCCGCTCCGCTCGACACCTACGCTTCGGGCGCGGGCAGCATCGGCACAGAGGACTGCCCAGAGAGCCACATCACGCTCCAGGAGGGGGCCGATTCAGAGGACGACTGTTTCCTCGACACGGACGGCGACAGGACCCACGACACGGCGGACTCCGATGACGACAACGACGGCGTCGACGATGGCATCGATATGTGTCCGCTGGGACTGATGGGATGGTCCAGCAGCCCCGGATCAGACAACGATGCCGACGGGTGCAAGGACAGCGAGGAAGACGCGGACGACGACAACGACGGCTTCCCCGACGATAGCGACGCCCTGCCGCTGAACTCCGCTGAACACGCCGACAACGACGCGGACGGTCTGGGTGACAAGGAGGATCCGGACGACGACAACGACGGAGTCCCCGATTCCGACGAGGCGGCAGCAGGCACGGACCCGAGGGACTCTGACAGTGATGACGATGGCTTCGGCGACTCGGTGGACGCGTTCCCTAACGACCCCGCCGAGTGGGCGGACAGCGACGGAGATGGGTACGGAGACAACGGTGATGCGTTCCCGAACGATGCCTCCAAGCACCTCGAGGAGGACTTGATTGGTAAGTACGGCTTCGTCATCGCGCTGATGGGTGCGCTCCTAGTCTTCGGCCTGGGCGGTTGGATGGTTATGCGGCGCAGAGGAGGAGAGACTGTGACCCACGCAGCCGAGCACACCCACAGCGTCGAGACCCCGCCGACCGAGTCGTACAAGGCCGAGCCAGTCCCGCCGACCGAGCCCGAGGTCGACGCAGGCGAGTTCTTGGAGGAGATCGAGGCGGACCTCAGCCGCCCATCAGCACCGCCTCAAGCCAAGTTGAATGAGCAGGGGCAGCTCGTGTGGGTCGACGATGAGGGTACCGTGTACGCCCAGAACCCCGACGGCAGCCTGATGACCTTCGACGTAGCAACGGGGTCTTGGCAACCACTCGAGTGATGAATCCCTTTAGGAGAGAATAATCAAATATGCGGGTTTGTTGCATTTAGATAGGTGGAATACAAATGAGTGGGCAGATAGTAAAGATAGGATTAGCAGCGAGCGCCGCGTCAATTATCGCGTCAATATACTTCTTCTTCATGCATGATGGTGGGAATGCCGACTTAGGGATTTTTGTGGGTTTGTGGGCACCAACATTGATTCTATTTTCTCAAGAAATTGACAAAATAATGGATTAATCACGCGCAATTATTGACTCATTCGCTACCATTGATTCAATCGACAGCGACTGGTAGAACCCTGGTCGTCCTGTATCCCTGTAGGACCTTCATGTAGCGCTTGGCTGCGAACTCGGCATCGAGATTGGCGTCACCAGTCTCGATGCGCAACCTCCTGACGGTCAGGAGCTTGGCAGGGGTGACGACTCCAAGGATATTGTCGATTCCGATGGCACGCAGCACCTCGGGGGAGAGCTGCAGGTTACCCCTGCCTATCAGGAAGCCCTGGCCCCCCATTGGAGAGAGCAGTAGGGTGACCGGGCCCGTGTGAGAGGATAGAATCTCCAGTAGCCCCGTCTCGTCGAGGTCGGTGCCGACCTGCTCATTTCCCAGCGTGGCGTCGATACCGAGGTTGGTGGGCTGGAACCCATTCATCTCCGCTATCGCGCGCAGCGTCCCTCCCGACCCCCAGATGACGAGCCCGTCTTCGCTGATGACGAGCTCGCGTATGTGGTCCGCCAGCCCCTCGGTGGTGTCTTCCTCGCCACTCGCCTCTATCCTCTGCTTGGATCCTTGCATCCAACGAGGGCTCGCGGGAGTCATCGCCTCGGCGTACAACTGCACTACCCACTCTCCCTGCCGGTAGCGCTCCTCGTCGAGGTCCAGCACCTCGGTGCTGGCCAGCAGCAAATCGCCGTCTAGCCATGCCGATAGCACCTCGGCGGCGGCCTTCGGCGAGGCGGCGAAGCAGCCGGAGTGCATCTTGACCCCGGTGGGCACGCCGATTACCGGGGTGTCGGGAGATCCGGCTGAGTCCAACGCGGCGACGATGTCGCGCGTGGTCCCGTCGCCGCCGGCGTACACCAGCAGGTCGATGCCTTCCTTGAGGAGTGCCCCTACCGCGGCGGCCGTATCGTCCGCCGAAGTGCTGCCCGAGGATGAGTGGGTAGTCCTCACGGAGCCTATGGTGGCTCCCTCGGGGAGCCAGTCAGTACCCATGCGACCTTCGCTCGACACCCACTCGATGCCTTCGAAACCGGACCTCCGGAGCTTCGAGAAGTACTCCAGCATCAGCCTCATCCGAGGCCCTGAACGGTCCTCTGCACCCTTCGAGCGCGCCAACTCGGCCTGCCCATCAGAGCCTTTTAGGCCGAGCCTGCCCCCCAAAGGCCAGCGTCAGGATTCACCAACAGGCCAAGACGCACCATGGACGGCCCAAAGGGCACGTGTTCTTATCGCTTCACGCTTGCGCGCCGGACTCATGAGAGTCGTGGTCGCACTGGGAGGTAACGCGCTCCTCAAGCGAGGTGAGCCGCTCTCGGCCGAGAACCAGCGCCGCAACGTGGCGATTGCGGCCCGTGCGTTGGCCCCTCTCGCTCACGACTACCAACTGGTCATCTCGCATGGCAATGGGCCACAGGTCGGCCTGCTGTCGCTACAGTCTGCGGCCTACGACGAGGTTGAGGAGTACCCCCTCGATATCCTAGGCGCCCAGACCGAGGGAATGATTGGCTACATGATTGAGCAGGAGCTCGGCAACCTACTCCCGATGGAGGAGCCTCTAGCGACCATCCTCACGATGGTTGAGGTGGACCCCGATGACCCTGCCTTCGACAATCCAACCAAGCCGATAGGTCCCGTGTACAGCGAGGAGGAGGCGAAGCGGCTAGCCGAGGAGAGAGGGTGGAGCATCGCTCCCGATGGCGAGCATTGGAGGAGGGTGGTGGCGTCGCCGGAGCCGCAGAGGATTTTCGAGATGAGGCCGATACACTGGCTACTGGAGAACGGGGCCACCGTGATTTGTGCTGGAGGGGGCGGCATTCCGACGGCGTACAAGCCGGACGGAACGCTGGAGGGCGTGGAGGTGGTGATTGACAAGGACAGGGCCAGCGCGCTGCTCGCCTTCGAGCTCGACGCCGGCCTACTGATTCTCGCCACCGACACCGATGGGGTCTACCTCGACTGGGGCACCGAGCAGGCGAGGAGGATTGAGCGAACCACTCCTGAGCAGATGGATCAACACGAGTTCGAGGAGGGCTCGATGGGGCCAAAGGTCGAGGCTGCCTGCGACTTCGTGCGCCGTTCAGGCGGCAGGGCCGTAATCGGCTCGCTCACTGACATGCAGGGTATGGTGGCTGGTACCGCCGGCACCCAGTTTGTACTAGAGTGATTCAGGCCTACGGCCTGTTTTTCGCTATTGGATTCATATCCGATGCGCTTCGCCAACGCGTCGAGGACGACTTGCATGGCAATGATCTCGGTTGACGTAGGGGGCGCGGAAAGCCACGAGTACGCCTCCGGAATCGCCGTCGGTGAGGTGGTGGTGAACGTACACGGCAAGAAGTCAGGCGCCGTGGCAGCGCTTGTCGATGGGGTCGAGCGTGACTTCTCTCACGTCCTCGCCTCGGACTGCTCCGTACAGCCCATTGCGGGCGACTCCGATGAAGGGCTGTACATCCTACGCCACTCCTGCGCCCATCTGCTCGCACAAGCCGTCACCGAGATGTTCCCCGACGCCAAGCCGACCATTGGCCCTCCGGTGGAGAACGGATTCTACTACGACTTCCACATGGACCCCATCGGCGACGAGGAACTCAGGGCCATCGAGAAGAAGATGAGCGAGCACGTCAGAGCCAACCACGCCCTCGAACGCGAGGAGCACGACAACGAGTCGCTACGCGGGATGTTCGCCTCCAACCCGTTCAAGCTGGAGATAATGGACGACAACATCGGCCACGACGTAGGCTCCTCAGCGTATCGGCAGGGTGACTTCGTCGACCTGTGCCGCGGCCCTCACGTGCCCAGCACCTCCCACCTGCGCTGGTTCAGGCTGACCAGCACCAGCCAGGCCTACTGGAGGGCGGACAGCAAGCGCGAGTCGCTGGTCAGGATATACGGCATGTGCTACCCCAGCAAGGAGGCACTGCAGAACAGGGTCCGCCAGCTCGAGGAGGCCGCCAAGCGTGACCACAAGAAGATCGGAAAGGAGATGGAGCTCTACATGATTGACGAGCTGATTGGTAAGGGACTCCCGGTCTGGCTGCCGAACGGTGAGACTCTCAAGTCGGAGATAGAGCGCTACGCGGTCGAGACCGAGGAGGCCTACGGCTACGTGCGAGTCACCACGCCGGTGCTGGGCAAGCAGCAGCTGTTCGAGGCCAGCGGGCACCTGCCTCACTACGCAGACTCGATGTACCCGCCGATGGAGATGGATGACGGAGCCTACTACCTGAAGGCGATGAACTGCCCGATGCACCACCTCGTGTACCGCAACAAGAAGCGTTCCTACCGTGACCTCCCCCTGCGTATCGCCGAGTACGGCACCGTCTACCGCAACGAGCTCTCCGGGACTCTGACCGGGCTGCTGCGCGTCAGGATGCTGTCGATGAACGACGCGCACATCTACTGCACCCTCGACCAGGTGGCGCAGGAGTTCGCTGACAACATCCGCATGGTGCAGGATTACTATGCCGCCTTCGGCTTCGAGGACTACCACTTCAGGCTCTCGCTGTGGGATCCGAGCAACTCTGAGAAGTACATCGACCAGCCAGAGAACTGGGCTGCTACGGAGAACCACCTCAGGAACATCATGGACAGCCTAGGCGTGCCGTACGTGGAGGCCGTCGACGAGGCTGCCTTCTACGGGCCCAAGGTCGACATCCAGTTCACCACCCTGCTCGGCCGGGAGGAGTCAATGTCCACGATTCAACTCGACTTCGCCGCCAAGGAGCGCTTCGGCCTGACCTACAAGGACGAGACTGGGGCCGAGAACGGCGAGGTCTTCGTGATTCACCGCGCCCCACTATCGACGCACGAGAGGTTCGTCGCCTTCCTGACTGAGCACTGGGCCGGTAACTTCCCGACCTGGCTCTCTCCTGTGCAGGTCCAGGTCATCACCATCTCGGAGAAACACAAGGAGCACGCTGCTAGGGTGGCCGGGGCGCTGCACGAGGCCGGGGTGAGGGCACGGGTAGACGACTCGGACAGCACCATCGGAAAGAAGATCCGTATGCACCGAAAACTGCGCCCGGCCTACATGGTGATCATCGGCGACGAGGAGTCGCAGAACGGGACTGTTTCGATACGGGGACGCAGTGGTGGCCAGCGAAATGGGGTGGCCCTAGAGGAGTTCGTCTCCGATATCTTCGCCGAGATAACCAACCGCAGCACTGAACTCGGAATCGTGCCTCCGGAGTGATGGTGCGCATGGTCGTCAACATCGCGGGATACCGCTTCGTCGACCTGCCCGACAGGGACGAGTTGCGCGAGCCGATGCTCGATGTCTGTCTGGAAGCGGGGCTCAAGGGCACGGTCCTGCTGAGCCCGAATGGAATCAACTTCTTCCTTGCGGGCACCGAGGAGTCGACTAACTCGTTCCTCTCGCATCTGGAGTCAGACGAGCGCTTGGCGAGCATTCCCATCAAGCTCAGTCACACCGAATACCAGCCGTTCCGCAGGATGCTGGTCAAGCGCAAGAGGGAGATCATCTCGCTTGGTATGGACGACATCAGGCCCTCCGAGTTCACCGCCCCCCATATCTCTCCCAATGAGTTCAAGCAGATGCTTGACGGTGGCGAGGACGTCGTGGTCCTAGACGCTAGAAACGACTACGAGACTAGGGTTGGGATGTTCGACGGTGCGGTCGACCTCGACATCGCCTCATTCCGAGATTTCCCAGGCGCAATCGAGTCGCTCCCGGACGAGTACCAATCGAAGACCGTGGTGATGTACTGCACCGGCGGGATACGCTGCGAGAAGGCGTCGGCCGTGATGTTGAAGGCCGGCTTCGAGGACGTCAGGCAGCTGGAGGGAGGAATACTCGGGTACTTCGACGAGTGTGGAGGCACGCACTGGAGCGGTGACTGCTTCGTGTTCGACCAGAGAGTAGCCCTAGACCACCAATTGGAGGAGACCGAGGTCGTGATGTGCTTCCGGTGCCGCGAGCCGCTTTCTGTTGAAGAGCAGGAGTCGGAGCACTACGTCATCAACCGGCACTGCCCCTACTGTTTCCAGAGCGGCCCCTAGACCCTGCGCCCCTGAGACTCGAGCATCTCGCTGGCAGCTCCTAGTGCCTTGTGACAAGAATCGATGTCGCCCTGCTCCAAAGCATTGGATGCCTCGGATACTGCCTTCTCTGCAGCCATCCTGCCTGGGTCCGCCGGACCGACCCCGGTAGAGTCGAGTCTGCGACGCAGGGCCTTCCACTCCTCGTCGACGAAGCGGACGAGCTCTGCGGCCTCAGACAACCTGTGCTCGTGGGACTGCAGGTCCGAGGTCAGCGTAGCCATCGCCTGGGCTGCGTCCTGCCACTCGCCTGCGTCAGCCATCTGCGAGACCTGCTCCAGCCGGGCCTCCCACTCGGTCTTGGACCCGGCTGGGAACCTAGCTTCGACCTGCTTCCTCTGGCGCAGCGCGCGTTGCACCTCCTGCATCGCGTCCGAGGTGCTGCGAACATCCCTCAGAACGCTGTCCGCCAAGCCCTTCGCGAGATCCGCATCGCCCGAATCCATGGCATTGCGAGCCTGCTCGAGGCGGCCCTTGGTGGCAATTCGAATGTCGTCCTCGGCTGCGGCCACGGCATGTTCGGCGTCGCTCAGCGACTTGGCTGCGGCCTCCTCCGAGGAGCCCAGGCTCTCTAGGTGCTCCGGGATGGACGAGGCGATGTGCAAGGCCTCTTCCGGCTCCTCGGCCTCCAGCGCCTCCTGCGCCGCTCTGAGTATCTCACGCACCGAGTCGGCCTGATGGCCGGTCTGGTCTCCGATTGCAGCGGCCGCTTCGTTGACCGCGTCCGCTGCGCTCTGCCAGTGCTCCTCGATTACCGCGGCCTTCTGCTTGGCGCGTCGGTACAGCATCTCTGCCTCACGCGGAGAGCCCAGCTCGGCCTCCTCTGTCACCTGCCTCGAACGCCTTCCTAGGGCCCGAGCGCGTCGACGGTGACCTCCTCGGCGCGTTTGACGGCCTCGAGCGCGTCGGAGCGTATGGCATCGAGGTCCACGGCGACCGCCTGGCTCCGCTCGACCTCAATCTCTGCCTGAGCAATCAGCACCATTCCTCTCGAGGGGTCCTTCCAGCCCTCCTCCCGGGCGGTCTTCAGCAGCGAGGCCGACTGCTCCAAACCGGATCCCCCCTCACGCAGTGAGAGAATCCGGGCCTCTACCTCCTCGAGTCTGATGGCGAACTGCGCCCTAGCCGCGTGGTCGTCGTCCTTCGCCAGCAGGTCGGGTGCCATCGTCACCAAGGATGCCCCGATGACAACTGCCCACAGCACAGCGTCTCCGCCCATCGAGACCAGCACCGCGATGGCAATCGCCAGTCCGGCGATGCTCGTGAGCCCCCTCCACCTCCGGGTCTGGAGGCTGCCACCCAGCAGGTGACCGGTAAACTTCCAGAGAAAGGCAGCCACCGCTGCCAGCATCAGCGATGCGACCAGTCCGTCTCCCGGGCCATGGTGGATACCGGCGAAGGCCAGCACGCTTGGCCAAGCTATGTTCGCCGCCGCACCGAGCCTAGAGCGCTCGACCGGGCCGTAGTCAATCAGGTCAGGGAGGAGCAGCGCCGAGGTGAAGAGGACTAGGACGGGACCAATCCTCGGAAGCATCTCGGCTCCGTCGATGACTGCAGGGGAGAGCCACCAACCGCCCCCGCCGATTAGCAGGAGGGTGCAGGCGAGTGCCAGCCTCTCGACCCTGAGCCGGTGTGCGAGCACGACCTTCTCGGGGTAGTCGGGGAGCAGGACCATGCAGCCCACCCCGAGTCGGGGGTCAAGAGGTGTGCGGATGGTTGAGCGGTGTTCACGGCCTCTGCGAGTCCTGACCCCAAGTGCGGTGAGCGAGCCAGGCCATCAGCATCAGCACTGTGAGCACGCCCAGCAGGACCTGAATGGGCATCTGCCACTGGGACACAACGACATAGTCGTTGTCGATCGTCAGCACGCCCTCGCTGCCCACGCTGTCGCTGGTCCACTCGAACCTGAGTTCGATTCGGTCGGTGCTGTTCAGGTTCAGGACTAATTCGGCGCTGAACACGCCCGGTCCGGAAGCATCGGCGGGACTGACCAGTACCTCGTCCGAGCAGGTGTCCTGCGAGCACAGGACCCCCGAACCGATGCCCGCCCCGGTGTTCTGCATCGTTACAACGATGTTCACGCTCTCCCCTACGATGAGGTCACCAATCGCATGGTGGTCCAACACCGATGGGAACACGCCGAGGGCCGGTGAGACTGCCAAGCCGAAGGAAATCTGCTCCATGTTGCCAACGGAGTCCCATGCCAGAATGTGGATGAGGTAAGTCCCGGCCCCATTAACAGGCAGGGGAATCTTCTCCGCCTCGCTCCAGAGAGCGGTCTGGAGAATCACCTCTCCGTCCACCCTGACCTCCCAGGAAACATCGTCAATGGCATCGAGGTCGTCGAAGGACTCGGTCAGCGATAGCAAGACTTCCTCTCCCGCGCGCGCTGGTGACTCTGGAGACACCATGGTGCCGTTGGAGATGATGTTGGGAATTATCGTCGGGCCTGACCCGTCGGAGATGATGATGGTCCAATCACCAGTCGCCGTGTTGGTGGCGTCGTCGGTGACCGTGAGTGAGAGATTGTATTCGCTGGGCTGCTTGGCCTGGTGGCGCTCGGTCACGTTGAGGTGCATCCCGTTGACCTGACTGCCTTGGAAGAAGCGGTCCATGAACTCAAGGTAGTCGGACCCGGCATGCCTCCATCCCTCGGACTTGTCGGAGGTGACATCAATCATGACTGGTAGGCCGTTGGGGTCCGAGGCGCTGAAGGTGAAGTAGAACTCGCTGCCCGAAGGCACCTCGATTAGCGTCTGCCCACTGTCCAGCACAGTGCTGTTACCGTCGACTTGGAGCTCGAAGGTCGCCTCCCAAGTGGGGTTAGATCCATCAATTATGATGTTTTCATACCAATTGCTCGAAGAGGAGAATGCGTCCATGCAGTGCATAACGACTGATGGCGACTTCTCCGTCTGAGTAATTCAACTCTGATGCAGTGAAATGTATGTCCCAGCCGTCGGAACGGAGCATTTGGGTGCCGTTGTTGTGCACCGTCCACCACTGCTGGGTGTCATCGAGGACGCTGTCAGTGCACTCACCCGTGTACACAGTCGGGCTATTCAGGGGAATTCGGTTGTTTCCTGTATGCCTCTCCGCAATTGCGTTGGGGGGCATGTTCTCCCCCAATGTGATGCGGATGTCGGAGGCTACCGGTGCCTGGTGGCGGAACACGGTAAAGTCGCCGGGAGACCCTTCTATCACGCTCTGCATGGCGCTGTAGCGCAACTCCCACTGGTCCGGGAGGATTACCCTGAGCGGAATCTCCTCCAGCACGCCACCCACGCGCGGGACATCTAGTATCCTCGTCGATCGGCTGTCCGTCAACCCAGTGAGGTCGGCGCTCTCCATCCAGCCCCAGCTGCCGTTGCTCTCGACCGAGCCGTTCACAGGAGGTATCACGATGACCTCCACTCCCTTCGACATCTGCAACGGCAAGTAGTCGACCACGCAGCAGCCCAGCGACTCGGAGTCAGTGAGGTCACGCGCGTTCTCGATTAGAGATACGAAATCCGCGATCTCGGGGATGCTCAGCCAGCCGTCGCCATCACCGAGGTGCTGGTCAATCTGGGCACGCACCCCGAGCGCCCTGTCGGGCAACAGGTCGACGCCGTAGTCTTCCCTCAGTGAGATGTTCGCGGCCCATGTCGCGGTGATGTTGGAGGACGCGGATATCGGGCCGAAAATCTGCAGCTGGGAGCTGCCGATGACGTAGTCGTCCTGGGGAGGCAGCGGCTCGGGCCACTCCCACTCGAGCTCTTCGGAATCGAGTGGGGTGGCTTGGCTGTAGTCCACTGCGAGCATCGCATCGGTGATGGTGTCCTCCCTATCGCTCCTCCAAGCGTCGTAATCGTTCGGCCTCGTGTTAGCGAACATGACAGCGATTACGGGCTCGGAGTCCACGGTGGCCCGCTTGAAGTTGGTAGACGAGCCCGAGAACGCACCCCAGTGCCGCCATACCTCGTCGCCCCCACTCATCACGTAGATTCCCCTGCCGTAACGGCCGCCCCAGGTGTCATACGGGTTTGCGATGAAGTAGTCGAATGGATTGTCGAAGACCCCCGAGTCAAGGGTGCCGTCGATGTGCGCGATGAACCTCGCGTAGTCGGCCGCTGACGCGATCCAACCCCCACCGCCGTCCTTCTCCTCGATTACGAAGCCACCGCAGTCCGGCCCCGGTGCGTCCTCGAATATCGGATTGCCGTTAGAGTCCTGTCCGGATGGGAAGTGGCACTCGTCGACGAGGTCGTCGAAGTAGGAGACCTCGCCTTCGGCCCTCTGGTCGGGCATGGTCATGCCGATTGACATGCTGTCGATACCCATCGGGGTCAGGACGTGGTCTAGGATGTAGGACTCGTAGTCCATTCCGCTCTGTGCCTCGATAATCTGCCCGAGGATCTGGAATCCTATGTTGGAATAGTACACGCTGCTACCCGGACTGTAGTCCAGAGGCCGCCTCAGCCACTCAGAGAGTATTCGTTCCATGGGTACGGGGGCTAGATTTCCACCTTCGAAATCCTCTATCAGCGAGTCCTTGTCGACGCAGGGGTCATTGTTCCAGCTAGCAGTCCATCGATTCCAGTGCCAGTATGTTGGATCGGAGGTAGGATTGAAGCCACCGCGATGATTGAGCAGATGAGAGACATTGATGTCACTAATCGAATGGCCGTTGGAGTGGTTAGGATAGTCGCAGTCATCCATCTCTTCAGGCAGTAGATTGGGTATCAGGTCCACCATCTTGTCATCCAGGGAAATCGTGCCGTTCTGAATCAATGTCAGAATCCCGGCTGAAGTCACTGCCTTGGACAGGCTGGCTATCCTGAACTTCGAGTCGACAGTCACCTCCGAGGCCCAGTAATTGCCGTTCTCGTCGGTTCCGTTGGCGGCGATGCCGTAGCCCTTGTTGAAGACCAGCGAGCCGTTGTGCATCACAGCGACTTGGGCTCCCGGAATCTGCCATTCCGCTAGCAAATCTGAGATTTCGGTATCGAATTCGGAGAATGGGTCGTCCTGCAGATGCCCAGGCTCGTCTGCGAGAGCGGGTACGGTGAGCGTCCCGGTTAGCATCAGCATCGCGAGGGTCAAGGAAGTCGTTCGCGAACCCATCGTGACACCTAGTCCTCGTGGATGATTACTGAGCCCTCGCCATCCACATCTAGGGGGATTATCCGGTTTTCCAAACCGAGTTCGGCCAAACTATCTCGCAGCCCTCCCTTGCCATGGACGAGGAAGAATCCACCACCGCCAGCACCTAGGAGCTTGGCCCCAGTAGCTCCCATGGTCATGATACGGTCGTGCAGGGTGTCTATCTCGTCGCTGCTGACTCCATGTGAGATGCCTCTCTTGGAATCCCATGCATCACCAATCAGCGCGCCGAGCGCACCCAGATCGCCCGACTCCAACATCCCTCTAGCCTCGTCGGCCTGCTCGCGAATAGCTCGCAGCCTAGCCAACTTGTCGGCCGGGTCCTCCGGGGCCTCGCTCAGAACCTCAGAGGCGCTGCGAGAGGTACCGGTGAAAACGAGGGTGAACTCCTCGGAGAGGCGATTGATCACGTAGGGGGAGATCTGCAGCGGATTCACTCCGACTCCATCGGGACCGAAGGTAATTGAATTGACGCCGCCGTATGCGGCTGCGTACTGGTCCTGCCTGCCGATTGGCTGCCCGAGTACGTCGATCTCTATGCGGCAAGCCTCATCGGCGAGTTGCTCGGGCGACGCGACGCGTCCCGCGAACCTGTGCAGCGCATTGAGCAGACCAACTGTGACTGCGGAGGAGGAACCCAGTCCGGTACCTCTCGAGGGTATATCGGCAATAGTCGTGATCTCGACACCGGAGGTTATTCCGGTCATCCTCATGGCCTCGCGGACCAGCTCGTGCTCGAGGTCCTCGAAGTCGTCCACCAGCTCCATTGACGAGTAGGAGACCCTGACCCTGTCGTCGAAGCGCCGATTGACCGTTACGTGGATGTGCCTGTCGAGCGCTAGGGAGGTGACCATGCCCCCATTAGGCTCCGACGAGGCGAACCAATCGACATCGGTTCCGCCGCCGCAGAACGAGACTCGGACCGGGGTCCGGCTGATTATCATCAGTCGCGCGGGATAATTACCCCACATCAAGCCGACGGTACCCTGTTAGATGGCCCAGAGGGCTACAGTAAGACACATAACCGGCACGCTCCCGGCTTCGCTGAGGAGAAGCGATGGGCGACCTCATCACGATGGATGATCTGAGCAACAAGGAGATTGAGAATCTCCTCGACAACGCCGAGCGTCTCCTTCCTGTCGCCAAGGGCGATGTCCACCTCCCTCTGCTCGAGGGCAAAGTACTCGCTAACATGTTCTTCGAGAACTCGACGAGGACTCGGATGTCCTTTGAATCGGCGATGAAGAGGCTTGGCGGCTCGGTGCTGAACTTCAGCTCGGCCGGCTCGTCAGTGGCCAAGGGGGAGACCCTGTACGACACCATGCAGATGATTGACGGCTATGCGGACGTCGCAGCCATACGCCACCCGCGTCAGGGGGCTGCCCAGTACACCGCCGACGCCATCGACATACCGGTGCTGAACGCCGGCGACGGCGCGGGCAACCACCCCACCCAGACCCTCCTCGACCTGTTCACCATCCGTGAGGCTCACGGGACACTAGAAGGGCTCAACGTTGTCCTAGTGGGCGATTTGCGCTACGGACGCACCGTGCACAGCCTGTCGCACGCGCTGGTTCGCTTCGGCGCGACTCTTACTCTGGTGTCGCCCGACTCGCTGCGTATGCCCGCCGAGATAGTCTCCGACCTAACTGCGGGTGGAGCGAAGGTGACTGAGACCACAGACCTAGCCGGAACTATCGACGAGGCCGACGTCATCTACATGACCCGAATCCAGAAGGAGCGCTTCCCTGATGAGGACGAGTATTCCAAGGTCGCTGGAATCTACATGCTGACTGCATCTGACCTAGCCGGTGCCAAGGGTGGCATGATCATCATGCACCCACTGCCCCGGGTGAACGAGATCCACCCTAGCGTCGACTCGACTCGCCACGCTCGGTACTTCCAGCAGGCATTCAACGGCGTGGTCGCGAGGATGGCCCTGCTGTGCGATTGTCTAAGCGTCAAGATCCCAAAGAAGGTGAAGTGATGAGCGAGATGAGGCGTGTTACAGCGATTTGCAACGGCACCGTGGTTGACCACATACCCGCTGGCCGTGCAATCCAGGTCCTGCGCATGCTCAGGTTGGACATCGGGCGCTCGAACCCAATATCGATGGTGATGAACGTGCCGAGCGCGAAGCTCGGGCGCAAGGACGTACTGAAGATCGAGGACCGCGAACTCAGCCAGGAGGAACTCGACAGGTTGGCCCTAATCGCACCTGCAGCGAGCGTCGCTATCATCCGCAACTACAGTGTTGCCGAGAAGCTCAAGGCCGAGCTGGGAGAGGAGCTGGTTAACATCGCCCGCTGCTCGTTCTGGAACTGCATCACCCAGAATGCGCGCGAGCCGCTGCCCCAGAAGCTCCGGGTGATCAATGTCGAGCCGCTAGAGATTCGCTGTTCCTACTGCGGACGCGGACAGGATATGGACGAGATCGTAGATAATATACTCTAATCAGAGGTACTCTAGACTCAGTTCTCGAATTCGGCGAGATCCCCTACTGACTCGAACAGACTGGGGCCGCTTCCTAGGAAGTAGACCGACCCGAGCCTGCTGCGCGAGTCCTCCGGCGTCGAGTTGTTGCCGGAAGCGCACGAGTCGGTGCAACCGTCCGCGAAGGCCACGTACACCCTGCCCTCGCGGTCTATGTGCAGGTCGTTGAAGTCCAGTAGGTTGCGGTTCGAACCACCGATGTCACGACAATCACCACTGTTCAGGCAAATGCTTCCCACTTGGACCGGATCAGGAGAGACCCTGACGGTGTGGAAAACCGGCGCAGGATCCAGTGCGTTGAGACTGTAGGTAATGTACAGGTAGTAACTGACATTGGCGGGCGCGTAGTGCGCATTACCGTCCCACGGCTCTCCGTCGATATCGGATCGGTTCAATTCACTCGCGTTCTCACTCCCAAGGTAAGTAACCGCAATCCTTCCTGGGTCACCTGCATCAATCTGGGGGAATACTGTCGAGATTACCTCGCTCGGACTGATTCGGATGCTGGTCTGTTCCCATGTTTCTCCTGAATTAGTACTTCTCGACATATAGACGCCTTCGTCTGCTCCCGTCCAGATGTGATATGCATTGGATTCAGTGTCGGTTGCAACCTCTGAGTTCTTGCGGGGATTGGGCGTCCCTACATCCTCACCCATGGTTCGATCAAACCAAGTCAAACCATTGTCATCGGAAACGATGACGGTTGGTGTCGCAACTCGAGGTGTGACATAGACTGTGCCATCCGGCGCAGAAGTGATGGCACCATGCAGTCCACCGTTCGTGGTGGCCAATCCAAAGATCAGTCCACCTGTGTTAAACGTGGCACCTCCATCAAAACTGGTGAAGCAGAAGATACCTACGAGTTTGTTGTAACAATAGTACACAGCCGTCTCGTAGTAAGCCTGAGTAAATTGGCCGCCGATCCCATACCCACTGCTCGTCCAAGGGCCGGTTGCTAGTTTGATGTGATCATTAATCGGGGTCGTGCCGGAGTCGTGTGGATTGCCCACCCACGTTGCCCCATCATCATCGCTATAACATATCCAAGACGTCTCTAAGCCCTGCATCTGCACATTGAATACTCGATCTGTAATCGGATCTACCCATCCCCACGGATCATTGGTTTGGAACGCACACATGGGGCCTGCGACGTTCTCCCAGGATTCTGCGTGGTCACAAGAACGCATGACCTTCTCAAAGGCAATGAAGAAAATGCAACCACTCGAAGTGACGCCGATGCTGGGCTCGGCCCCTTCCTCGCCAACATTGCTGAACACGAAATTGAGATTCAGCGGTTGGTATAGGTCCAGTGAGAGGCTCTCGCCGTCTGGCCCGGTGATGAAGACCCCATCCGGCAGAGTCGGTTTGGGAGGAGGGGGAGGAGGAGCATCATTCGTAAAGCAACCAGCGAGCGATGCCGACAGCATCAGAATCCCGATTAGAAGGACTCTCACCCGCATGTCCTCGCCGAAGGCGCATCAGCGAATTATCTTGCCCTCGGCAACTATCATAGAATAATGGCGTTGGCACCCCAGGCTAGCCCACCGCCGAAGGCTACGGTGACCACGAGATCACCCGATTCAATCAATCCCTCATCACGCGCCTCGCGTAGGGCGATGGGCACACTCGCTCCAGCTGTGTTGCCATACTTCTGCAGGTTCGTAAACGTCTTTTCCATCGGCAATCCGAGATTCCCCATGCCCGCCTTGATGATGTTCAGGTTGGCCTGATGGGGGATTATCATGGCGACTTCTTCCAGCGATCTACCGACCCGCTCGAGGACCGCATTAACCGCTTGCGGAAAGGCTTCGGTCGCGAAGTCCCAGACCGCAGGACCATCCATGTGGAAGTACTGGTCACCGTCCTCGAAACCCGGGGACGGAATCGGATTCTTGACACCGCCCGCCGGAATCTCGATGACCCCGGCTCCGGCGCCGTCGGACATCATCCAGCTTCCAAGTAGGCCCCTGCCCTCGCCCACTTGCTGGAGAACGGCCGCCCCGGCGCCGTCGCCGAAGAGGACGCAGGTGGTGCGATCCTCCCAGTTGAGAATGCGGCTGTAGACCTCGGCACCCACGACCAGCACGTTGTCGTATCCGGGGGTGCCGGCGAAGCGCGCCCCGACATCGAGGGCGTGGACCCAACCAGCGCACACTGCATTGATGTCGAATGCGGCCGCCTTGGTGCATCCGAGCTTGTGCTGCGTGATGCCGGCGGTGGATGAGAGCGGGACATCTGGAGATGAAGTAGCGAGGATTAGCATATCGACATCCCCGGGACCTATGCCCGCCTCGTCCATGGCCTGCTGACAGGCTATGACGGCGAGGTCACTGGTGCAGACGTCGTCGGCTGCAATCCTGCGCTCCTCAATCCCCGTCTTCGTGGTAATCCACTCGTCGCTGGTGTCGACTATCTCGGCCCAGTCGTCGTTAGTCATGACATCAGGAGGGACATATGCTCCCAGACCGACGATGCCAACCGGCGCCATATTGCTCCGCATCGCCCAAGTGCGGACTTTCACTGTTGCTGCATCAGTCGTGCTTGACACAGACGTTCATGGCCTCGGAGAAGAAGCCCAGACTCCACCTGCCACCCTCGCGCCCGACCCCGCTGTCCTTGACACCGCCGAACGGTACTCGCAGGTCCCTGTGCAGCCAGGTGTTGACCCATACCATCCCAGTCTGCAATGCCTCCGACACCCGCTTGCCACGCTCTAGGTCACTCGTCCAGACGCTGCCTGCCAACCCGTAGCGGGTGTTGTTGGCGATGCCCACTGCCTCGTCCTCTCCGCTAAACGGGTGGAGGGTGACAACGGGCCCGAAGATCTCCTCGGTGGAACATCGAGAGTCGGGGCTCAGGCCCTCGATAACCGCGGGCACCATCCAGTTGCCGTGCTCGAAGCCGGCAGGCAGGCAGGGCTCCCCTCCAGTCAGTAGAACTCCTCCCTCCTGCTTGGCCAGATCAACGTAACCGCTCACC
>BPDA01000011.1 GCA_019654055.1 Methanobacteriota archaeon | reverse complement strand
CCACAGGCGAGTTATTGGACGCATCGGACTGCTCCGATGTCGTAGGCATCGGCAGTCCCGCTGAGTTGCTGGGGCGGTCGAGCGCAGAGTACAGCGGCATTGACATCCTCAACGGGACCGGGGGCGTGATTCAAGGTGACATCATGTACGAGGCAACCTGGTACTCGATGGAGCTCGGCGAACCCGCTCCTTACATGATGCTGCTCGCCGTCATCGGCATCACCAGCCTGATTGCGATATGGTGGCTTCTTGAGACGGTTCTGGCCTCACCATGGGGCCGAATCCTACGCTCCATCAGGGAGGACGAGGAGGTGGCCCAGCACCACGGGCACGATGTCCTGACCCACAAGGCGGCCAGCCTCGCACTCGGTGCTGCAATCGCCGGTTTCGCAGGAGCTCTGTGGGCGTGGAAACTCACAGGGTTCCAACCATCCTTCATGGCGCCCGCTAGATCCACGTTCCTAGTCTGGGCGGCATTCGTCATCGGTGGGACGGCCAACAACAAGGGAATGGTGATTGGTGCGTTCATCTATGTCATCATGGAGTTCGTCTTCAACGTCCTAGTTGCTGGTCAGGGCTCATCAGACCTCCCACTAAACGAGACCGCTGCCATGATCGATCGCTTCTTCGAGTGGCTGGTAACCGGGAGCGACCTCTGGTTCTGGCCGCACATCACACCCTTCGAGACCTTCGTCGCGATAGCCGTAATCGGCCTATTGATCAATAAATGGGGAATGTTTGAGACCGGGATTTGCGGCGCTGCGGTGTTCATAGCCAATGGCGCACTGCTGGGCGAGAGGTCGATTATCGAGGGTTTCATCAGCGGGGAAATCCTAGCTGATATGGCCTATGTCAAGGTCCTCCTGATTGGCCTGATGATAGTGTTCTCTCTCAAGTACAACCCGAAGGGCCTGCTGCCCGAGGTCCCGAGCAGACCGCCGCGCCCCATCGGAGGTGACTCAGAATGAGGCCAGTTCTCAAGGTGGACGGGCTGCGCAAGGAGTTCGGAGGACTGGTCGCCGTCAAGGACGTCTCGTTCGAGATCGGTGAGGGCGAGTTCGTCGGACTCATCGGACCCAACGGATGCGGCAAGTCGACCACGTTCAACTGCATCAGCGGACTGCTCGACCAGACTGCGGGCTCAGTCGAGGTGTTCGGGCATGACGTATCGATGAACAGGCCCGATGAGATCCAGAAGCTCGGACTCACCCGCACATTCCAGCACACTAATCTGTGGCGTCGCATGACGGTCATCGAGAATCTCATGGTACCGCCTAGGAAGCAATTTGGTTCAGGATTCGCTGAATCAATACAAGCGCTTCTGAGGCCTCACAGTAGTACAGCGGAGGAGGAACGGCTCGACAAGGCCTACTCGGTGCTGGACCAACTCGAAGTCCCTCACATGGCCCACAACCTGACCAGCGAGCTCTCGGGTGGCCAGAGCAAACTGGTCGACATCGGCCGCTCGATGATGGGCGACCCCCAGCTTCTCCTGCTCGACGAACCGGTGGCTGGAGTCGCCGGCCCACTCGCGCTGAAGATCTTCAACAATCTCAGGAACATCGTCGACGAGACCGGCATATCCGTCCTCATCATCGAGCACAACATGGACTTCATCCTCAGACAGGGCGTCGATCGTATCATCGTCATGAACGAGGGCGAGATTCTGATGCAGGGGACGCCCGACGAGGTTAGGGGCAACAGGGAAGTTATCGAGGCCTATCTGGGGGCGTCCGGAGAACCGCAGGAGGAGAATGAATGAGCAGGGTACTGGAAGTCAAGAACCTCGAGGGCGGCTACGGCTCGGTCCAGATCCTGCATGGCATAGACATGCACGTCGACGAGGGCGAGTTCGTCACCGTGATCGGTCCCAACGGGTGCGGCAAGTCGACCCTGATCAAGACAATCTTCGGTATCGCCACCTACTACTCCGGCGACATTGAGTACCGGGACAGGGACGTCTCTGGCTGGAGGACCGACCAGCTCGTCAATCACGGGATTGCCTACGTCCCGCAGGTGAACAACGTGTTCCCATCCCTGTCGGTCGAGGAGAACCTACAGATGGGCGGTAACACGCTGGACACCAGGACCCTCAACGAGAGGATAGAGAGGGCGCTGGAGATGTTCCCCGACCTGCGCAACAGGGTGCACGACCTAGCGGCATCCCTGTCCGGCGGCGAGCGCCAGATGCTCGCCATCTCACGAGCCCTGATTTCGAATCCGACCTTCCTGCTGCTCGACGAGCCCACGGCTGCACTCTCACCGCTCTACCAGCAGCAGATAATCGACAGGATAGACTCTCTGCGCGAACAGGGCATCACCGTCTTGATTGTCGAGCAGAACGCACGCCTCTCGCTCTCCCGCTCGGATCGCGGCTACATCATGGCGAGCGGCAAGATAGTCCACACCGGCGATGCGAGCCATATCCTGACCGACCCGGAGATCGGCGAGTACTTCCTCGGCGGAACCAGCCACTGAGTCATTCGATCTAGTCAAATTCCAGACCCAATAACTCAAACTCAGCAAGAGGACAACGTGTCATGGAGGCATGATCCATGACCCTGATGTGAATTTCAGCTACAACATGAACGGTTGCTTCAAACAAATGACCAGCATGGACGTTATTGTCGTCATCAGACCAGCAGCAGTGGATATGGGTGAATGCATCTCCTTTCTCCGTGCGAGCAATATTGCCGGAGAGACTCACCAATTCTGATGGGAGGTCCAAAGACCGTCTTTGGTAAACGCCTTCCTCATCCATGTAGCCATATTGATTTTCACGAGTTCGACCAATACCGCTTGTGATAGCGGCCGCATCAAATCCAAGATCATCTGCCAGTCCTTTAGTGCCGCGTGAATTTCTTCCCCAGGGTCAATTCGCACGAGGATGTCACTTCCTGAACGCGTGTGTTCCATGAGTGGGCGATTGTGCAACGGTGCTTGAATGCCACCCAAGGTGGTTTTCCCATGGGTCCGGCCGAATCAGCCCACTTTCTGCAGTGGAAGCCCCCAGTGCCCCATTCGACGCCCTGTCCGAGCAGTTTTTTTCCACTGGAACAGCAGGGGTTGGATTTCGCGTCCGCACTGTTCATAGACCTGCACGCCGGACCTGTGAAGCCCGGCGGTGGAAACATGACGATGGCTGCACACGACTCCTCGGCCAGATGGCGCACCTTCCTCACCGAGGCGAAGGAGGACAGCATCCTCCTGATGCTCTCAGGACAGGCTCCCTCTCACTTGGAAGTCCCGTTCCACGAGCTACAGGCCTTCGATCCCGAGTTCGCTGACGACGTCCTTGAGCACCCTCGTCAAATTCTCGGCAGGGGTTCCCAGACCCTCGTCGAAATATGCCGTGAGAGAGGCGGGGACATCGATGCCCTGCTGCGGGTCGGTGACTTGCCTCGGGACAGCAGGAGGCGCCTGCGTGAGATCGGCACCCCCGACATAGAGCGCCTACGTAGCGTCGAAGCTATCATCACCAAGATTTCCGACCTCAAGCCGCGTTTGCACATCGCCGTCTTCACTTGCGAGGCCTGCGGCAACACCATCGAGGTCAGCCAGAAGAACGAGAGGGAACTGGTCGAGCCTCTGCGTTGCCCGGCCGATTCCGGTTGTGGGGGCAGTAGGAACTCAAAGGAAAACCCGACGAGGTTCAATCTCGTGGTCAACATCTCCCGGATGGTCAACAACCAGTGGATAGAGATTCAGGAACTTCCCGAGAACGTTCCCAGCGGTGCCCAACCGACGCGAGGTTCGGTACTGGTCGAGGGGGACCAGGTGAACAGACACCTGCCCGGGGAGAGAGTAGTCGCTAATGTCATGCCAGTGGTACGCAGCGAGGTCCGACGCAATCGCAAGACGCCGATGTTCGACATCATCTACCATCTGGTTAGCTCCGAGCACGAGAGCACGCCGTTCAACGAAATAAAAATCAGCGAGGAGGATCGGGATCAGATACTCGAGATATCCCGCAGGGATGACCTGATGAGGCTCATGCAACAGTCGATAGCTCCCTCGGTGTTTGCCACCGGGGTGATGCACTACGTCAAGCGTTCACTAGCCCTGCAGCTGTTTGGAGGGGTATCGAGAATCAACCCCGACAGGACCCGCTCACGAGGCGACATACACATCCTCCTGATGGGTGATCCGGGAGTGGCCAAGTCTCAGGTCCTGAACTACATGTCCAAACTGTCCCCTCGTGGCAAGCTGGCTTCGGGCGGTGGCGTCTCGGGGGCCGGTCTGACCGCAGCTGCCGTCAGGGACGCGTTCGGTGACGGGAGATTCGCCTTGGAGGCAGGAGTACTGCCTCTCTCGGACAGGGGTCTTGCTGCGATCGACGAGTTCGACAAGATTAGCGATGAGGACAGGAGAGTCATGCACCCCGCCATGGAACAGCAGCAGATTCACATCTCCAAGGGGGGCATAACCGCCACCCTGCCATCCAGATGCTCCATCCTCGCAGCGGCGAACCCCAAGGAGGGGAGATTCACCAAGAGAGGTCCGAACCAGAGTGTTATGCGCTCGTACAACGAGACCGACCTACCGCCACCACTAGCCTCTCGCTTTGACATCATATGGATGATCAGGGACGAGGTGAGGGTGGAGGACGATGAGAGGATTGCTAGACACATCTTGGACACGAGGACCCAAGGAGTCAGCGAGACCAAGGTCGAGGAAGCCCTCGACCTAGACCCCACCGAGGAGCAGGCTGACCAGATATTCGCCACCGGCGTGGACGACACCGAGCACTTCACTCTCGAGTTCCTGCGCAAGTACATCGCTTACGCCAAGCGTAACATTCACCCCGACCTCGATGATAACGCCAGAGCTGAGATCCTCGGTTACTACACCGACGAGCGCCAGTCCTACGGCCGTGATGACCAGATGGGAGAGTCCGAGGTTATACCAATCACGGCCCGTGCACTCGAGGCACTCATCCGCCTGACGGAGGCGCACGCTAGGATGCACCTCAGGGACGTGGCCTCCTCGGAGGACGCGAAGGTCGCTCTAGCCGTGTTCAGGCATTGGAGAGAGGAGTCTGGGATAGAGGACGAGTCGGAGTTGCACTCCGGGATCTCCGCCAGCGCTCGCGCCACCAATACCGTGGTCCGCAGCATACTGAGGGAGATCTGTTCGGAGGGCGACGGGACAGCTCACATCACGGATATATACAACAGGGCCTCGGTCAGGAAGCTTCCCGAGACCACTGTTGACGACGTCCTAGCCCACCTCCGGATGAGCGGCGAGGTGTTCAGTCCCCGCAACGAAGTGTATTCGTTCACCCGCTGAGTCTATTGAACGGGCCCCTCTCTGGGGGCCGATGGCACTGGAGCCGCGCGGTGATGTCGCTAACCCTCAGGACCTCGACCCAATCGCCCTTGGATTCATGTGCGGGTTGGAGATTCACCAGCAGCTGGCCACTGGAAAGCTGCACTCCAGGATGCCCAGCGAGCTGTTCGACTACGGCATAGACGAGGTGCCTGATGACTGGCCGCGCTCGAGCCGGAGGCTGAGGGCGTCCGAGGGCGAGTCGGGTCAGATCGACGTCGCCGCTCGCTTCGAGCAGAGGAGAAACCGTTCCTTCGTCTACGTCCAACCACCCAACGCCGGATTGATCGAGATGGACGAGGCCCCGCCACTTGAGCACGACAGCGACGCAGTGGACTTGGTCCTCACCATGGCTGCCATGATGGATGCGAAACCAGTCTCAGCCCTACAGGCGATGCGTAAGACAGTGGTGGACGGTTCTAACACCAGCGGCTTCCAGCGCACCACGCTGATTGCCACCGATGGCTCTGTGGGCACTCCCTCAGGGGAGGTGGGAGTGGATGTGATTTGCTTGGAGGAGGACTCGGCGAGAAAGCTGGACACTAGGCCATCCTCGTCAGGGGAGACGGTGTTCTACACCCTCGACAGGCTCGGCATGCCCCTAGTCGAGATAGCGACCGCGCCGGATGTACAGACTCCTGAGCACGCGAAGGAGACCGCATTCGCCCTAGGCACTCTACTCAGGGACACCCGGAGAGTCAGGAGAGGACTTGGCTCTATCAGACAGGACCTCAATGTGAGCATAGCATGCGGTGACCGCGTCGAGATCAAGGGATGTCAGGACCTCGATTGGATACCTCGGATAATCAGGCTAGAGATGGCGCGTCAGCTGCACATGTACCGTCTCGCCAATGAACTCAGAAGTGATGCGAACCTTCCTTCTCTGCCCCCGGACAGGTCTGACGACGAGATTCCGGTCGAGAACCGGGTGGCAGCAGCAGCATCGTCCCGACTCCCTCTCGAGGTCCACGACTTATCGAACTGCTTTGTGGACTGCGAATCTGAGATGGTCCGCGACTCACTTTCGGGTGGCTCGGTGGTCCAAGGAACGGCTCTGCCTGGATTCGCCGGCAAGATGGGTAGCAAGCAGCTGGACGGCGACGGAGCGGAACTGCCTCGCCTCGGTAGGGAGCTGGCAAGCGCGGCGAGGCTCGCTGGGGTCGCCGGGATATTCCACTCGGGCGAGCTCCCTGCGTATGGGATATCGGAAACCGAGGTGGAGGGGGTCCGTCAGGCACTCTCGTTGGCGGAGGAAGACGCCTTCGTGCTATGCGTCGCCCCCTCTTGGCAGTCAAAACTGGCATTGGAGGCGGTGGTCGAGCGTGCTCGAGGCGCCTACCACAGGATCCCCCAGGAGGTCCGAAACGTCGTGATCAGGAAGGGGCAGCCGGCTGATGGCACGACGACTGCTATGCGACCGCTCCCCGGCGGAGCGCGGATGTATCCGGAGACCGACATTCCCTTGCTGGAGGTCTCCCTTGAGCACTGGGGCGAAATCCGAGATGACCTTCCTCTGAGCACCGAGCAGAGGCGCGAGAGGCTACAGGAGCTTGACCTGTCAGAGAACCAGATGGAAGCGATACTGGGATCCGAGATGGACGACGTCCTCATCATCGGAGTGGAGGGTGGGCCATGCGGTTGCCCTCCGCTGCCCGCCAAGGCGTGGGCCTCAGTGATTCTGGACAACATCCGGGCGGAGGTGGCGGAGGGCACCGGGCGCGACGAGTCGGAGATCCCATGGCCAAACCTCACGCTAGTCGTGCACGCGCGCGAGGAATCAATTATCACGCGCGAGGGACTGGTCCCTCTAGCGCGAAAACTCTGGCTGGAGGGACCTTCTTTCGAGGACACTGGGTTCGAGCAACGCCTCGAGTGGCTCGAAAGCTCAGGCTAAGGAGGAAGGGTTCCCCTCCCGCTGACGCCGGAGCCGTCGAGGCCGCGGTCGATGAGGTGGTCGCGGAGAACATGGACATGATTGCGGAGCGGGGGTTGGGCGCGATGGGCCCGCTGATGGGTGCGGTGATGCAGAGGCTTGGTGGCTCGGCCGACGGCAAGGCGGTCAGCGATGCGTTGCGCAGGAAGATAGCGGAACTGGATGACTAGCATTGTTCAATAACCGATTGAACGGACCCCGGACTCCGTGTCTGACTCCCTGAAGGCAATGTCACTGGGACTGCTCATCCTGCTCCTGATATCATTCCCGACGATAAGCACGGAGTGGGCTAGAATGACTGCAGAGCTGATCGAAGAGGAGGATGACCCGCACTATGGCCTGCCCGACATCTGGGACGGCAAACAGGTCGTCTGCATCCACTTCCCCCAGTCAGAGGCGCCCGATGGCTATGAACAGGGTCGCAAGCACATAGACTTCGATGGTTCCGAGTTCATGAGCGACGGGGGGTGGAACGAGTCCGGAGCATGCATCGGTGGGTTTTCCGGACACGATTCAGCGTGGTCGCTGATGAACACCGCTGTCAACGCGACCGACGATTCCTTTGCCCTGAACACGACACAGTACACATTCGGTATAATGGTCAACTCGATAGCCGGAGTCGATCCTAGTCAGATGTCTGGTAACTTCAGCGGGGCGTACTGGTCGCTCTATCACAACGGGGCACTATCGATGGTGGGTGTAACCGAGCTGGAACTGGATTCTGACAGCGTCATTACTTGGCGAGTGGACACTTGGTGAGGCCCCTTGCAGGACAACCATGAAGTGCAAGTTGAATCTGACTAGTAGAGGGGCGCACATGTTGGATGCACATGCAGTAGCAATCGGGCCTCACGGCATGCTCGCAATCAACATCGCCATGCTCTCTCTGATTGGATGGGCGTTGTGGAGAGCGGAGCAGAAAATGTCCTCAGGAAGCGACCTAATCCTACTCATCCTCTTGGGTGCGTTCGCGGTTTCCGGCCGGGTGCTTCTGGACCCAATACCAAACGTCCAACCAGTCACTGTCATCGTGCTATTGGCAGGCATTCACTTCGGCGCCCCTCGCGCAGTCGCTCTTGCGGCAGCCGTGGCCCTGTGCTCGAACGTGCTGCTGGGGCACGGGCTCTGGTCACTGTACCAAGCGGTTGGGTGGTCCGCAGTAGGGGTCGCCGGCGCGGCTCTGTCCAACAGACTCTACGTCGACGGTCGCATGGCTATCGGCGCTCTAGCCGCGTTAGCCGCTGTATCGGCCTTCGCATTCGACTGGATAGTCTCCCTCAGCGCCCTCCATTCACTCAGCAGCGAGGTTTTCCTGGTCTACCTGATGGCTGGCATCCCCTACGACCTGCTTCATGCCGCGGGCAATGTGGCCTTCGTGGCTTGGCTGGCCAACCCACTCAGTGAGATCATGACTAGGCACGTTGCACTCCCGGCTCCAATGGCGGTGAGGGACCCTGTCTCGAGCAGAGTCTGAGATTACGATGGTGCTGGTCACTCGTAGTGACCTGAAGCTCTCGAGAGGAAAACTCGCAGCCCAGTGCGGGCATGCGGTGGCCGAGTGCGTGCTCAAGGCCAAACGAGAGCAACCGAGGGTGCTCAAGCGCTACATGAGGGACGGGGCGAGGAAGATAGTCTGCGAGACCCCGGACCTAGAGTCACTAAGGAGGCTGTTTGGAGACGCCCGAGTTTGTGGATTGGTGTGCTACATGGTGACCGATGCGGGTCACACTGAGATTCCTGCAGGCACTGTCACGGTTCTTGGCATAGGCCCCGGTCCACGCTCGGAAATCGATGCACTGACAAGCAGTCTACCCCTAGTCAAGTGACAATAATTGAGAAAACCCACCGTGAGCGAGCGCTCTAGACGGTGGGGTAAAGCGGCTGGACTGGGAGGCTTTTGCCCCCCAGTCCGCCTTACGTAATTCTGTCAGCTTAGTCTCCTAAGTTGATCAGAGCATGTCTGGAACCTTGGTAGCAACCAAGGCACCTACGCCGACCCAAAGGCCGTCCATAATCCAGGCAACAGCTGAGGCAGCCATGTCGTCGCCACCGCCGATTAGGGCACCGCCCATGTCAGCAGCTCCGCCAAGGGATAGCGTCCCTGCCATTGCCATAACCACAAACGCGGTAACCCATGCGTCGCAGCGGTCGTAGACCGTCCACAGCAGCGCACCAGCACCTACAGCAGTCAAGGTTGCCCATAGGTCAAATGACCACATGTCGGGAGCAGCAGCCGCGGTGTGCGACCCCTCACCCACAAGCATCAGTGCCAGTATGGCACCAACCATTTGTGCAACCAGACGGCTTCCGTTGTCCGTCCATGCGTCCGTGTCCCCTAGGTCGCCAGTCATTATGTGGCCCCAGGTGATTACGGGCAGTATGTGGGCACCGCTGATTGCCATCCAAGCTGCTGCAAGGACTAGGGCACCGCCCAAGTCGTCCATTCCACCAGCGAGCCAGGCAACCATGAAGGCCCCACCCATTTCGTTCATCATGTTATCCATATCCATGTTTTCAGTTTCCTCTCACCAAAGTGAGTGGTTGCCGCCTTTGTGGACGATTTATAATAGAATCCTACGAATTCCGGAAATTAACCCCCCTAAAGGGGGTCTTTTCCGTATGCCGGTGTTGCTGTGAACACCAGATTACTCCCCACACAGCGAACATTCCTAACAGCACTCGGTGCTACGCACCGGTCTTCGAATCAATGAGAGTACAATCTCTGAATTCCTGCTACGCAGGAACCGTCTTGAGGTACTAACCGCCCCCAGAGCCCGTGGTTACGCAGGTAACGATCGAATCGGAGGTCCGAGACGGACTGCTCGCAGAGTGCTCAGGCCTGAAGGGCCTGATTGAATGGCTCGATTCGATAGATCGCAGGCCTGGTCTAGCGGAGCTAGACCACCACCTAACCGGACTCGAGGTCAATCTTCCAGCACTCAAGCGATGCATCGGCTACGCCGATGACGGGTATCAGAGGAACGTAATCAAGAGGTCCGAGCACTACGAGCTGGTGGCCATCTGCTGGATCCCAGGGCAGGAGACTCCCATACACGACCACGTGGGCAGCGACTGCGCATTCCTGATTGTCGATGGCGTTTCGACCGAGACTATCTACGAAACCAACGAAGAGGGGCTCGCGTATCCGATAAACGTCAGAAATTATCAGCCAGGAGAGGTATGCGCTGCGGAGGAACCGGACATCCACCGAGTCTCAAATGACACCGATTCTGAACTCGTGAACCTGCACATCTACACTCCACCGCTGCACGCCTACAACATCTACGCCCCAGCCGAGTGATCGACATCCCGCTTGTACTCCTCGAGTACCTCGCTGAACAGTTGGATGTCGGAATCGAAGGTTTCGGGCAGCAACGGTCCAAATGAGAAGCGGAAGAAACGGGGATACGGCGTCTGGTAACGCGGGTCCTTGGAATGCGGCCGGTCCATGTCGCAGTCGGAGGCGCATAGGATAGCGGCACCGCGCTTGAACAGCCGCCGGTTGAGCTCAGCGCTAGTCATCCCTTCGGGGAGCTCGAGCCAGTGGTAGAATCCGCCTTTCCCGGTGTAGACGCCGAGCCCCATCTCCTCGAACGCCCTACCGTATCGCTCCCGCTGCCAGTTGTAGTGCTGATTCACGGCCTTCCGGGCCTGCTTGACTCGCTCAGGCTTGAGCAGTTTGACGGCATAGTGCTGTGAGGGGTGACTCACGCCACCCATACCGAAGCTGGAGTAGTTAGACATCGTCTCGATGTTGGTCTTGCTGGAGATGATCCAGCCGATGCGGATTCCTGGCGACTGCAGCCCCTTCGTGCAGGCTCCCGAGAGGAAGACGTTGCTGTTGTCGAGGTCCTGCACGAACTCGATGCCACTGACAGAGGGCGAGTGGAACATCTCGTACGCCTCGTCGAGCAGGATGCCGTTGCCGGGCTGCTCGGCCATCCCGATGAGCTCCCGAAGCTCCTCTCCAGAGCGCGTCTGGCCGGAGGGGTTCTGAGGATTCGAAATGACGGCCATCAGGCTTGTTTCCTCGCTGACTCCCGTACGGTCGAAGTACTCGGAATTGTTGGGATGGAATCCGTTCTCCTTGGTGAACGGAACGGTCTCGTACTCGGTATCGGTCTGAGTCAAGATGTCTAGATAGGCAGGCCACTCGATGCCCCCGATTCTCACCCTGATGTGATCCTTGAGGAAGGCCATCACAGTGTAGATCCCAGGCCGTCCTCCTGCGAAGACCATGACGTTCTCAGGCGTGATTGTCGATCCGTATCGTGAGTTGTAGAAATCCACGATGGCCTCACGCAACTCTGGATGCCCCCATGCCTTCGGGTAGAAACGGTCCTCCCACGAGACATCGACACTGTCTGGAAGCGGAGGCCCGCCAAACTTCTCCAGAGGGGTGGTCAGGGGGAATCCCTGTGACCACGGGTGCGTGCCCTCGGTTCCCATGAAACTGCCGAAGGCATCCCTGAACGCGTACAGCGTCTCGTAGATGCCCATCGGCGGGCAGTTGTCGGACAGGAAGGACTCGACCCGAGTCCCATCATCTTCGTTCTGGTCCGCCACGCCATCCCGTGAGGCTGCATGCAAATGAGTTTGCCCTCGCTGCGGATTCACAGGAATCAAAGGGTACACGAATAATCGTTAAATCTCGACATTGTAGTCAAGGCACTATGCGCCAGCCAGCCCGAGCCCCGAATACCCTCCCAATCATGCTAGTTGTCATGCTTCTGGGGATGACCGCCTCGTTTTCAATGGACTCAGGAGAAAGAGATGAATTGACAGCTAAGGAAGACCCGGCGAGCACTCACTCGACATCAAATATGAGTTTCCCAGGCTTCCAAGATGGATCGATCTACTCTGCTACTTCGCTCACGTCTTCCTTCTCGCACACCTGTGCCATATTGGATGACCAAACTATGAGGTGCTGGGGCGATTCAGGTCAGGGATTCCTCGGGAACAATGATTTCTGGACGTACTACTGGACTCCACAATACGTTAATCTCGGCGAACAGGGAGGCTCTGCATATGCAAAAGAGACTGCATCATTTGGTCACCATTCTTGCACCATAATGACTGATGATGCACTCAAATGCTGGGGAGAGGCAGGACACGGCCAACTCGGTCACGGTGTCCACGGTGGATGGCACGCCAACCCATTCCTCGCCGTGATGAACGGAACCCCAATCGAGATCTCGGCTGGATTTCACCACAGCTGCGCGATAATGGACGACTTCTCACTCTCGTGTTGGGGGGACAATGCATACGGCCAGGTTGGAAACAACGCCTCTGATACGTTCCCGATTCCAGAATCAGAAGATGTCGGGTACCCAACTCATATCCCTCTGCCACCGGGACGAACCGCGGTAGCAGTATCTCTAGGCGGCCTTACGTCATGCGCAATATTGGATAACGGAAGTGGAATGTGTTGGGGGATGAACGATGTTGGCCAAGTGGGCGACGGCACATACGATAACAGAAGCGCCCCCGTTCCAGTTACCGCAATTCCCGCGAACAGAACACTGGCTGCTATTGCAGTCAGTACCCAGAGCACCTGCGGCATTCTGGACGATGGCCGTGTGAGGTGCTGGGGCAACAACTCTTGGGGACAGTTCGGCGATGGAACTTCTGGTGGCATCTCGGCAACAGGGTCCTATACCTCCCTGCCCGCAGGACGAACCGCGATTTCCCTCGATGTGGGAAGGCGGCATGGCTGTGCCATACTCGATGACAACAGCGCTTGGTGCTGGGGAGCCAATCATGATGGGCAACTAGGAGATAATACCACCACCAGTTCCAATGTACCTGTCGCCGTGGCCGGGAACCACTCATTCTCTGCCATTTCGGCTGGGTATCACCATACCTGCGGGATAATCACCAACGGATCCGTTCACTGCTGGGGGTATCACTCGGGAGGACGTCTTGGCCTAGGCATCGATGTGGACTCAGACGAGCCCGCATGGGTAAACCTCTCAACAAATCGTCACGGATACCTCACCGAAAGGGACCACGATGGAGACGGCATACTCTCTATCTTCGATGATACACCCTATCCTCCACCAGTCTGCACTGCAGGAAACTATCTCGTTGGCTACGAATGCGTCGATGCATCACCCGGCCATTACGTGGCCAACAATGCCTCGACAGAGCAGACACCCTGCTCGAACGGAACCTACCAACCGTACTCGGGACAAACCTCGTGCTATCAGACGAGCCCGGGCCACTATACGGACGAATTAGGTTCGATTGAACAGACAGCGTGCGTACCAGGGACCTACCAACCGGACACCGGGCAAACTTCGTGCGTAGAAGCGACACCGGGCAATTACACCGCCCAATCTGGGGGGATATCTCAGACCGCGTGCTCTCCTGGAACCTATCAGCCCAACTACTCAGGGGCTTCCTGTCTCGTCGCCGACCCCGGGCATTTCGTCTTACAGCCCATGCAAACCAGTCAGACACCATGCTCTCCGGGCTTCTATCAGCCCTTAGCGGGCCAAACCAGTTGCTTCTCGGCATCCGAGGGGCACTACGTCCCATCAGAAGGCTCCACGGGCCAACTCGAGTGCGAGCCCGGTACCTACTCCGATCGCAGAGGACTCGATGCTTGCAAGGAGGCAGACCCGGGACACTACGTCCCTGCAGGCGGAGCCATCGAGCAACTGGCTTGCTCGGCTGGCTTCAACCAGCCCTCGATAGGCGCGCCCTGAATGCCTGTCGAACGAACCCGGTTACTACACCTACGAGTCCGGGACAGCGAACCCACTGGCATGTCAGGGAGGAAGCTATCAGCCGGATTCGGAGTCCACCGGATGCATAGAGACCGATCCCGGACACTATGCTGCGGGCCCCGCGGATACGAGTCAAACACCCTGCTCGACAGGTACCTACGCTCCCGACGGGGGAGCGGACCAATGCACGACGGCCGATGCAGGGCACTACGTCTCCGGCGAGGGCTCCACCGGGCAGGAAGCGTGCACTGCGGGAACACACCAGCCATCCACTGGCGAGTCTTCGTGCCTCGATGCCGACCCCGGTCACTATACCGATCAGGATGCAGCAGCGGAACAGGTGCCATGCTCTCTAGGAACGTACCAGGGTTCAGCAGGCCAGACCTCCTGCACCGAGTCCGATTGGGGGTACCACGTCCCAGAACCGGGCTCTGCTGAGCAGGTGCTCTGTCCGGCTGGTACCTACCAACCCTCGACCGGCAAGTCTGATTGCTATCCTGCTGAGAAGGGACGCTACGTCAGCAGCGCTGGCGCGACCGAGTCGACTCCTTGTGAGAAGGGGACGTACCAATCAGAGGAGGGCCAGGCAGAGTGCTTGGAAGCCGATCCGGGCCACTACTCCGAATCAGAGGGGTCGGAGGCCCAGATTCCGTGCGACAGGGGATCCTATCAGGGCGAGTCGGCGCAGACGGAGTGTATTAACTCCGAACCGGGTTACTATGTGTTCACGTCCGCGGCGACCTCGCCGACCGCATGCGACCCTGGGTCATACCAACCGCTCTCTGGGATGATGAGCTGCAAAGTGGCGGAAATCGATCACTACGTAGCCGAGTCCGGAGCCTCCAGTCAGAGTAAGTGCCCCGATGGTGAGTACCAGCCCGAAGCCGGCCAGACCAGTTGCATCGAGGAGGAGAGTTCCATGATGATAATTGCAGCAGCCGGGGGAGCCGTAGTCTTGCTTGTGGTATTCTTCATGCAATCCCAGAAGAAGCCGAAGTCACCACCCCCCCGAAGAGGAAAGCGAAGGCCTCCCAAGGGCAAGCGCAGGAAGCGCAGGAAGCCTAGGCCCACAGCCATCGAACCCTCTCGTGAGGAAGAGTGACGGTCTAGCGCACTTGATATGCGAGAGGACCTCCGCGAGATTCCGTGAAGGACTACCCGAGCGACCGAGTCGACCTCCGCAGTGACACGGTCACACAACCTACGCCATCGATGCGCGAGGCAATGGCAGCGGCGGCGGTAGGCGACGACGTGCTCGGTGATGACCCCACAGTGATAGAGCTGCAGAATCGAGTCGCTAAGATGCTAGGCAAGGAGGCGGCTCTGTTCGTCCCTTCAGGGACTATGTCGAACGCTGTGGCAATCAAGACCCAGACCAGGCCCGGCGACGAAATCGTCGCCCATCGCAAGAGCCACATCTACATGTACGAGGCCGGCGGGTACGCGGTGCTCTCAGGATGCTCAATATCCCTGGTGGAGGGGTATCGAGGGCTGATGTCGCCTAAAGACGTCCAGATGGCCATCCGAAAGGTCGCTGGGAGTGACTCCCACTATCCGGAGTGCACCCTGATATGCGTAGAGAACACAGCCAACGTCGGTGGCGGCTCAATCTACGAGCAAGACACGCTGGACGCAATCTGCGAAGTCGCCCACTCGAACGACTGCCGAGCCCATCTGGATGGTGCGAGGATGTTCAACGCCGTCGTTGCCAGCGGAGTTGATGCAGCCCGCATGGTCAGAGATTTCGACACCATCTCGATATGCCTCTCGAAGGGTCTCGGCGCTCCCGTCGGTTCGGTCTTAGTAGGTGACACTGCAACCATCACCGAGGCCCACAGGTGGCGCAAGATGTTTGGCGGTGGGATGAGGCAGGCCGGAGTTCTGGCAGCCGCTGGGCTGTACGCCCTTGAGAACAACATCGACAGGTTGGCCAAGGATCATGCCCGAGCCCGACGCTTGGCAGAGGCGGTCGACGCGATGGAGGCGTACTCAATCGATCTCGGGGCGGTGCAGTCCAACATGGTGTACATCAACTGTGAGAAGGGCAGAGCGAAGGCCCTGGTCGAAAAACTGTCTCAGCAGGGAGTCGATGTCCTCGACCTCGAGCAAGGAGTCGATTACGGTGATGTCTCGACCGTCAGGGCGGTAGTGCACCTGCACGTGACCGACGAGGACATCGACCGGGCCATCGCCGCGTTCGATGCCGCTCAATGACCCGGAAGCATTCAATATCCCAATACTCAGGGATTGGCGTGAGAATCGCACCCCTGATGCTAGTCGCGCTGTTGCTAGCCGCTTCCACGCAAGCCGCCGCCACCAGCGAGCAGAGCTCGATGTGGCATGACGCGAGGACCGGGGGAGATGGAGGGGTGATAGGAGCCCTAGAGATGACGCTGACCAACGAGACTACGGAGGGCGAAATCACTCTGGAGTACTCCGAGATGACTCCCGTCATCGAGGTTTACACCGCTACGTGGTGCCTCAACTGCGTTACCACGGAGCATGCTATCGACGAGGCCGTGGGCGACTCCGATGTGATTCGTATCCACTACCACAGACACCGGGCCGAACCGGAGGACCCCTTTGGCAACAATGCTACCGAGCATCGCTGGGAGTCAACCTACGGTGACGCCTCGACAGCAGAGACGGGGATGTCCAGAGTGGCCCCTTCCACGGTGTTCGATGGCGAGAGGATGCATCTGGGGACATCACCGAGCTCAAGCAGCCTAGTCAGCGACTACTCTACCTCCCTCAACGCTGGCCAGACCTCCTTCACCGGATCAGCACGACTGACTGTCACCTCATACGACTCCGAGACACGACTCATGCAGTTCTCGTGGAACGCCAGCCAGCCAAGCGACCCGGAATCCGAGGACTCCACCACGATTCTGACCGCGTGGCTCCTATTCGTCGAGGACAGCGCGAGTTTCCCAGATGGCTCGAACGGAATAGGTGACTACCTGCACGTGCTGCACGACGCGATTGAGCTCGACGGCCTCGAGGGCACTGGATTAGCCCAAGTCCCCACAGCGTGGGATGGGGACGACGTCTCTGTCGTGCTACTAATCGATTGGACTTCGCCTTCAATGGATTGCTGTGGTTCCAATTGGCCCCTACCCGGGCCCGGCATCGTGACCACCCTGACGTGTTTCCTCGCAGCCCTTCTGCCTTCCCGCAGGAAGCGTCTATCTACCTGAGGGCGCGATTCATCCTCAGTTGGGTTGAATAACCCCACCCCACCATTGCGTATGCTCGGTGATGCCATGTCCTCGGAAGCCCCCGTTCAGGTGACCTGCGAGGAGGTGCCTAGGGGCAATCTGCCGGACTGGCTCACCGAGCACCTCTCGAAGCAGTCCCTAGGCCCTACCGGGACCGAGTCAGGCCTCTCAGGAAGGGTCATGGTGGTCTATCCGACCGAGGAGTCGAGGAAGCAGGCTCTCGCTCAAATGCCACCTGACAGGGCCATCGACAGCACGCTCCACCATACCATCGACTCGCTGAAGTCCTCGCTGGTCGCTGATCTCAGGCTACCCAGGGTCCTCAATATAGAGGGCGGCTTCGAGCAGGTGCTGCATGAGGCCTGCCGCCACGAGGCGGCTAGACTAGGATTCCCGATAATCAACCCGCTTCCGGACATGAGGTGGGGCAGGGGTAAGACAGCGGCCCTAGCAGCACTGCACTCCTACCTTGCGCGGGAGTCGGCCGAGGCCGCTTGGGACGGCCCTGGGATAACTTCCTTCAGGACGGTCATCAGGCAACTCGAGAAGCGTCTAGGAGGAACTCATCCCGATATGGTAGCATCCCGCATAATCGCAGGACTGGACGACGGGGTGAAGCCGTTCTCACTGCTCGACGTCGACGGCATAGTCATGCTGGACCACCCTCCTGGGGTGCCGCAATCCCATGTCGAGATCATGCTCTCGCTCTCAAGGCACTGCCCGATTCACCAATTGGCCCACTCCGGCAACTTCAGGCTCGGTCACCATGGTATGCTCTTGCTCGACCAGCACCCAATCGAGACACAATCGGATCTCCCTCCATGGGTACCGCCGCACCAGCCGGAATCGGTCGACCCACCAGCATCCGCACAGCGTTTGCTGCTGCAGCGAGAGGAACACTCGTTTAAGGCGACAATCGAACTCACGAGAGAGCGCCTTGAGTCAAGTGACTCGTCGCGCATCATCATCGTGGACCCGGCGATGGAGTCCAACCTACCGCGCTGGGAGAGGGGGCTCAGGGCACTTGGAGTACCTCTACCTCCCACCCGCCAACCGGCACACACACACTCCCTAGGCCACTGGCTAATTGCTCTTGCAACGACGCCCCACGGACCCGATGCGTTCTCCCTTGAAGCTCTCAGGTCTCTCGCGCTGCAAGAGACAATCGAGGTGTTCGATGCCCCTCCCGCCCATCCATCGAACAGCAGGATTGCCCCACGAGCTGACCCCGACATGCTGACGGAGCTGGCTAGAGGAGAGCACGTCCTAGGGGGTCCAGGGGCCCTCTCCAGATGGCTCCAGACGATTGCAAGGCCACCCATCTCTGACAGGGACCAGTTCAGGAAGGAGTCGACGCAGTGGTGGCTCCTTTGCGTCGCCGACTCCCTCAAGCCGCTTCTGAGGCCCGAGGACAGAGCAGCCCTCGACGACGCCAGCAGGCTCGGCTGCCACACGGGCGAGGAACTCCCGAGAGGCGAGCCCCCGACCAGCGGCGACGACTGGCTTCTGTCGGTCCTGAGGATGGCCGACCTAAGTTCCGCGATGGAGTCCTGCGATGGAGATGGAGCGACCCCGGCAGCGGTGGCACAAGCCGTTCTAAAGAACCTCGAGACGCTCAGGTCGATGCAGTCGAGTCTGGGCTACGAGGCTCCGGAGACGGATTCGGACTGGGTCGATGAGTTCGCCCCACTGGTCCGCTCATCGAGCATCCAGAGTGGGGCTTCGCTGGCGGCCGGGAGGGTCAGGGTACTCACTCCAGCCGCGGCTCTGGGATGCTCGGCCGACACTATCGTCCTGGCCAACCTATCCAGCTCCTCATGGGACCTCAGGGCCCCGAAACTGGCATTCCTAGGTGACGAAGAGAGGCATTCCATGAATCTGCTTCGACCCGATGGCCCAATCAGGGACGCGAGGCACCAGCTCGAGCACCTCCTCCTCGCTGCTCCTGAGGTCGTGGCCCTAGACCCTAGCCTCGATGACGCCTCTCCCGCCGCTGCCCCTGTCCGGGAGTGGGCAGCGGCCATCGATCCTGACGACGAAGCACCAATCATTCCCTCAAAGGTCGAGCGACCCGTCAGTCCGCGCGACCTCAGGCAGCATGAGGGAGCCTCGCTCAGGAACATGCTCCCCTCAGCGCGCCCGCCGCTCAACCCCAGCGCCGTGTCGATATCTATGGACTCGGAGTTGCAGCGCGATCGCGAGCGTCGCCAACCGAGCCACGCCGAAGACGATGGCTACCTGGCGGAGGACTCTTCCCAGCACCTACTCTCTTTCGACAGGGCCGACCTTACCCGCCGAGCCCCGGCGGAAATCGAGCCCCCTCGCTCGAACCTCAGATGGCCCGTGGTCGGGGGCTTCACAGCCGGGGGCAAGAGGTCGCCGACCATCGACCCCCGCCCGTTAGTCCCGCATGCTACCGGGACCTCTGTCAGTGATTCTAGACACGGTCACTGCGAGGGCGCCGAGCAGAGCGTCCCAATCTGGTCACCCAGCAGGTTGCACTACTGGCTCAGGTGCCCGAGGATGGGGTGGCTTTCGAATGGGCTCAGGGCCGAGGAGGACGAGCTGCAGCCTGAGGACCTAGACCCGCGTACCCACGGGGAACTACTTCACAACGTACATCACGACCTGATCTGCAATACCCTCGGCTTCGGATTGGGTGCCGAGAGGGAATTTGAGGAAGGCAACGATGCAACCAGCGTCGCCCTGTCCGGCATCAGTGAGAACGAGATGATGCGAACCGCCCTGGAGTCACTGGACAACCGGGCACCCTGGCTCGACAGGACGGATGCCGTCTCGACACACAGGCTGATGGTTCTGACCGGGATGAGCAGGGAAGAGTGGAACCAGTGGCTGGCCGACCCAGTCCCCGTCCCTCCCTCGGGCAGAGTGGGGACCATCGTGATGGCCGAATCTGAAGTCCGTCACGCCGCCCCGGTGTCGCTCGAATGGAGCATGGCGGAACATGACGATGACGGCATCGAGATCTCAGTCCCATCGAATCTCGCCGAAGGCGAGGAGCTGCCTCCAATCCGGGTCAGGGGCATGATCGACAGGGTGGACATCCTTCCGATGGACCAATCCTGCCAAGTGTGGCTGGATCCAGAGGGCGACAGCAGCATCGCCCCCCTGAGGGTCCACGGCTCGGGATGGAGGCCTCGAAGACTCGTAGCGATAAGGGACCTCAAGACCTCGGAGAGCAGGGCCGCTAAGCGTCGCCATTTTGACGGCCTCCTAGACGAGCTGCAACTGGCCCTGTATGCTAGGGCCTGGGAGGTCTCCCATCCCGGCGACTTGGTGGTCGCCGCTGGAATCTCGCTGTTCAGCCATGACACCGAGCACGTGCTGGAGGTCTCCTCGCAGTACTCCGCCACGAACGAGGACATCGACATCGGCACTCGCACGGACATCACCGCATCCCTGCACAGGTTCGCAGACGAGCCACCCTCTCCGAGCAGCGACCACTTCAGGGCATGGCTCGCCCAACGCCTGGCGGTGGCGCTCCGCGTCGCAGCCGGGGCCGCTGCGGGCAGGGTCCACCCGACCCCCTCGGCGGGAGTCTGCGGTTACTGCCCTGTGAGGAACATCTGCGACGTCAGGATGGAGGGTGGCTTCTGATGCGCCTGAACACCGCACAGCGCCTGGCGCTCAACTTAGATTCGCACATCGTCATCGACGCCGGTGCCGGCACCGGCAAGACCAGCACCATAGTAGATCGCGTCATCGAGCACTACCTCACCGAGGACCAGAGGGCGACCCGCCTGATGCCCAAGCCAGAGCGACCATCCAAGCTGCAGGGGGGCTCAATAGTCGCCCCAGCCTCGGAGCGAGTGGACCTCAGGGAGTGGGGTGGTCTCCTACCGGGCGAGGTCGTGCTACTCACGTTCACCAATCGAGCCGCTGACGAGATGAGGGACCGGCTGCGGCGGAGCATCGCTCGCCTGCAACCCGGTCCCACGGGCGACGACGGCACTCGGCGCAGCGACCCGAGAATCAGGCACAAGGGGTTCGGTGAGCAACTACTGACGCTGCTGGAGGACGCGCCGATAGGCACGATTGACTCGTTCCTCAACCAGTTGGTCTCACCATACCGCGGCATCCTCGGTGACGCACTGAGTCGCGAGAACGTCTCCGACGCCGGCAGGGTCCTGCTGGTAGGGTCTGCTCTGAATACGCTCTGGAGGCTGCCGAGCTCGCTCTCCCACATCGGTGAGGCAGTGGATGCGGGCATCCCCGCCGGGATTGCGCCCGAAGTACTCGCTGCCAGAGACAGGATCGCCCGTCACTACTCGGGCCGCCGCTCCGCAGCGAGGGTGCTGCGCAGCTTAGTCGGGAACTCCGTTTTCATCGAGGAGGCTGCTCGCAGGATAATGGATGGTGACGGTATCAGCCCCGAGCTTCTGCACCAGCAGATTATGGCGTCGGTGGATGCCGAAGAGGTCGCCGACCATGCGGCCGCGGTCCACTCGATTGCCCAGCGCTTCTGCGACCTGGTGAGGGAGAACTCAGCGTCTATGGCACTCTCCGGCTGGCCCGCCGATTCGAGGATGGCATGCCTCGACGCCCTGTGCACGAAGGGTCCGCCGGGAGATGCGTGGGGACAGCTGACGTGGCTGAGCCACATCCTCGTGTGCACCCTCAACCCTTCGGCTCTGATGAAGAGCAGGCAGGCATTCTTCCCCCGTGCACACCTACCTTCCGACTCGTGGGAGTCGGGCATAGAGAGGTACTCGACGATTCCCGACACCAACGCCAGGGCACGCGCCAAGGACGAGATCCAAGACATCGCAACCGACCTGAGGGACGCTTGGTCCTCCGACCGCGGTAGGCTGATGCTGCACTTCACGCGGGTTGCCATGCTACTGAGCGACACGACACCACCCGCCACCCCCGCCGATTGGGAACCCCCCCTCTCCCCTCTCGCGACCCCTCTGCCCGAGAGACTGGACGGACCCGCCACCAGACACCATTTCACCCTCGATGCCGAGGTGCGCAACCTGCAGGACCTGCACCTCGTCCACATGGGCTTCCAAGGCATTATCCAGAGTCTCAAGGAGCGCGAGGAGGTCCACGATTTCGATGACATCCAGAGGCTTTCGGGAGACCTGCTTCTAGCCAATTGCCCCTCGGCCTGCAGGTCGTTCTACCCTCGTTCCATGCAGCAGGCACTGGACTCCATGGCCGAAGCAACCTGGCGCGACGACCACATCCTTGACGCGTTTGCCGAGCTCGAGCGTCTGGAGGCGGATCCCAGCAGAGCCGGAGAAGCCGCCTCGAACCTCGGCGCAATCCGCGCCGACCTTGAGAGCAGGCACGAACTGCTGAGGTCGATTAGGAGGCGCTACAGGGCCTTCATCATCGACGAGGCCCAGGACAACTCGCCGCTTCAGTGGAGACTGCTCTCGAGGCTGTGGGGGGAGAGGCGAGTGGACGAGGGCGAGCCGAGCGCGCCTGACACCCCGTGGCAGCCGACGGTGTGCTACGTTGGGGACGTGAAGCAGAGCATCTACGCCTTCAGACAGGCGGAGGTCACTGGATTCCTAGAGTTCGCGAGGCAGCTGATGACGGTGAACGACCACGAGTTGGAGAGCGTCTCGGAATTGACTCGTAAGCCGGCGCTCAGGAAGGACTCCCACAGCCGCGACCCGAGGAACGCGCACGCCCTCAGTATAGCCACCGCCTCCGAGCACATGGAGCAGGGAGGCAGGGACCTCGTCCCGTGGATACCCTTCGATGCGACAGACCGCGAGCTGCCCGCACCCAGCGGGCCCGAGGTCGAGAACCGTAGGAGGGGCCTGATTTCCCTACAGGTGAACTACCGTACCAGTGGAGGACTACTGAGAGCGATGAACGAATGGTGGGAAGACGTCTTCGCTCACAGGCACCGACTCTTCCCCAACGGCGACTTCTACGCAACCCCCCAGATGCTGTTCGCTTGCCCCGACAAGCACGACTCTCACGGCGCCATCGAGTGGATATGCCCACTGAGCACCGGGGGCGACTCCAACCCCTCCACCGACCTGACCGAGCCCCTAGATCCGTTCGGCGCTGGCAAGCCAGACTCGCTCGAGCGCCAGGCGCTGCTGATAGCCCGACGGGTTGGCAGTCTGATCGAAGGATCCCCGGTACGAGTCCGGTCGGCCGATGGTAAGTGGCACCAGGTGGACGCGGAGGCGCCCGTGCCCCCAAGCGACATCATGATCCTGCTACCCACCAGGCCGAATCTCAGGGACATCGTCATCAGGCACCTCCACGACCATGGTATCCCGGCCCAGGCCGATCGGGAGGGAGGACTGCTCGACAGACCTGCGGCGCACGCGATCGAGGGACTGCTACAGCTCGTCGCGAGACCCAGGTCACGCCACCACGCCGCATGGGTCGCCCGCTCCGTCCTGATAGGTATGGACGATGCCGAGCTACAGGACTACATCGGCGGCGCACAGCGTGGCGAGGACCTGCTGACTCGGCTCGTCGGGCACTGCTCCAGCGAGCCCCAGAGGACCTTGGTCGAGAGATGGCGCCAACTATCCGCCGCGGGCCGCTTAATCGACCTGCTCGACGAGACCATAGATAGGTCCGACCTCCTCACCGCCTACCCCGATTCCGTCTCGCGACAAGACGTCGAGCAGATCATCGAAGTCATCAGGTCGCTCGCAGCCGAGGTGGGGGGCGACGCGATGGTCCTCGCAGACAGGATTCGGGACCTCAGGGAGCGCAGCCCCGGCGCCCTCGAAGCCATCACCATACCCCCGGGAGACGCTGTCAGGGTGATGACAATCCACAGCGCCAAGGGCCTCGAGGCCAAGGTGGTGGTACTGGCTGACATTTTCTCCAACAGGCAGACCAACATGAGGAACGAAGACAACAGTCGCCTCATAGTCACCCCCGAGCTCTTCGCGGGCAACCCAAAGCCGTGGTCCAGCGAGCCCTCCCCGCACTCCGCGTTGTGGTCCCATGTCCGCGTACTCCACCAGGCGCGCAAGGACGCCGAGGCCCGCAGGCTGCTGTACGTGGGCGCCACGCGCGCCGAGGAGAAACTAATCTTGGTGGGATCGAGCAGGGGGACCGAGTGGGTCGAGGGAGAGGGCCTCCGGGTGCCTTGGACCTACGACAAGAAGAACCCCCAACTGGGCCAGATGTGGATCGAGTCCCTGCGACCCAAAGGCTCGTTGAGGCGGACCGAGGGTGCCTCGCCGTGGCTCGACGTCGATGACGAGGACAACTCTACCATCCGAACCCGCGGCGAGCGAACCTTCGACCCGGCTAGGATGTACTCCAATGCATCCATCGGTGGCGAAGCGACCCTCCCTGGCATGCTGGTGCTCCACCACCCGGACTGCTTCGGGGAGTCTGAGGGGTCGTCGGTGCTGACTCCGTTGCAGCGTGTCGAGAGGCTGGATGACGCAGCCCGCTCGTCGGCCGATGCCGATGCCGCCACTTCCCCTAGGACGGACTCTGCCCCAAGGATCAGGATCTCGCCCAATAGACTCCCGGTGTTTCAGGAATGCCGACGGCGACACTGGCTGGAGACCAGAGGCGGCCTGAGCCCCGAGCCCATAGCTCCCGGCGGGCGAGCGCGCCACTCGAAGGGCATGCCCTCCAAAGTAGATCCCGCGACCCTGGGCACCGTCTTCCACAGGATAGTGGAGATAGGTATAGGCAACCCCGGTCTCGACGGCGAACCCGCCAGCTCGCCCCTACCAAAGACGTGGACGGAACGCAGGAAAGACCTCCTGTTAGACCCCAAGACGCACTCGACGGCGTTCGCCGAACTACTCCCACCGGACGCCGACCTCAAGCGCACGGGACTGCTGGTCACGGCGATGGCCGAACGCATCGGATCCGGCCCCGTTGGCCGCATGGTGCATAGCGAGCGGGTTAACGGCCACAGGCTTGAGGGACTCAGGACCGAGATGCCGTTCCACATCGCCCTCAAAGCGGATACCAAGGGCTCAATCAGGAAGCGTTGGAGCACAGATGGGCCCGAGCCCTTGGCTAGGGTGGACAAGGCCATCATCGAGATGAGCGGGATAATCGACCTCGTGCTGTGCACGGCGACCTCCAGCGGCGAATCGACCATCCGAGCCGTCGACCTGAAGACCGAGGACGCCGGACAGGTCGATTCGGACTCCTCAGAAGGACTCCTCAAGGCACTCGGCTCGGACGTTGCGGGACCCGCTTGCGAAGCCGAGATCGAAATACTGAGCAAACACCGCATGCAACTGGCCCTATACTATCTGGCGCTGCAGAGCATACAGGAGGCGAGAGAGGTGGCCGGACTGAGCTGTAGGACCGTTCTGCCGCCCGCGATCTTGGTCGGCGTCACAGGAAGGATGGTGGAGTACCCGATGGAGATGCTGGAACAGGCATTGCAGGAGCTCGAAGAACTGCTCGCCAGGTCGGCTAGGATGGCTCTGGACTCAGACGCGCCCCTCTCCGATTTCGCAAGGCTTACAGCGGACTCGGCCCACATCTGCGAGAGCTGCCCGTTCCATCGCGGCGCCCTGCCAATCTGCGGCCCCGCCGAGGAGTGAGTGCCCCGACGAAGACTCCATGTGCTGGGGGCCCCACACGAACCCATGCAGCCCGACCTCGAAGCACTGGCACGGCGCAGCGACGAATTGTGGGAGGAATCTATACTCCCCAGCCTGATGGATTTCGTGGCCATTCCCGCGCTCTCACCCGGATTCGACCCCGACTGGGCCAAGACAGGGGATCTGGACGCAACCGTGGAGCTGTTCTGCGACTGGCTCGACTCCCAGCCAATCGATGGCATGTCATACCAGGTCCATCGCATCGGTGAGCGCAGCCCGGTCCTGCTGGTGACCATCGAGGGGACTGGCCCGGGCGAGGTGCTGTTCTACTCACACCTCGACAAGCAGCCCGCCCGCCCGGAACTCTGGTCAGAGGGGCTGCACCCGTGGAAGGCGGTTCGCAGAGAGCCATGGCTATTCGGCCGTGGCGCGCTAGACGACGGATATGGGGGCTACCTGTGCGTGACCTCCGTCAGGATGCTGCAGGAGCAGGGAGTTGCCCACCCAACCTGCCGTTTCATCATCGAGACCTGCGAGGAGTCCGGCTCGTTCGACCTCCCCGAGTACCTCGACGCCCTGACCGACGACCTAGGCAGCCCGGACCTCATCGTGGTCCTTGACACAGGGGGCGGTGACTACGAGCACGTCTGGGTTACCGATGCGCTGCGCGGCCTGCTGGCCGGCACCCTATCGGTACAGGTCTCCCATGAGGGCATACACTCTGGCCACGGGGGCGGCGTGATACCCTCGTCGTTTAGGATAGCGAGGATGCTCCTCGACAGGGTCGAGGACTCGGATACCGGCGAGGTGCTGATTCCCGAGATGCACGTGCCTATCACCGAGGAAGTTAGAGCGCAGTCCGACGCCCTGATCGACCTGCTCGGGGACACCGTGTGGGACGATCTGCCCGTGGTCGACGGGATGCAGCCACAGACGCCGGGCGCGGCCGAGATGATGCTGAACATGAACTGGAGGCCCTGCATGTCGGTCATTGGGGCCGATGGCATGCCCCCCATACAGACGGCAGGCAACGTCCTGAGGACCAACACCGACCTAAAACTCAGTTTCAGAGTCCCCCCCGGTGCCGACTCCGAGGCCGCCATCTCCGAGGTCAAGAGGATCCTCGAGGAGGACCCTCCCTATGGTGCCAAGGTGACATTCACCCCCGATGCGGTGTCCGACGGGTTCCGCGCCCCGTCACTCTCTCCCGGCGCCGAGAAGGCCCTGTCAGATGCAGCGATAGCCATCAGCGGGCTGCCTCCGATGACCATCTGGCTGGGGGGGACAATCCCCTTCCTGGCCATGATTCAGGGCAAGTACCCGGACGCGCAGTTCCTGTGCACCGGCACGGGAGGGCCCGGAAACAACGCCCACGGCCCTGACGAGAAGCTCCACATCCCGGCCTCAAAGAGGCTCACTGCGGTGCTGTCCGCTACTGTGGCTGCAGTTTCCCGATGAGCCCGATAACCCCGTGCTGTGGCAATACAGACTCCGCCGAGGTTAAAGCAGATGCACCGGTCGAGCCCCTTGAGGGCTCGTATGAGTGAGGAAGAGGGAGGCATCACACCCGAGGCCCAGATGCGACAGCTCGAGGAGAGGCTGGCCGAAGAGACCGACCGCCTCGAGAAGCTCTACGTGGCCTACAAGAAGGTCGAGGACGAGTTGGCCGAGAGAAACGCAATCATAGAGGTCATGGAGAAGGAGGCCATCGACAAGGAGATCGACAAGGAAGGCCTCGAGTCACTACTGCCCGGAGAAGGAGGCTAGGATTCACGAGGTCGAGATTGAGGGAGCCAAGTCCTCGAAGAGGGTCGAGCACCTCGAGCCGGAACTCGAGAAGATGGAGGAGCTGTACAGCCGCGAGAAGGCTCGTCTCGGACGCGTCTTCGAGGTCACCGAGGAGCTCGACGAGGCCAATCGGGTCGCAACTGCCGAACTGGGGGCCCGGGACGACTGGTACGTCCAGCATATGCAGCTGTTCGAGCAACTCAACGAGGCCATCCAGACCCGCTACACGATGATTGACAGGGCCGTCGAGGCCGCCAAGACCATCGTCGACGCTCAGGAGTCGTTCAGGGATCGCATGGAGGAGACCCTCGATGCGGTCAAGGACGCAGCCGAGGACCTAGTTGACGGCGATGACGAGGACGATACCGAAGAGGACGAGTCCTGATTACCTCGGCCGGTGCTTGTAGCAGTAGGCAGCCCCTTTCTTCTGCATCTTTTTGTTAGTGCATTGATGCCCGCTGGAATCTACATGCTGGCACCGTTTCTCCTTTTTCCTTTCCTTCTCCTCGGCTTTCCTAGCGACCAGCCTCATTCTTTCCTCACAAGCCATTGTTTGCGCCTGTTTGCTAAAATAATCAAATTTCTGGCGAGGACGGAGCCTGTCCCGCCAGAGATACCTCCTGTCATTCCCAATCTTCTTTCCAAGTGCATCACGCTCTCCGGGGGCCCGGGGAAAACCATGTTGATCCACATACTTTACAATGGCCAACATTCGACACTCCACGGTAGGTGACACCGTGATATCCTGACTTCGCTACATAGAAATTCCATTCCACTGCGAAATTGGAAAGGGGAGACTCCCCATCGGACAGGTCGCTGTCGGTACTACAAGTGGGACATTCTACCACCAACTCCTCCTCGGCGACTTCTGAAAGCTCCAAGATGTTCTCTAACATTACCGGATCAATCTCCTTCGCATTCAAGAGGACGCCACTGCAAGTATCGCATCGATGGTAACCCTTCCTGGGCACGTACCACAATTTTTCACCGTCATCCGGGCAGTGATAGACATCGTGTTGCAGGTTGACTATTCGTGCATCCCCTTCCTGCGGTTTGCACGCGAAGCAGAAGTCGGTGTCTCCGCTGGCCGGCCTCTTGCATGGACGGCCGGTATCCACTCTCACTCCGATGCACTTCTTGGCCATTCAATCACTTCGGCTGGTGCATATAGCAGTACTCAGTACTTCGATATGTTACTCGTCGACATTTCTTACCGTTCTTTTCGTCGATATGCAGACACGTCGTGTTGGCAACCCTCCCTCGACCACTTGCCGACGCCCGAGCCTCTTCCTTCTCCTTCTCCTCAGCCTCGATTCGAGCCAAATCTGCTGGACTCGTGCCCTCGAGTGTCGTGCTTTGACGGGCAATACTCAACTCATTGCCATCGAACCAGAATGTCCCACACTCTCGACACCCATCGACTAGCATGGTCTTCCCGATAGTTGAGTCATATTCGGTGCCACCCGACTTGGGTTTGGAGGCTTCAGCAGCTGCTGCAACTACTGCGATTAGAACGATACCGAGAATTATTCCTGCCCCGGCACCCCCGCCACCAATGTGAAGGCCCCCTCCTCCTGCGCCTCCTCCTTCGATTACGTAGGCCACTCTGAACTCTAGCATCTCAATCTCGCAATTAGGGCACTTCAGAGAACACTCCTCACCACCCTCAAGAAGCTCGTTTAGACCCTCAACGTGGTCCGAAAGTCTAGTCTCCATAGACTTAGCATCTAGCGCCGAACCGCTGCATTCTTTGCATACATAGTACCCGCCTTTGTTGTCTATCCATTTGTAAGATAGCAGACCGCATCCTCGGGGGCATTGGAGCTTTTCGAGATTAGCTATCTGGACCCTGTGCTGCCTGCAGAATAGAAGGCCTTCGAGCGCTAACCTAGAGCAGGGTTTGCCAGCCGGGCTCTTACCCATGCAGAGTATTACGGACGAATCTTGGTCTCTATGATTCTTACAGTAATCAGACTTGTACATAGTTGGGCGACCACAAACAGATCCATCCTCTTTGGAGCCCTTGCATTTGGCCATTCAATCACCCGGTTTCGTACCGTCAGCCAGCCTGATGCATTTAGCCGGTATCCCGGCCCAGACCTCTCTAGGGGGTATTTTGGTCCATTTCGGCACAACCGCTCTGGATGCTACGACCGCCCCACCCCCAATCTCGCAACCAGGCTGGACTATGCTGCCCGTGCCGAGCAAGGCGCCGTCACCGACCCTGACGGGAGATAGGACAAGCTCACCCTTCTCGGTGAGGTGTGCGTTGATGGTGGCATGACCCCCCATCACCACTTCTTCTCCTAGAGTTACCATTCCAGCATCATTGATGTTGTCCGTGTTGAGTTGACCCCCCTTTCCCCAATCTTGGCCCCCATCAGGCGGTAGTAGGTGTTCCCAAAGGGAACGAGGGCACCATGACCCACAGAAAGAGCAGCGCGGAGCGATGGAAGATCATCGACCACGCCCATTGGATGGTGGTGAAGGACTGTAGTGGGACGCGCCCCTCATCCAGACGAGGTCGTAGCAGTCCGCCCAGCAGGCCGCACAGCATGACCATGCAGATGCCCCAGAACAGGTAGCCTAGGCCGAATCCGATGCCGGTTCCGACTGCCTCCAACAGCAGACCCTCGCCGACCACGCGGTCCCTGATCCACATCACGATGAGGTAGCCCGGGGCCGCTGCCACCCCCCAGATTACTGCGATGAACAGCATCACGACCACTGACAGGACGTTCTGGATGTGGTGGAAGCCGCGCATCTGACTCTCCTCGCGCCTCAGTCACCCCGCTGGGACCCTAAAGCATCGTCTACGGCATCCTCAAGTTGTCGCCGGTGACGGCAGTTCCATGGCACAGGCCTCAGGGATGCTGGGTGATGGCTCGAAGGCCGTCAAGGTGCACCACCTGGTCAAGGCCCCCGAGAACACTCCCGAATCGGTGAGAAGGCGGGAGTCGTGGGACGCGACCGAGCCGGCCACGGTCTACAAGACACCGGAGATTCTGCCCGACGGAACCCACTGCACCGCCGCCACGGTGATCTTCCGTACCCGCGGATGCGCTTGGTGGTGGAAGTCCGGTTGCACGTTCTGCGGCTACTTCAACGACGTCCGCGACGACGTCACCGCCGACGACCTGTTCGCCCAGTGGGACGAGGCCAAGCTCAGGCTCGACGACTTCGAGGGCTGCAGCATGGTCAAGGTGTACACATCGGGGACCTTCTTTGAGGATCGTGAGAACCCTCCCGAGTGGCAGGAGGCGATTCTCAAGGAGACCTACGAGAGAGGACTGCATCTGGTGATTGAGGCTCAGGCCCAGATGTGCACGCCCGAGAAGATCGCCTGGGTGGCAGAGCGTCATCCAGGATGCACGGTGGCCATAGGCCTAGAGGCATACGACGACGCAGTCCTTCGGTTTCACGTCAACAAGGGTTTCTCGACCAAGCAGTGGCACCGCTCCATCGATATGCTCAGGGAGAATGGCCTGAGGGTCAAGACGTACCTCCTGTTCAAGCCCCCGTTCATGTCAGAGGGCGATCGCTTGAGCTCACTAGCAAGTGGGTCAGCGAGGTCGCGCCGCTGTCCGAAGACGTCTCGGTCAACCCGATGAACATCCAGAGAGGAACCATCGTCGACAGGCTGTACCGCAACCGCGAGTACCGCCCCCTTGGCTGTGGTCACTGGTGGAGATGCTTGAGAGGACCCACGATGACATCGCCGAGTCCGGCGCCCGCATCATCGTCCACCCAAACCCCGGGTGGCAGGCCAAGGGGGGCTCACAACTGCGGCTCGTGCGACGCCGACGTGGGCGCCGCGATAGAGCGCTACTCGGTCTCGGCGGACATCCGCGAGTTCGCTAATCTCGATTGCCAGTGCAGGGGAGTCTGGAGAGCCGAGGTCCACAGCGACCTCTACCTGCCGGCCCCGATGGGGACCGGCAGGGACAGACGCGGTTTAGCAGTCGACCTCTGTCGGGCACCCTAGACGAGGGACATAGTCCCTCGCCCAATGCTTAAGGGGCAATCTTCGGTGGTAGATGCGTCCCGATTGGCTGGGACAGAGGGACTGAGATGTCTGAGGGCGGCTCCGGTACTGTCGGCGAGTTCATCCAAGGCGAGGACGAACCCTCCTCGTCCTGGGTAATCCTAGCATTTGGGCTTGTCACCTCTCTGGCTCTCCTCGTGCTCCACGGAATCCTGTACCCCGGCAGGGACCTCCCAGTCATCTCCGAGATTCTACCTGTCTTTGAGGGAGTGTTCGACTCCGGAATCTGGTTCTTCATTCTGGGTGTCATGATTGGTGTGTTCGCAATTATCGCCACCATGATGACGGAAGCGACAAGCGAGTGAGGCGTTGTGATGGCAGTGAACTGGGAGATTCTGGATATCGTCGGCGGCGATCAGGCCCTGACTTCCATGTTCCTCTTCTGGGGGCTGATGCTGCTAACTTACTTCCTAATGCAGAACGGCCTGTCGATATTCAACGATGTGACCAAGTCGATGTCACTGTTCATGCTCGAGAAGGCCCTCGGCCCGGGGATTGATCTGGTTGAGGGACGGGAGGGGTCGGCTTCCAAGACTTGGTTCATCCAAGGCATGCTGTGGCTGATAGCGGCGTCGACGCTGGCCTTCGAGGGCCTGTGGCTGAAGCAGGACCCGACCGCTCTACACAGCCTTTCAGCATGGGGCTACGACCCCACAGCCAGCTCGCTTCTCTACGCGTCCAACTTCGCGGCGCTGTATGGCGGCGTCGGGATGCTGCTGGTCGGCTCCAGCCTGCACATCATCCCCCGCCTCAGCGGAACCGACCTAGCCAGCGAGAGAAACGCCACCCTAGTCTCATTTCTGTGGACCTTGGCGGTGGTCATCCTGGTCATCGCTGCCCACGACTCGGTGATTCTGGGCTTGAACATCTTCCTAATCGGCACGGCCATGCACACACTGGGATTCGTCGCCATCGCCATCAACCTGCTTCTGACGGTCTCTGAGAGGAAGGTCGCCCTGCCAATCCCGGGATGGCTCATCATGATGGGAGTACTGGCAGACCCAATCTCGGTAGTGGCCACCGTCCTCACAGGCAGCATCCAGACCGGGACCGGTCAGTGGTTGCTGGCTCAGATGGTTGGAGGCACGTTCTTCTTTGCAACGGCGGCCGGCGTTGCCCTGTACGTCTCATCGAGCGCTTCTGGCAACCCGTTGTGGTCGAGATCGCTGGGGGCAGCTACGCTGGTAGGTGCGCTGGCAACTGTCAACCCGCTCGGCGCCAGTAACGGGAGGATGGCAGCCGACATGCTCGGAGTCACCTTCGAGCAACTCCAACCCTCTTCCCAGGACGGCATAGCAATGGCATTCCTGATGGCTCTGGCGATGATTCCGGTCATGGCTCTGGTAGCCAATCTCATGATGACTCTGAGAGGCGGTGACGCCTTCATCGAGAACCCGGACTCTGCGGGCATCCCCGAGTTGAACCTAGGCGCTTCCATGCTGCTGCCGTTAGCAGCTGCATGCCTGTTCGTTCAGTCCGATGCACTATCAGCGGCGCCCGAGCTCTCCGGCATGTCCGCGACCATGCTGCTGATGGCCATCTGGCTTGTCTTAGTGCCGTTCTCGCTGGGTGCCGCCCTGCATCTGTTCCCGACAGTCACCGGCAGGAGCCTGCTGTCGCGCAACCGTGCTCGCTGGGCCTACTGGATGATGGGCGGCGGCGCTTTGCTCGGTCTCACGGTGAGCGTGATGTCCGACTTGATTGACATGTCACTTATCGAGGCCGCCGTGGAAGACCCGAGTGCCCTCTCCGCCGACGTACAGGCGGTCGGGGCGATTCTGTTCTACGGTACAGCTGTAGGGGCTATAATGCACAGCCTCAACGCGGTGAGCGGGCTGTTCCGAGGCACTATGGAGGATGCCGATAGGGCCACCTCCAGCTCGATTACCATGGATGACTACTCCCTAGTGACGCCCACTTCGGTGAGGAAGATCCTAGCAGGGGGGGCTGACCTTGACACCACGGTGGTGCCCGTGGGGGAGAGCGACGATGCCGGCGGCCCCACCGAGCTGTGAAATCCGGACGACCGTCACCTTGAGAGCGAGAACCTCGCTTCACCTTCGGGGGATGGCATGCGCATAGGTCTGGTCGGCAAGCCGAACGTGGGCAAATCGACCACCTTCTCGGCGATGACACAGACTCCCGTAGACATCGCCAACTACCCGTTCACGACCATCGAACCGAATGTTGGCGTTGCATGGCTGCCATTGCCATCCGTGTGTGCCTGCTCCGAGTTACGCGCGAGGAGGGAGGAGACAGGCAGACTTGAGCCGAGCGCCGAGGACGACCCGAGGAGAGGTAGCATCTGCACCCCGAACTCGGGTTCGTGCACCGATCACCGCCGACTGGTCCCTGTCACCCTAGTGGATGTGGCCGGGCTGGTCCCGGGAGCCCATGAGGGCAAGGGAAGGGGGAATCAGTTCCTCTCCGACCTAGCGAGGTGCGACGCACTGATCCAAGTCGTGGATGTCTCGGGCTCCACGGACATCGACGGCAACCCGGTCGGCAGCGGCGGCTCCGACCCGATAGAGGAGCACAGGTTCCTCGTGAACGAGCTGGAGGAGTGGATAGCGGGCATCCTCAGCACTGGCTGGAAGCGTGGCGCAAGAAAAGCTCAGGCTGAGGGCGACAGGGCCCTGATTGACTACGCCGTCGACCAACTCACCGGCATCGGCGCCACCGAGCACCATGTGGTCGCCGGCTTCAACGCCGTTCGCTCGGGACATCCCGATGCAGATGTGCCTTGGGACTGGGGCGAGGCCGAGATGAAGTCGATGTCGTCTGCCATCCGCAGCGAACTCTTCCCTATCTCAGTCGCTGCGAACAAGGCGGACTTGGCTATGTCAGGCTCCTGGGCCCCTCTGGCGGAGATGATTGGAAGCGACGGCGGCGTGCTAATCGCTACCAGCGCCGAGGCCGAGCTTGCCCTGAGCAGGGCCTCGCAAGCAGGCCTTATCGAACGCAGTCCCGGGGAATCCGAATTTGAGATAACCCAAGAGGGAGAGGAGAGACTGTCGCAGGCCCAGAGGAAGGCTCTGGATGCAATCAGCGAGTCACTGGTCTGGGATGGTGGAGGGCTCGTTGGACTGCTCTCCGAAGTGGTCTTCGGCACGCTGTCTCGCAGGGTGGCGTACCCGGTCCAGGACGAGACCCACTGGGTCGATGGTGACGGCAACACGCTCCCAGACGCCCTCTTGGTAGAGCAGGGCACGACCGCGAAGGGACTGGCCTACGCAGTCCACTCCGACCTCGGTGACGGCTTCATCAGGGCGGTTGACGCGAGGAGTTCTAGGGTCATCGGCGCCGAACACGAAGTTCAGGATGGCGATGTGATAAGCATCTACGCCAAGACCTGATTAGGCCTCAACCTCGATTACTGGCTGTAGCACCAACTCGTAGGTCATCGCGGTCCAGGTGATGTCG
>BPDA01000010.1 GCA_019654055.1 Methanobacteriota archaeon | reverse complement strand
TGCCATCGCAACCATCGCGTACGGCGGCATCAGGACGCTCGTGCCGAGGTAGATGGCCAGTAACCCTAGGGGGACAGTTCCGGAGGGGAACAACGGGACCTTCATGTGACGCATTCTCGAGATCGAGGCCAAGGAGAGTCGGATGCCATGCCCGTCGAACCTCTCCAGCGTCAGCTGACGCTTGGTGAGGACCGCTACAAACCTCCCTCCAGACCCGACCAGACTCAGATTGCCGAACAGTTCCGACTTTTCCTCATCTCGGTCGGGCGTTAGCCCGACAGAATACATCCCGAACCTCCAGCGGTTCCGATTGGCTATAACTCTCGGGGTGCTGAGTGCTCGCGCGCGCCCCTTACGCGCACACGAGTAGGACGCCGAAACACGCCCCTAAGTCACATTATCAGAACACCGCTGCTCATCCCATGGCGTCCCGGGCGGCCTGTGCCCTGTTCCACAGCCCCATCTCCTCGTCCGTGGATGGCGAGAACTGCGGAATCCCCGTCGGACGCATCTCGGAGTCGACTGCCACCATGAAGAAGAAGCCAGAGCAAATCTCCTCGCCCTCCCACTCAGAGCGCGAGAGTCGGCATGAGACCACATGAATGCCAGGGGTGTGTGGCGAGGTCCAGACGACCCTCGAGGTGGTGCGGATGATGTCCCCCTGGTAGGCTGGTCTGCGGAACTTGAGGGCATCGACCGACACGGTAACGAACTCCTTGTGCGCATACTTGCTCGAGACCATTCCGGCAGCGGTGTCCATAATTGACATCAAACGACCTCCGTACAACGTGTCCATCGAGTTGGTGTGCCCCGGAAATACCTCGTTCAGCAGCACGACGGGTTCGAGGGAGTAGGGCTCGGACATGACTCTCAAGCCGTCTCGAGAGTCCACCCCCCTTCAATCCTACATTTCGGCAATCTTCGTCGAATCGGTTTTTCGACCGTTGTCTTCAATCGAGGGTGACCACTCGCACCCCCGTGGAAGTGCCCCAACTACGTTGGAATCCGACCGTCTTAGACGACCCCGAAGGCGGACGCATCGTGCTGTGGCCGCACCTCCCTTGCGTTCGTATGCCGAACTCGCTGAGGTACCGGGAATCGTGGGACGGCCTCGCGCTGCTGTTCAGCCTCAGTGACCTCAGTGGATGGAGGCATGACGAGAAGCAGGACAGGGAGAGCCCCGGCGTGCATATCGAGGCCGCCATAGCCTCGGGGACCGTGCTGGGACGGCTGATGAAGGACCTGCAGGAGTACGATGTTGACGGCCCGAAGATTCCCGACCCGGAACAGGTCCGACTCTTCTTCACGCCGACAATGCCAGAGGTGGCATGCCTATCTACGCCATCGAGCCAGAATTGGATGATTCGGACTGGGTGGATTGGGAGTTCAGGAGCGCCGACGAGCAGTCGCGGGTGTTCAACCTCCTAGCGACCCTCACAACCTCGCGACGCTGGCGCAAGACCCGCTCGGCGGCGGTTCAGATGGTCGAGAGATCGAAGGACGCCAACCCGGACCTAGGGGCCGCCGCGGCATCATGCGCGGCTTGGTGGATTGAGGAGCAGGGGGCCTTGACAGCCGAGCTGATATCAGAGCGCAACAGCCGCTTCGCCTCCCGTTTGAGGGGCGCGCTCGCAGAATTGAGGAACAGCAGGGTTGATGATGCGAAGGCATCTGACTCCACCTTGCTGGTACCGGTCCACCAAGCCTGGCTGCCCTCTCTGGAGGCTGCAGTCACTGCCTGGCCGGACCCAGAACCGGTGAACAGGGAGGAGAGATGATGGAGGAAGGCAGGATTGTGGTCGCAATCGAGACCCAGACATTCAGTTCACTCCATCGTCGCCGATTGACCACCAGGATGCCGTGTCGATGGCCGGTGGGACGAGGAGCGGTCCCTATGTCGTGGTGAGCCACGAGCAGCCCCGTGCTACCTTCGTCGTTGAGCCGGAGGGTTCCGTGCTCGTGCACGGCATCGCCAGAGCCGAGGTTGCGAGAATCGCCATCCAGGAGCTGTTACTGACTCTGGGGATGTCGGAGGAGAACCTGACGATGGAGATGGGAGGCATGCTAATCAGGTTCTCAATAGGCAGGGCGGTGATGACCGATCTGGCAGCCGAGAGGTTCGCCGACATCGAGCTCGATGGTAGGCTAGGCGCCCTGAGAATCAACGCCGCGCTGCACAACGCACAGATTCTACTGTTCAACAACGGCCATGGGGTCGTACTAGGCCAGTCCTCGAAGAAGATCGCAGAGATGGCGGTGCGGCACTGGACGGGACTTCTCGAGGAAGAGGGAGCCCTAGCGTGAGAGCATGCTGATGGACGGGTGCTGGACAGGCCCCATCCTCGATCAGCACATGCACCTAGATCGGTCAAACAGGTTCCTCGACGCGGTCTTGGAGTTCTCCAGAGTAGGAGGCACCGGAATCATGCTCGTCCACAAGCCCGGTTTCTCCTCAGGTCTGCCAATCGACCTAGACGGCTATCGGGTAGCCTACTCGGAAACACTGTCGATGGCTGAGGAGGCTAGGGCTTCGGGGGTCAACGTCGGCGTCGTTCTGGGCCCGCATCCTGTGGCATGGGAGCACCAGATTGAACCTCTCGGCCTAGCGAGGGCAACCGAGCTCCACCTAGAGGCAGTGGGTCTGGCGCTCGACCACATCGAGGCCGGGAACGCCGTTTGCCTGGGCGAGGTAGGCAGGCCGCACTATGCGGTCTCCGGTGAGACCTGGGAAGCTGCTAACGACATGCTCAGAGAGGTAATGGCCATGGCTGCTGCAGTGGGCACATCGGTCCAGCTGCACGTCGAGGACAACGGTGTGACTACCTGCCGAGAGCTCGCCGCGCTTTGCGACGAGGCAGGCCTCGCCCGGGACAGGGCGATTCGCCACTACGCGCCCGCAGACGTCAGTGCCGACTTCACGCACGGCCTCGCCGCGACAGTCAGCGTGGGCAGCAGCAGCGTGGAGACAATCGCGGACACCGCCGCCAGCGCCAACGCCCCTTGGGGAATGGAGACCGACTTCCTCGACGACCCGCGCAGGCCGGGCGCCGTGCTCGGACCCAAGACCGTGCCCAAACGCACGCAGCAACTGTGCTCCGCGCTGCTGGAGGCCGATTGGGAAGAGGAAGAGGTCATCAATCTGATGACGAAGATCCACAGCGACTGGCCCTCACGGCTCTACTCTATTCGGTAGTACGTTGGATTTTGGGGCCAATCAGCAACCCCGCCCCGACCACAAACAGAATCAGGGTCAGGGCAAAACCCTGGAACTCGCCCAACGGGACCTCGTACCCAATCTCCGAGAGACCCATTCTCCACAACGGTCCGTTGATTGGCATGAACAGAAGCATCAGCAATACCCCTAACTTCTGGCGCGTCTGCACGGACGCTCGACAGGGGCCCTGTTGATGAACTGAACGTAGAGGAATATTGGTGGTGCGCCCACGGGGATTTGAACCCCGGCGGAGGGGTTGGAAACCCCTAATGCTACCCCTACATCATGGACGCGTAACCGTGCCGAGCCAAGGCATCCACATAAACCGATTCGGTGGGAAATTTGTCGGAGTGAAGCATTCAAACGCGTCCCTCCTAACGGAGGGACGTGTCTGACGACGACGATGCCCCAGCACCGGGCATAGCAATCAGCAAAGACGAGTCGGACCTGCTCGACGAGAAGCAAGTCGTGGGCCGCAAGATATGGCGCATTGTCCCCTATGTCAAGCGATACTGGAAGCGTGCAGTCGGGGGGTTCGCAGCCAATGCGGCCGCCCGCGCGTTCGACCTGTTACCCTTCGTCGTGATTGGCATGGCAGCAGACTGGTATCAGAGCGGGGATTTCACCAGCTCTACCATACAGTCCCTTGTCAGTTCGAGCCATCTCCCGGAACTTGGCCCCGTGGGATCCATCGAATTGGGATTCGGCCTTATGATTCTGATTTCGTTCTCCTTCCTCGCCGTCTTCCAAGGCCTCAGCGAGTACCTCTGGCAGTCTACCGCCTACAAGGTCCAGCATGACATTCGTATGGATGCGACCAGCAGCCTGATGGCGATGGAGGCATCCTACTTCGAGACCCGTCAGACAGGTAATCTGATGGCAGTCTTGTCTGCGGACGTGGCGCAATTGGAGGACATCGTCTCGGACTCATCGACCTCGATGATTAGGATCTTCATCACCTTCACCGCTGCGTTCGCGATTATGTTCTGGATGTCACCCACGTTGGCACTGATTCTAGGGATTCCATTGGTTCTGGTAATACCCATGGTGGTTTGGTTCTCCACTCGGGTCCAGCGCCGTTACCGCAAGCAGCGCGAGAGCACCGGAGGAATAGTCGCCATTTTGGAGAACGTGCTGGCCGGCATCGTCACGGTGCAGGCCTACAACGCAAGCGACTTCGAGCGTTCTCGCGTCGAGAGCGAGAGCGGCGACTACCGTGATCAGGCGATTCACGCGGCCAACCTGCGCAATCGATTCATTCCCGGGATTTACGTGGTAGCCGGCCTGTCGTTCGCCCTACTAGTCTCTGCAGGAGGGTGGCTTATGGAGTCTGAAGAGATCACTGTAGGCCAGTTTGTCACGTTCCTTTTGATTAGCACGAGAATGACGATGCCTATGTTCATTCTCGGAATGCTTCTAAATCAGCTCCAGAGGGGAGAGGCCGCCTCCAAGAGGGTGTTCGCGCTCATCGACCTCGAGCCATCCATCTTCGACAAGCCGGACGCCATCCCATTGGCTGGACCGATTCGCTCGATTTCGTTCGACGATGTCTCCTTCGCCTACCCGACATCCGAGGCCAACGTGCTCAACGGCATCTCCTTCTCCGCATCCTCTGGCGAGTTCCTCGGAGTCATGGGGCACACAGGCGCGGGCAAGAGCACCATCCTCAAGCTAATCGAGAGGTTCTACGAGCCCCAGCAAGGCACGGTGAAAATCAACGGAATAGACATCAACGACTACGCCATCGAGTCCTTGCGCGACAGAATCGGCTTCGTGTCGCAAGATCCGTTCATGTTCTACGGCAACGTCAGGTCCAACGTTTGCTATGCCCGCGAGGCCTCGGAGGACGAAATCAGGAAAGCCCTCGAAACCGCGGGAGCCTGGGAGTTCGTCTCGCAACTGCCAGATGGCATTGATACGATGGTCGGCGACCGGGGCGTCATGCTGTCGGGCGGACAGCGCGCTAGGGTAGCTCTGGCGCGCGCGCTGCTCAAGAACCCCGACCTGCTGATTTTGGACGAGGCCTCAGCGGCTCTGGACGCAGAGACCGAGAAGCGTATCCAGATGTCGCTATTCGACGGGTCGAACGGCGACTCTGACAGGATAACCATCGCAGTCGCTCACCGACTGGCGACCATTCGCAAGGCCGATGAGATAGTAGCCATGGTCGATGGCGTGATTGTCGAGCGCGGCACCCATCGCGAGCTGCTTGACAACGACAATGTGTACGCCTCGCAGTGGATGATTCAGACTGGCGAGCTCGGTGCTGCCGAGGCCGCTTAGTCTCTAGCCCGGTCGTCTATCTGCAGGCCGGAGTTGCCGGTGAATATCCTCCACCAGCCCCTCAGCACCCCCATACCGTAGTTCCAGTGTAAAACGAATGTGGCAATCGAGGACAGGAACACCGTCTTCGGGGTCCGGCATGGAGAGCTACCAGTTGCAGCCCCATACCAGGCAATCAAGTTGTACAGCAGGATGAGACTGGGCAGGGCAAGCACCCCCGCTCGGGACCACCCCATCGGGACTGCTCCCAGAGACAGGTCCCACCAGGGCGAGCCTAAGCCGCCATTTTCCGTCCCCCAGAAGAAGAAGGCAAACCCCGCAATCACGATTGGAGGAAACAGCGCCACCATCACATGGCTCCAGGCCCTCAGTTCGCGATGCTCGTGGCTGGCTAGGCTTCTGACCATCCCGTAGTTGCGAATCTGCCGCTTGACCCTCGATAGGTCTCGCCTGCGGTGCCAGATTACAGCCCCCGGGTCGGTCCACAGACGATGACCCGCCTTCCTAATTCTGTGGTCAAGAATCACGTCCTCCGCACCGATGCACCCTGCTGGGAAACCGCCGACATCAACAAGGACGGAACGCCGGTAGGCCGAGTTGACACCCGGCAGCTGCTCGACCTCCTCGAGTTCGCCCTCACCCCTCCTGCCGTAGTTGGTCCCAGCGGTGAAAATCCTGCTGCAGAAGCTGACGTCAATTATCTGCTGCTGCGTGGAGGAACTCTCCGGAGGAGCGAAGTTCGGACCCCCCACACCAGCCACCTCGGGACGCTCGAACCAGCGGACGAGGCTCTCGACCCAGCCATTGGGCACGATGACGTCATCATCGGTGAAGAAAACCAACTCAGACTCAATCGAATCCAGCGCGACGTTGCAGGCATCAGCCCGTGTGCGCGAGCCCGCGTCGTCGATGAAGCGAACCCCTCTCGATTCGGCCTGCTGTCTGCCTGGATCCTCGCTCGGACCCACCACCACCACCTCGAGCGGGCCGTAGTAGGTCTGGGCTAGCAACCCGTCCAGAGCGATTCCGAGCTCGTCCGCGTTGCCGACACTCGGGACAATCACACTGACAGAGCGGCCCATGGCTCGCCGCCCTAGTTCGACCTCAAGAGTTCACGGGTCAGTCGTTAGTCACTCGTGGCGCTAGGAAGTAAGTCCAGCTCGCACCGCCGTCGTTACTGGTCCAGTCGAGCCTCAGCGGGTACTTGTCTTGGAACTGCACCCTCACGTCTTGGGCGAGCCCGGCGGCTAGCTTCCTCGTCAGGGGGTCGAGGAACTGCAGGCTGTAGGTGCCTTGGGTCGGCGAGGGGCACACCAAGTCGCTCAACTCCCCGGACTCGAAGCGAACGTTGACGCCCTCCCCAGCCTCGACGCTAACGCTGACCCTCATCTCCTTGCTGTCTAGGCTCAGGTCGACGAGCTCTCCTACGAACTTGGCCGCCCTGAGCGCCCTAGGAGAGCTTCTCAGCGCCGATGGCGGCGCTGCTGTCGAAATCCAATACCGGGAGCTTGGGGTCCTGCATGGTACCGGTGTCGAGACCACGCAGTATCCTGTGCACCTCGCCAACCCTGACGTTAACTGCGCCGACCGCGTCATCGTAGTCAATCTCGACCAGGTCCGACGGACCTGCTAGGGTGAGGAGGTCGCGCAGCTTGCCGAGCTCCAGCCCAATCTCGACCGGCTCGACCTCGTAGGTCTCGAAGCAGGCGTCCGATATGGTCGCGGACAGGAGGGCGACGTGTGAGCCGTCGACCACATTGATGGTGAGCCCCTTCTCGCCCCAGCTCATCTTGGCCTCCTCGGTCAGTACCGAGAGGAGATCTACGATTTCGCGCATTAAGGGGGTACTGGCGGTCACTCTGAGCATGGAATCACCTCGTCGCAAATCTCCATTTAATCGGGGGTCTTTCATTCATTCGGGCAGCTTATTGGTATTCTCGGAAGCGCTTGCCACAAGCTGAACATTGGCATATCTTCGTTTCTGGCTCATCACTTGACCTAGTTTGCTTTAGTTCCACAAATATCTCGTTACAATCGCACTCGGGGCAGCGAATGTCACCCACCCTTAGTGTACCTCGAGCGACTTGCTCCTCGACAACTTCCGTCAGATGCTTCAATGACTTCTCATCTCCTGATGCAGTTGCTCTGGTTAGATCCACCGTTTCCCCTGTCATCGGGTCGGTGAAGGTGCCTCCTGAACCGTCCTTACCAGATAGAGGTCCCTCATACTTGCACTGGTAGTTGTCGCAACGGATGTTCCCAGATGAATCAGGGTATGATAGCGCGCCGCACTCAGGACAGAACATCTCTACATCACCCCTAGCCGGTTAAACGCCAACCGAAACAGCGACAATCAAACCGTCTATTGAATTATCGGTTACGCTGGCTAGCGGAAAAGCCCGGACCCCGCCTCCGAGTGCCGCTGGGATTGGACCGCACCGTTGAAGCGAAGCGGCGCTACGGCGAAGCGTGCGGATTCACTACGATTGGAGGCTTGCTAGGGTCATCGATTCCGAAGCAGCGGTCGTCGACGAGATAGCCTGGTCGTCCAAGAGGTCACTGGGGGCTCTGGCAGACAGGCTGCACGACCTCCAGTCGGGCAGGATGAGCCCGGAGGCCAGAGCCCTGTCTGAGAGGTTCCCCGAAGCAGTGGCTGACGCCATGGGGGCGATGTCGGACCCAGATTGGCCCGAGCTTGATGAAGACGAGCAGAAGCTACTCTCGGAAGCCTCTACCCGGTTGGCGAAGCGTGGGGTGGCCGATGCCGCTGGCGACTTCGACCGCCGTCTTGACATGCTATCTTCGGCTACAACCGAACTTAGAGCCTCTTGGACAACCAACGAGGCGAGGTGTGTCGAATGGGCAGGACTGTTTCTTGCTGAGGTCGATTTGGATGGGCAGAGGCGAGCGATTCCCGCGGCTGTGGCGGGGGCTGATTCGATGGATTCAGCGGCCACAGCTCTCGGTGTCTCCGCTCCTAAGCACCAGCCGGGCGAGACCGAGTGGATTGCTCTCAATGCACATGCCTCGGGCGTTGTTGCATTGGGGGAGAGACTGAGGTCTACCGAGGAGGCCACGCGCGAACTCGCTCGACAGTACGTGCCGACCCTGAGCCTCCTGCTCGGCCCCCTCGGGGCTGCTAGGCTGGTGGTGCTCGCAGGCGGTCGCGAGAGGCTGGCAAGGATGCCCTCCGGTTCCCTACAGGTTCTCGGAGCGAGTGGCGCGATGGCAGCCCACCGAAGGGGCGCACCGCCGCCGAAGCACTCACCCGTCCTGTTCTCGTTGCCTCAAGTCTCCAGGTCCCCGCGATGGGTCAGGGGCAAGATAGCGCGCTTCCTCGCCGGCAAGGCAAGCATCGCAGTTAGGATGGATCATTTCGACGGTGAGCCTTGGGACGAAGAGCGAATCGCAGAGATAAATCAGGAGTGCGAGAACATCAGAGCCAGATTCCCAAAGCCACCCAAGAGGAGGTGAGCGTTTGCCTCGAAAGCCCTTGAAACTAGCATGGGGAGTACGTCGCGAGGGACGCTCGCTGTGGACTAGGAACGCGGTCCGCGGAGTCTCGGTCAGGGGCGAGCGTAGGAAGACGGATTCTCGAATCGAGTGGAGGGCATGGGACCCCACGCGCTCCAAGGTCGCAGCGGCGCTGCTGCGGACTACAGAGGACCCCTCGAAACTGCTTCCACAGACAGGGGCTACAGTTCTGTACCTCGGAGCGAGCTACGGATCGACCTGCTCGCACATTCATGACCAGACCTGTGGTGCACAAAATCACCATGGCGGGCAGGTCGTGGCGGTGGAGATATCCCCACGAGCGGTTCGAGACCTCTCGGAGTTGGCAAGTATCAGGCCCGGACTCGTGCCCGTCTTAGGGGATGCGAGGCAGGCCTCGCAAGTCGCCCCTTACATACGCAGCCAGGCCGACTGGCTGCACCAAGACCTATCGATTGCGGACCAAGCCGAGACCTTCGTCCGGATGGCCGGCGAGTTCCTCAGACCGGGCGGGGTCGGTCTGCTTTCACTGAAGGCGGCCAGCGAGAGATCATCTGACGGAGACGATGCCAGCAGGTTTGCCAAGGCAGAGGGAATCCTTCAAGACTCGGACCTAGAGTTGCTGGAGCGCATCGAAATTTCCCAACTGGAGGAGCAGCACGTCGTATTCCATGTGAGGAAGACAGACCATTCATCCCAACTCATTTAATCCAACGCCGAGAAGGGCCGCCCCAAAAACCACGCCGATTACATACATAGCCAGCGACAAATAATTCAGCACTAGACCAGCAATGGCTTCGTTACGCCCGAGATTCATTTCCTTCGAGACATTGAATCCCATGTGACCAAGCACTATCCCAGCAATGGTCGTCAGAGGGGCGAGGCACGCCGTAAAGCACACGAAACCGGCGGTTATGTGGCAAACCCAAGTCGCGATCCCCAGCCACATCGAATATGTAGCGTTGTCATTGGACTGTTGAATCATCATCGGTTGTTGGTAGGCACCTGCTCCCGCAGAGGTACCTGCGTACGGATTGAACTCCTGAGAATCCCCTGTTTCTGCACTAGGCGTGCCAGAAAGCACGACCGTCTCCGACTCGTCCTCCATGGCACTCGATTCCGCCACGATAATTGAACCTATCCGGTCGTCAGAATCATGGAGTCGGGCCGACTCAGCGGACCATGCCCGAGCTGCCCGAGGTCGAGACTGTCAGGAGAGGCCTCGAGAGCCATCTAGCGGGCCGAAGCATCGACAAGGTCGAGTTGCGCCGACCAGACCTCAGTTTTCCCCTTTCCCCCTTGGGATTCGCGGCGTTACTAAGCGGCAGACTTGTCGAGAGCGTCGAGAGGCGCGCGAAGTACCTGCTCATCAGACTCGATGGCGATTCCACCTGGATGTGCCACCTCGGGATGACCGGCCGCTGGACCTTACTGGGCGCGGACAGCAGCAAGGTCGACGACGGACCTCATGACTGGGTCGTCGTGCACCTCGATGACGGCAGTAGGGCGGTGTTCTCGGACCACCGGCGCTTCGGCTTCATGGACGTCTTCGAGACCTCCGAGCAGGATCAGAACAAGTTCCTCCCCAAAACTCGGGCCCGAGCCCACGCCCGACCACTTGACCCCCACGGACATGGCCGTGGCACTCAGGGGTCGCAGGACACCGATGAAGGCAGCCCTACTCGACCAGAGCACCGTCGCTGGTCTCGGCAACATCTACGTCTGCGAGATACTGTTCAGATCTGGGATTTCCCCAAAGGAGGAGAGCATCCTCAGTAGGGGGAAAAAATCAGGGGTGACCAAGCGAGTCGAGCGTGTCACTGCCGCAACCCACGACGTAATCGTAGAGGCGATTGACGCAGGAGGCTCGAGCATCAGCGACTTCGTCAACGTCGAAGGCGACTTGGGATACTTCCAAAATAGCACATTCGTGTACGGTCGCGAATCTGAACCCTGTCTGTCTGAGGGCTGTGATGCGTCCATTCAGCGCATCGTCCAGTCAGGGCGTTCGACCTTCTACTGTCCCAACTGCCAGCGTTGAACTAACGTTCCTCTTCTTGAAACTCCCAGCCGAAGTCGTGTTCCATGTAGAGCGTCTGCTCGCTGTGCATCCGAGTCTCCTCGGAACACTGCTGCTTATGCCTCAAGTCCTCGCTCAGCAGTTGGTAGAACAGCTCCGCTACATCCAGCAACCTACTCATGAACTGAGCAAACACCCCGAACTTGTCTCCGTCGTCATTTTCCCTGATTATAGTCACCTCTCACCGGCAGTCAACGCTGGTGATCGATGCTCTCACGTCACTTGACACAACTCCGGAGATGGCACCGCGCCAGCGGAGGGCCATAAACGCTCCTTGCGTTAGATGGGTTGATAACGCCTCGAATGAACAGGATGCCATGGCAACCGCGAAGCGCAAGAAGTGGAAGCGCCGTACACGCGAGAGCTCGATATTCGGATCAGCAAAGGCACCCGATCCATTTCCGATAAGTCGATCTAAGTTGGAGATGTTCCACAGTTGCCCGCGCTGCTTTTGGATCGACAGGGTAGCGGGGGTCGGTCGACCTGGAATCCCCGCTTTCACGCTCAACTCCCAAGTCGACGCCATTCTCAAGCGCGAGTTCGACGTTCATCGAGCCGCAGGCACACCTCATCCCTACATGGCCCAGCACGGCCTGGGCCACATGGTACCACTCGACCACGCGATGATGGACGAATGGCGTGAGAACTTCAAGGGCGTTAGGATCACCAAGCACGGACTGAGTCTCTTTGGCGCTGTAGACGACATCTGGAAGGCCGAGGACGGCGACGGCGAGGAGTGGCACGTGGTCGACTACAAGTCGACTGCGACCAATAACGAGATCACGCCAGAGCTGTTCCTAGTGGACATCTACAAGGGTGCCTACGTCAGGCAGATGGCGATCTACCAGTGGCTGCTCAAGGAGCTAGGCCACCCGGTGTCCACGCGCGGCTTCTTCGTCTACGAGAACGGCAACAACTCTGCCGACACACTGCTCAGCGGTGGGCCCGAGGACAGCCCTCGCGGCATTCCCCTCAGGCCGGTCACAGTCATCGAGATCGACACCGCTGACGACAGCGTAGTCATCGAGGGCGAGCGTATCGACTTCGATTGGGTCGAGAACCTGGCCATTGGCGCCAAGGCCTGTCTAGAACTGTACGAACCGCCAGCGGCAGGGGAGTACTGCGAGTACTGCGCGTACTCCTCTGCCAGCTCCTCGATATAGTCCAGAATTACTCAAGGCTCACATGTTGCGCCGGAACTTTCCACCCGTCTCGAACAACGCCTGAGTCACCTGCCCCACGGTGCAGTGCTCGACGATGTCCATCATCACCTCGAACAGGTTGCCGCCCTCGCGGGCGACCTGCTTGAGTCTAGCCAGCCCAGCCTCGGCCTCGGCAGCATGAGCCTGCTTGAACTCCTTGTTCCTATCAATCACCATCCGCCGCTCGGATTCATCCGAGCGTGTGACATCGACGTCGAAATCGTCGGCGGACATCACTGCCGACCCCTCGTCAACGTAGGTGTTGACTCCCACTATCGGTAACTCACCGGAGTGTTTGCGGTGCTCATACACCATTGATTCGTCCTGGATGCGGTTACGCTGGTAGTTGACCTCCAGCGAGCCCAGCACGCCACCACGGGCATGCATCTCCTCGAAAATCCTCAGGACCTGCTCCTCGACGTTGTCGGTCAGCCACTCTGCGATGTACGATCCCTGCAGCGGGTTCTCGTTCTGCAGCCAGCCGTACTCCTTGGACAGAATCAGCTGGATGGCCACGGCGTCTCGCACGGTGTCCTCGGTTGGCGTGCCGAAGGCCTCATCGCGGCTGTTGGTGTGCAGGCTGTTGGCGTTGTCCGCCAATGCATACAGGGCCTGTAGGGTGGTTCGGTAGTCGTTCCATGTGAACTCCTGAGAGTGCAGCGAGCGACCACTCCCCTGGATGTGGTACTTGAGCTTCTGGCCGCGCTTGCCGACTCCGTAGAGGTCACGCATTGCGATTGCCCATATCCTGCGGCTGACCCGCCCTATCACAGCGTACTCGGGATCCATTCCATTGGAGAAGAACCAGCTGAAGTTGCGCACGAACTTGTCAGCATCCAGCCCGCGCGCGTTGAACAACTCGACGTAGGTCAGCCCGTTCGAGAGGGTAAGCGCGGCCTGGCTTATCGGATTGGCCCCAGCCTCGTCGATGTGGTATCCCGAGATTGAGACGAAGTAGTGGTTGCGCACTTCGTTCTCGACGTAGAACTCCGCGACATCCCCCATCATCCGCAGAGCGGTGTCGAGGTTGAAGACCAGTGTGTTCTGGCCCATCGCCTCCTTGAGTTGGTCCGCTTGGACCGTGCCTCGCACGGTGCTTAGCGTACTTGTCCTGATATCGCCTCTCTCCTCATCGGTCGGATCCCTGCCGTTCTCCTCCACGAACTTGGCCACCTGCTGGCGGATAGCGACTGTGAAGAAGGCGGCCAGGTGCCACCAGTAGTTGCCGTTGATAGTCTTCGATACGGAGGTGTTGGGAGCACACAGGTCGAAACCCTCGAACAGCCTTTCCATCTCGTCCACGGTGCTGATGGAGACCCCTGATTCGCAGACCTTACCGAAGATGTCCAGCCTCTCCACGGGGTCGTGTCCGTACAGGCTGGGTGAATCGAAGGCCACGGAGAGCCGGTTGAATGGCTGGCCCTTGGAAAGGAAGTGGTAGCGCTTGTTAGTGCGCTCGGCGCTGCCTTCCCCTGCGAACATCCTCACGGGCAACTCGTCCTCGCGTCTGAACGGGAACACACCTCCGGTGTAGGGGAACGAGCCGGGGGCGTTCTCCTTGCGAACCCAGTCAAGCCGCTCTCCCCAGTCCTCGGTGTCTGGCAGGGCGACTCGCGGGAGGTCCAACCCCGAGAGAGTGGTCTTGGTGGTATCCACTGGTATTTCCTTGCCTCGCACTGTGTAGCTGGCCTCGCCAGAGCGGTACGCCGTGGCTCTGGCTTCAAACTCGTCGAGAGCATTCCATACCTCCTCAGCCACTGTAGACCTGACGCTGGCAGCCTCCTCGGCCAAGTCGTCGGCCACTGCATCCTTCCCTTTGGAACGCATTTGCGCGGCTGAGGCCTCGAGCTGCTGCACCAACCTCACACGACCCACGGCCTCCTCTGTCCTATCGTGGTAGCTGCGCACCGCGGCCGAGACCTCTGCGAGGTAGCCCTGCCTCTCGGAAGGGATCGGGTTCGAGCGGTGCGGCAGACCGTCCTCGCCCACTCTGGCCCGGGCCGCTGAGAAATCTGCGCCGTGCCTGTCATGGAGTACTTCTGCGAGCCTCTCCCAGAGCATGTCCACCCCGGCGTCTGCGAACTGACTCGCTATCGTGGGAATCACTGGAAGGGAGGAGTTGTCTGCATCCCACATCTCGCGATTGCGCTTGAACTGCTTGCGAATCTCTGACAGCGCCTCCTCAGAGCCCCTACGGTCGAACTTGTTGAGCACGATGATGTCCGCGGCATCCAGCATCTCGAGCTTCTCAAGTTGACTGGGAGCCCCATACTCACGCGTCGTGACGTACATCGACACATCTGCTACCTCGGTAATGGCGTCGTCACCTTGGCCGATGCCGCTGGTCTCCACGAACACCATGTCAAAGCCCACGGCCTGACAGGCCTCGATGGCCCTGCCGACACAGTCAGCTATCTCACGACCGCTCTCCCTGCTCGCGAACGAGCGCATGAACAGGTTCTCGTCGGAGAGCGAATTCATCCTGATGCGATCCCCTAGAAGTGCACCCCCGGTGCGCTTGCGAGTGGGATCGGTGGCCAGTAGGGCGATCTTCCTGCCTGGGTTGTCGCGCTGAATCCTGAGCATGATTTCGTCGGTCAGGCTGGACTTGCCAGCCCCGCCAGTCCCAGTCAGGCCTACGACAGGGCAGGAATCCTCCTCGGCGCATGAGCGTACTGCTTCCAGAGCAGCCGAGAAAGCCCCCTCGCCACCGTTCTCGGCGAGAGTGAGTAACCTCGACACCGCCCCGTGGTCGTCTGCCGTCACGGGCCCGGAGAGACCGTCAAACCTAGACTCTTCGAGCAAGTCTACATTGAGAGCCGAATCCATGGCGTCCTGCACCATGCCAACCAGCCCCATCTCGCGTCCGTCGTCGGGCGAGTAGATGCGGGCTATCTCGTTCTTGTCCAGATGCTCTATCTCATTCGGCAGGATGGTCCCGCCTCCGCCACCGAACAGGAAGACATGTCCGAAGCCCGCCTTGTCGAGAATCTCCTTGGTGTGGGTGAACATCTCCACCGCACCGCCCTGGTAGGAGGTGATTGCCACCGCATGGGCATCCTCCTGGATGGCGGCGCGGGCCACCTCATCGGCCCCTCGGTCGTGCCCTAGGTGAATAACCTCGCAGCCTTGGCTTTGCAGGATCCTGCGGAATATACCGATGGCCACGTCATGGCCATCGAAGATGGCCGCGGCCGTGACCACGCGCAGGGGCATGCGACCGTCGGAGGCACGGGCGACGTCGCTCGAAACCCCCTCCTCAGCACCACTAACCATGCTAATTCGGACCCTACGGGTCCACAAGAATGCGCCGCATGTCGAAAACGGCGGTTTTCAAACTCTCTTGGCCTGCAAATCCTCAGGGTACGCCAGTCTGAGGTAGCATTCTGGGCAGATGAAGTAGAGAGGCCTCTCATCAGTGCCGTGAATCGACTTCATACCGCAGTGAAGCAGATCTTTGACCGCAGCCTCGTTCAGGATTTTCCCACAACATTCTCTGGAATCCTCGGTGAATCTCACTTGTTTCATGCAAATGCCCCTCACTGGAATGATTCACTGGGTAACTGTTCACAAGCAGGGGCCCTTTGTGCATTTGGTATTATCGACGACGTCCGCAGACGCCATATCGGTCGGAGCCTACCAGCCACAGCCTAGGCTGACGGGAATTGATGGCCAAACACGGGGCTCCCCCCGGGAAGACGAATTTCCGCGCTTTATATCACCTGAGACCCACTCTACTCTCAATGCCCGCGCCCGGGCAAAAATAGGGCACCCATGAACGCGGGAACCCCAGGGAAGAATAAGAACTGTAACGACACAGTAGGGGTGCTCCAACGGGGGGCACGACCTCGAGCTACCGAGACCAGACAATGGCCTCGTGAGGAGCGAGGGCCCTTTGGGTTTCCCCCAAAGGCGGTTGATGAACCCCCGCACATTGGCTGAGCGACGGGGGACTTCCGTCGAATCGTCCGGTTTGGGTGGCGGTTCTCTGAGGTACCACCAAACCCGCCCACAGGATGGGCCCGGACAACGAAACCCTCCCAGCTGCCTCGGCGGCGGGGGGGGCCAACACATACTAAAGAGCCTAAATTTGGCGAAACCACCCTTAGTGGTCTTATGCAAACAAACAGTAGCAATAGGGGTTTAACGCAATACAATCGACAGACACCTACGACCCTACGAGATTCCCTCATAGGTGCGGTGGCATTGGGGCCCTTGTTTCAGTCCTGGTTCCGCCTCCACCGGGGGAATTGCTGAGTCCACAGAGAATACCGTCAGAGTATATGATCAGACAGTCACAGGAATCTGGGCCCCCCAGGATTCACTACACGATGTCGGCATGCACAAGGTCACCGCCCTCGAGCGAAGCCTTGCCAGTTCACCGGCGACCGACTGACTGGTGGCCTGCCCCCCGGGGCGTGCGATGCATCCGACATACGCCCGCCGACCTATTGTGGGAGCAGTGATTCGGCAGGCCGCGAGTGCCCACTCAAACGGCACCCCTTCCTCGACCTAAATGCCTGGGGATGGCTACATCGCCTTCGATCTCGGGCGACCGATTCGTACAGGATGACCCGACCAGCCGCCCGCTCTTTCCAGCAGAGGAGCCATATCATCGGGCAACATGAGTTCGGTTCCTATTTGCCGCCGCCACGGGCGCAGTGGGTTCTCAGAGCCTCGATGGTGACGGGCAGCCCTGCCTGCTCCCTATCCCAGACGGCCAACATCACCTTCGGCACCCTAAAAGGCTTCCCCAGGCCGAGAGAACTGGACCCGGGCTGCGTCAAGCCGAATCCCCCCTTTCCCAAACCCTTTTGGCCCATGCATTGACACCGGGACTATGACTCAGAGCCGTCAGAGAGCACATGCCGGGCTGGCCGAGGGGCGACGATGGCAGGAAATCTGGCACATAGGCGACCGACTTCTCAGGGAGGTCAGCGTGCTCATCGACGCCGGGGACAAGATCTACATCGACATCGGGACCTCGGGCGAGGTCAAGATGGCTCCTCCAGAGGATGCCAAGGTGCCTTTTAAGCTCTGGATTCACAGCCACCCCCGTGATGCATACTGGACCCCCACGGACAGGGATACCATTGCCTGTTACACCGGCTTGCTAGAGAAGGCCGCCTTTCCTAGGGCATGACCACTACAAGATGACCTGCCACACCAAGTCCCCCATCTCCTCGCTGGAGCCGGAAGGCCCACTCTCATCGTGGACATCGGAGCCGACCTTTCTCTACTCCGACGACCCGCAAAACCCTGTCACGCAATGGCCGACCCGAGGAGGACGAGGAATGAGCGAGGTCGACAGGTCCGAGGCCAAGGCCAGGCTAGACAGCCGGGTTCGTGAGTCCAAGCAGAACAACGAAGGTGCCGGCATCCCGGAGTTTGTCGAGGCCGTTCTCGGCGACGACGCCGACGAGGAGATTGCCGAACTGGTGCTGAGGGCCCATGGAGGATTCAGGTACCATCAGCAGCGAGGAGATTCTCGATGGCATCTTGAGGCTCCACGAGTGGCGCCTCCCAGACATGATGCATTCCCAAACCCGTAGGATTTATGGCGCCCCATCAGAAACTCCACGACGTCGGAGAAACCGGCGCAAACCACCTCGGTTGGCTACCTCTCTCCCTCACGGTTATAGGGCGTCTGCGCGCGGCCCAAACTCCCGGTGGCGAACGGCCGGGAAATGGGGTTCCGGAATACCGTTTGTTGCAATGTAAAAAGGTAAAAAAAGGGTTTTTCAGAACAAATAGAAACAATGACGAGATTAACGAAATTCCCCCGATTGCGGCTCTAATGAGACCGAATCATATGATGGCTACATTTACTGCGTTTGTGGAGTTCAACTAGCCCACTCTGATTACGATCCGGGCTTCGTTCCCACCAACCCGAATCCTGTACTCGGTGAACCCGTCGAGTTAGGGTCCACCATGGGCCCCACCAGGGACAGGGGCCTACGCAGGCTGGACAGGCTTAATCGTCGAGAGACGCGTGTGAAGCCTAAGTTCGTGGACGGCATCAAGCAGCAGCTGACGAATTCCCCGATAGGTGTAGAACTGTACAGGGCCGCAGCCGACATCATAGACACAGCGAACTCCAAGGAGAAGCTTGGGATGATGCGCCGTTCGTTGAGGGGGACACGCCAGTTGTCCAAGGGAGATGCCAAGTCATACCGCCAACGACTCTTCGCAGCCGCTTCGATTGAAATTCTGCAGGACGCCGGCTACGAGACCCCAGTGGTGGTGGTCAAGCGACAGTGGTGTCTTGACAAGTACGATGTGAAGAAGTATAAGCGGATTCTGAAGAAGCTGGTCAAGGGCGAAGTCGATTGTCTTACCAACGCCGCCATACCTCCTGCGATCGCCCGACGCATTGCAATAATGCACCAGCTAACCACCTATCGCGATTACCTGATTGAACAGGAGGGCAGAGCGGTTGCAACCGCGGTCTTCGAGCAGGCAATCGAGATTGCAAGATCGTTTGGAGAACCGGTTTTAGAAGGAGACAACTGGGTCCACCCCAACGATCCCGGACAGCTAACCAACCGTCCAGCCAGTGTAGTAGCGGGCCGAGCCATTATGGCGGCCATGGATTCCCTAGGCATGCCGGATAGTAGCGTTTCCGAGCTGCACTCGAGGTATCCAGTAGACAACCTCGAGACCTTCATGGAGAGGCGTGGCTCGCAGGTCAGAGGAGACGATGTCGAAGAAGAGGCCTAGTCCAGCCTCTCGTTGGTTCCAGGCAGCAGCGCCCCGATACCGGGATTGTTCCTCTCGAAGAATGACCAAGCCGGGTTGGCCACCAGCCTGACGCGCTCATTGACGGTCAGTATCGGCTCGATTATCTCCGCGAACCCCTCGACTAGGTTGGCTAGGTTCTGAGGCCCCGTCCCAGTCCTGATGTAGATCCGCTGGTACCCGCGAACCCGCTCTTCATGGGGGTCCCGCTGCCACCCTGCCGCCTCGAGCATGCCGTAGACCAACCTGCGCTCGAGCATGTCACGAGTGGCGAACTCGGTTCCACAGCCGTCGAACGTCAGGTTGGGCCGACCCTGTCTGATTGCGGTGAATGCGAGACGCTCTCCTAGGGGGAGCCTTAGCAGAACGCCCCAGAACCGTGGGAACAGCACCGTGTATCTCCGAGTCCTGTTCTCGGCTAGGTTGTTCCTAAGGCGAAACCTCAGGTTCTCGGCCTGACGGAACTCCGCAACCTGCGGGTCGACAGCCTGCCTCGGTCTGACTTCGCGGATGTAGTTGCGTAGCGTGTCGATGCGCTGCTGGGAATTCAGGTCATCGAGCAGGGACAGAATCACCGTGCTCAACGCGTCGCCTATGACCAGCCTGCGAAGCTGCGGGGTCTCGACGACGCATATCGGTGGCCTGTCTCGGTGCCAGGGCGGTACGCCACCCTCAGGGTTGGCCGCCTGCGAGTGGCCGATGCCCCTGACCACGAATCTGGTGTTATGGCCGCCGACGCCGGGCGTGACTCGGTACATGGCACCGGAGCTGCCCCTGACTCGGAAGCCACCCGGCGAGGTCTCCAAGTCGATGTTGGGGTTGTCTGTGACTATCCCCCTGAGCATCTGGATGCCGTTTCTGTCCGGTCCCGATATCATCTCGATCTCGGTGTCCGTGAACAGGCTCTGCTGAATGCATCGGAGCCTCCGTTGGTGCTCGCTGTTCGGAGGTCCCAGGGCCCATGTCACGACCTTCGCCCATACCTCCGGATGACTCTCGACCTCCAGCCGCCTCCAGCCGCCCGGCCTCCTGACGCGAAGCTGTAACCTGCCTTTCTTGATGAATAGGGCCGTGGGCACCACCATGTCGTCAAGGTCCCCGTTGAAGACCTGGCGATTATCGCCCCAGGCATCCATCCAAGAGGCCCCCTCGAACCATAGTTGGTTGTAATTCGGCAGGTCCGGTTGCCTTCTCCTGCCGAAGTAGCCGTACATCCGCGGATACGCCAGCGGACCGAGGTTCGGGCGTATCAGGGCCACGGGATGTATGGTGGTCTCCCTGCCGGCCCCGCGGTTGCGGCGGTCCGGGCCGCGAAACCTCTTGTTGGCCAGACTGACCGAGATTAACAGCTTCTTCCAATCGACATCCTCGAGCCCGCGCTTGCGCTTCAACAGCTTGCCGAGCCCGCGGTACGGAACCTCGACCGTAATACCGTCCAGAGTGAACCTGCCATCGGCCCAGGACAGGTGGCTGCCATCGGGCAGAATGCCACCTCTCTGCAGCCTCCTCAGCCTGTCCGTGTCAGCCTCGGCGATCGACCTCGAGGCCATCAGCTCGATGTCCTCGTCCTCGATTTCCCAGGGCGGGGGCGATCCGGAAATCCTGTCTATGGCATCGTAGGGACGAACTCTGGTCGCCCAGTCCGCCTCCGGCGAGTCCATGCGACGTATGGCGCTCCAGATTCTATTCGGTCTGCTATCGGGATGACCCAGTTCCCGTCTGACCTTCTCGACGGTCTGCCGGCTCTCAATCATGCTGGAGTCCTGACCGGTTATGTGGGGGACGACGATTCGGCAGAGGTCACACCAACTCTTAGTGCAGAATACTCCACAGCCCCGACATTCTGACTCGCGGTAGTTCATCACTTCTATTCCTCCTGAAGTCGCTGCACATCCCTGCTGAGTCGCTCGAACGCCTCTCTTAGGGCTTGCAAATCACCTGGTGGTGGTAGTTCGAAGTCAAACGGTTCGGGTTCATCTTCGATAATCTCCTCGATATCTTCCTCCTCGAGGTCCTCGTCGTACCAGCCCTCCGGCTCGTCCAGACCGATTTCGGCAAAATTTTCGCTGACCCTCTCCCACCACTCGAACACCGAATCGTCGTCCTTGCTCTGAGGGGTCGATTCGACGGCATGGAGTATAGCACCGATAGTGTGTATCATCTTGCGCGAGCCTAGGTCGTCCCTGAGGTGAAGCAGGTATGATGCGGCTATATCGCCGGACGGGACCTCGTTCGGGCCGCTGACATCGATGCATATCTGTATCCCATGGGCTCTGGCGGTCTCCAAGGCTTCCCAGTTTGGCACGACCTCGACCACGAACTTGTCCTTTGACCAACTGGGAATCACTAGGTAGCCCAGTCCCGACCTGCCTCGGATCGGTATGCCGCTCGAGTTTCTAGTGTAGCGGACGGGCTCTAGACTGGAGTCCTCGCCGAAGCTCTCTATGGCGCTTCTCAGCATCTTGGTCGAGAGCAGTTGACGAGCGGAGGGCTGCCAGTACCCGCTCTCGCTGCTCCAGCACCAGAAGACGTAGCTCAGTCTCTCGGCACCGGGCGAGCCGGGCGGCTCCAACGCCCAAGAGACGAGGACCCGCCAGACCTTCGGGTCGATGGTGACGGGAATGGGATGGGGCCTGCCATCACGAAGCACCAGCAGGTGCAGCTTGTAATCGACGACCACCAATCTCGGAGCAACCATCGAGTTGAACAACTCGCCAATCCTCTCGTCATCCTCCATCACCTCCAGCCAAGCCTCCGAGGGATGTCCTCCAATCTCTCGCATCTTGTCCCTGTTCTCTCGAGCGATGAACCCGATTGAGGTGACCTCATCAGGACTCTCGTCGCACTGGGGGCCAGTCCATTCGAAGTAGGGAGGGGGCGAGGAGCCACGAATGGCCTGGGACATCAGCAGATTGGGGGAATCGAAGCCAGCCCAACCCTCTCTGCCCATCCAAGGCCCCCATTGCTCCTCCTCCATCGGTGTCAACCAGCGAGTCACCATGACACGGCGATGAGGAACGAGTCCCATTCCGACACAGCCGCTCTGCGGTTGGGGTTCGACAGCCAGACAGCGATGTCGTGCAGTGGCAGTTGACGAGGTAACCCCACTCCATCGATGGTATGGGCCCCATCGTCTTCGATCATTAGAAAACTCTCTCCAGGTAGGGGCATCAGGCAGGAGTAGGGTTTGCCTTGAGCATTCATCGCACGTAGCAGGTCCGCCCACAGCTCACACGACTCAACACTCCAACTCGGAGCCGGCCCTGGACGAGTCTTGAACGGCCTCGGGAGAGTCCTCGAGAAGTTCATCACATTGACTAGACCCGCGATTCTCTGCTCCTGGCTCAGCCCCCTGTGAGGGCCCAGTGCAGAGTTCATACGTGCTCTACCTTCGTCTGTTGGAAGTTGACTGTCGAGCATGCCGAAGAATGGCCTAATCAGCGCCGAGCACCCCGAGCACTTACTCGTCTGGCCGCTGATTGTGGCCCCGCAGAAGTCGCAATAGCCTGACATGCCGAAGGCAATGGAATCGCGGGTTATTTGAAGGAACCAAGAATTTCTCCCTCTGCCTCGTCCGGGTCAGGGTTCAAGACCCCAAACTCCTACGAAGATGCGATGAGTCAATCCTGCCCCAGAGACGGCTCCGCACTGGTCCCTCCTGAGGACTCGGACGGGTCCACATTTCACGCCACGGAATCCACCATTGCAACGAATGCTCTGGCATGCTGCTCAACGCGGGCGCTGCCATGTCGACAATCTCGCAGGACAAACTGAACCAGATGCACTTGGCATTCGAGCATGATGGCTCAGAGACCGATCTCGACTGCCCGCTGTGCGATTCGCACATGCGGATTCGAGAAATCGTGTTCTCTAGGATCGATGGCACCGATATGGAACCAATCGAGATAGACGGGTGCCCTCGTGCAGTTCGTTCTGGTTCGACGCCGGAGAGTTGCAGAAGATATCCCCGCCGGAGAACGGGAATGACGCACACAGGGAGGCCAACGCACTCTCCATAGTCATGGAGATGCTGTTCCACCTCCCTTCGTGATCATCTAATCACAGGTAGCCGCTGTACAGCAAACCGGCGAAAACGAACATCAGGACCCCCATCGCCGCATCTATCCTGCGCGCCTGGGCACGCAGTTTCGAGACCCCGTCACCACGGGTCAGAATCGTTGCCACCGTGACGTACCAGGTTCCGTCTATGGCCATGCCCAGAAGCCCCATCCCGAACAAGGTCTCGGTGCTGATTTTGGCCTCGATGAAGGGTGTGTACAATGCCAACATCCAAGCTAGGATTTTGGGGTTGAGAATGCTATCGCGAAGCCCTGAGCGAACCCAGCACGGTCCGAAGGACCGTGGCTGCCAGTATCCGAGGACTCGTACGGTCCCCCCTGGAAGACTTCAGGAAGTTGTATCCGAGCCAAAGTAACAGACCAATCCCGCCCCACTTCAGTATCAACTCGGTGGATTCGTGGAGTGTCAGCGCGGGGGGCAATTCCTGCAGCGGCCAGGAATGCGTAGATTCCGAATCCGATACCGTGCCCGATACCGGTCATCACCCTTGGCGCCGACCTCCCACCATGGTGTTGCGCAGGACCACCGCGAGGCTCGGGCCGGGGCTCATCGCACCTAGCACAAACACGGTGGCAAGAGCCACCCAGGCCTCGGGGGTCATCGAACCACCGTCTATGCGTCAGCGTACATCGCTTCGATATCGGCGGCCCAGTTCTCGCGGATTTGCTTCCTGCGGAAACTTCAGCGTCGGCGTCAACTCGCCGTGGTCAACGCTGAGGTCACGGGGCAACACTGTGAACTTCTTGACCTGCTCGGGGTTGCTGAACTTCTGGTTCAACCTCGCCACTGCAGCACCGAGCTCGTTATGCGCAGCACTCCCCACTGCGGTGTACTCCGGGCAGGTCTGGCCCAATTTAGCCAACTTGGCCAACTGCTCGCCCGGGTCCTTGGGGACCTCGGTGGGCCCCCTCGAGGCCGTGGACGTCACGCAGGATCGCTCCGACGTCAAGGGTGAGAAGAGCGCTGCAGTACTTCCGGTTGTCTCCAATCAGCATGCACTGCGAGACCATCGGGATGCTCTTCATCGTCTCCTCTATCACTAGGGGTGCGATGTTCTTCCAGCCGAGGAGACGTAGATCTCCTTGAGCCGCCCGGTAACGTAGACGTAACCGTCCGAATCAATCCTACCGAGGTCGCCGGACTTGAGCCAACCGTCCTCGGTCATCGTCTCGGCGGTGGCCTCCGGGTCGCGGTAGTAGCCAGCCATGATGTGGCGTCCGTTGAACTGAATCTCGCCATCCCCGTTCTCGTTAGGCTTGTCGATTCTGAGACCGCTTCCCTCGAAGGGCTTGCCTACACTACCAATCCTGTTGTTGTTGTCATAGTTTAGAGTCGCACCAGCAGTGGTCTCAGTCATACCGTAGCCCTCGTAGAGGGGCACGCCAAGCTTGTGGAACAGGTGCAGAATATCTTGGTTTATGGGAGCGGCACCTGTGATGGCGTACTTGACATTGGACATTCCAATCTTCGCCTTCGCCTTGTTCTTGATGATACCACCAATGCCCGGGAGACTTAGCAAAAATGCGGGAGGGAGGCCGGCTACAAGGTTGCTGTACACCTTCTCGTAGATTCTAGGAACTCCAATGAACAGGTGAGGCTGAACCTCCTTGCAGTAGTCAATCGAGTGTAGAGGATTGTCGACTACGCGCATGTGGATTGCATCTCTAATCCACAGGTGGTTATCAGCGACTTGGCCGAACACGTGGGCGCATGGCAGCCACGAGACGTACCCGTCGCCCTGGTCGTAAGTGGTAATCTTGTGTACGCACTCCAACTCGTAGTCGAAGTTGTCGTGGGTCAGGACCACGCCCTTCGGGTTACCGGTGGTGCCTGAGGTGTAGATCAGCGCGGCGGTGTCGGATGGCTTGATGCTCGCGATGCGGTCCATCACAGCCGACTCGGGGATATCGGCACCCCTAGACATGAAGTCGGTCCAGGTCACGGCGCTCGAGTGGTCGATAGCATCCATCCCGGCCATCGAGACCACTGTCTCAACCTTGTCGAGCGACCCCATCGTGGCTTGCAGCCTGTGAGTACACATCTTACTCGGGTCGCCCCCGTCCATCGGGTTGGTCCCGACGAACACCACCTTGGAGTCGGAGTTGCCTACGACCCACTCTACCTCCTCGGGTGAGCAGGTGTGGTAGACGCCGACGGCGGCACCGTTGCACATATTGGCAGCGGCGTACGCGGCGTACCACTCCATTCGGTTGTACGAATAGATACTCAGATTGTCACCAGCTTGGAATCCCATCGCCATCAGGGATCTGGCGACCCCCATTGTTGTGGCGCAGAACTCCGACCAGGTCATACTGACCCAGTTTCCATTCGCGTCCTTCCAGGATATGGCGCTCTCGTTGGCGTATTTCTCGGCGTTTGATATCAGGTACTCGGGCGTGGTCATCGCTGACATGGATTACCACAGAACGTCTGCCGGCTTAACTTTTTACTAGCCCCAGAGGGGCTATTTTACGGACACTTAGGGTAGCACTGCTCTAACGTTGGCCCGCCAGTCGGCGCCGCCGTTGCGGTTGGCCAACGGCGAGGCTGGAGATGGGTGCCAGCAGCCTACGACCTCGACCGATCCCCCTCCGAGGGCAGCTCTGGCGCGCGACTCAGCGAACTTACCTACACCAATCACCCGCTCGGCGTCGAGGACTGACACGACCTCGTGCAGGTGCTGGTCGCAACGCTCTAACAGGGCTCGCGCAGTAGATCCGCCAACCTTGTCGGGGGTGATGTTCGCAGCCCTCGGGCCCGAGAACAGCATGAGAGGGCAGTGGTTGACTAGGAACACGCTGCTGGCGATGGTGTCGGCATTGCCGTAGTGCTCCGCCAACAGTCCCCACAGACGGGTCCCAGAGACCTCCTCACGAGGATAGTCGAGGCCGACCACGGGGCGCCTCGGGTCGGCGGCCTCGGGCTCGTTCACCGGGATGTCGGTGATGCCTAGCAGTTCGCGGACCACCGAGGTCGCAGCGAACGGGATTCCCATCTGCCCCATGCCGTGAGGGCCGGGATTCATCCCAAGTACGACCGTCCGCGCACCTCCCCCTCCCATGCGCGCGAGGTAGGCCTCGTGCACGTCCCAGGCGTACTCTAGCGGGTTGTAGCAGACATCGACGCTGCCCTCGGAGACGAGCCTGCTGCCAATCGGGCCGACATCGTCACGCAGGCTCGCAGCAGCGCGGATTAGATGCTCCACGACCATCTTATCACTGCTTCACGTCTGCTACTGTGGCGCCCGATAGGGAGACAGGTCCTCGGGAGTGATTGGGAACACGGTCTGGGCGGTCCCACCTGCTCCCCACACCAAGTCGTACTGCATGAGGTCCTCGTCCATCAGCACGACGCACGGCCTGAGATGGCCGAAGGGCGGAACTCCCCCGGGGGCGTACCCGGTGTTCTCGAGGATGTACTCGGCATCGGTCATGCTGGGCTTGTAGCCGAGCAGTCGTTTCAGCTTACGCTTACGCTCGACGCGGTTGGCACCCGAGGTGATCACCACAACCGCTCCGTCCCGGCCCGCGAAGACGATCGACTTGGCGATGTGCGCCACGTCGCAGCCGAGTTGATTGGCTGCGTCCTGAGATGTCCGAGTTCCCTCCGCATAGAGTCGAGCCTCCGGCTCATAGCCCATCTTGGCGCACTCGGAGAGCCATGTCTCGTGTCCGTCCATGACTCGTCATGAGGGCCATCCAACTTCATCGTTAGGGAGTCCATTGAAGCCGGCGACCTCGTCGCATCGGCATGGATTGGCTGCTCAGGCCGGATACGGTCAGCAAGAGCATCCGCGCCGCCGTTCTGGCGCAGGTCGCAACGCTCCTAGTCTGTTACACGATATGGGTGTGGGAGGGCTGTGACCACTTCATGCCGTTCATCTCCGATACCGATACCCATCCCTCCTCGGGAGTCCCCTTCACCATCGGCTTCACTCTGTCCGGTCTGCTGCTCACCACGCTGGCATGGCAGATGTTCCGCCTCAGGTCGGAATGGATTGAATCCAAGCCGATTGGGTCGAGGGCGAGGGTCTTGAACACCTGGTCGGCGATTTTCGGGGCAATCGCGGGCCTGTTCATCGTATGGCTCGCCTACACGCCGTGGGACGAGGATCTCGCGCTCCACCTCCTGCAGGCCAGGGTAATCTTCGGTGGCTCAATCCTCTGGGCGGTCCTATCTACGATGCTGGCCAGCGAGATGGCTTCGCTGGACGACCGATTTCAAGGGGTTCTGAGGGCCCGTCGTGACAGGACGACCCTCACGGTAATGAGCTGCGTTCTGATGGGTCTGAGCGTGTTGCGATTCACCGGGTTCAGCGATGCCGCTGCACTCAACTTGGAGGACTTCGAGGCCTACGTCGATACGGTCGAGACCTGTACCGACCTGCACATCTCCAGCATGTCTATGGCCGCGCTCTTCGAGTGGGCAATGGTACTGGGCCTCATCGGCGTTCTCGAGACCGGTATCCGAGAGGTCTCGCTGCTGTCTTCAGACGAATCCGAGGAGTGATTCCCCCTAGCCTCCTGTGCAACGTTCATCAGGACCGCACATCGCGCGCTGGCTCATGTGGTGGCCAATCGGACCGTACGGCACGATGATGCTGGTCATCCTGCTCAGCACCATCCCGCTGAGGGACCTGCTGACCCGTGATGAGCCGGAAAAGCGACTGAGACTATCCGAGCTGCCAGCCGAGATTAGGGCCAAGGGGTACCATTGGCACATCTCCCTTTACGTGGTGATGTACGTGTACAAGTTCCTGATCGACCAGCACAATGAGCCGATGAAGCCTAGGGTCGGGGGGTACACGCACTGGGTGCACGAGCTCGAGGGCGAGTTCACTCTGTGGGCGCAGGAGGCATTCCGCCACGACCTTCTCACCGACGTCCTGTCCTTCCACTACCTGTTCGTTTACCTGTTCATCATCTGGTTCTCGCCGATGTACTTCATTCTCGTGCGAGACCACGTGATGGCTGACAAGGCGGCTCTGAACTACCTAGTCATCTACTTGCTTGCAGTGCCCCTGTACCTGTTCTTCAACGTCGAGGTCACCTCCTCTTACATCCCCGGAATGGATGCGCTGCTGTACCACGACAGCTGGTACCTCGAGTTCGTCACCAACAACGACCCGATGGACAACGGGGTACCCAGCCTGCACTTCGGCCTCCCTGTGGGTCTGCTGATACTCAACAGGCTGCACTGCCGAGACAAGGGCATTGACATCCGCGAGTGGAGGCACCGTGAGTTCGACCTCTTTGTGATAGCGAACTGCGTCGTCTACCTGTTCAGCATCCAGTACCTCGGCATACACTGGATAGTTGACGCCATCCCGGGCATCATCCTCGCCATCGTCTGTGCGCTCTTCGTCCACGATTGGCAGCCACGCATCCGCACCCGCCCCGAGAACGGCTGGGAGTCGCTGATACCCGAGAAGCGTCAACTGACTACAGCAGCTGTATTTGCACTGCTATGCACTGCTGCACTAGCCATGGTTGCAGTCGACGGACCGGGAAACGATGAGGATATTCCGAACATGCGACTAGGCCCCGACGACGTCAACATTGACACGATTGAGGTGCACAGTCTGTGGGACGCCGTAGGAGTGGAAGTCAGCAACGTAGGCGAACACAGCGTACACGCGATTATCCTGCATCGCAGCCTAGTCGTCGAACACGTCGACAGAGGAACCGTGGATTGGGAGTCGATTGTCAGCTCGCTACCCCCCGCCGAATTGCAGGAAATGGTCATAAATCCTGGAATAAGCTGGCAAACCGAGGTCTCCACCCCCTCCGTCTTCGACACTCATCTAATCCTAGTCAAACCCGCGTTTGATGGCGAGTATTCAGAAGTCAGAGTAACGATGCACTACGTCGACGACGAACTCATTTGGAGCGCCATGCTGCTGTCGATTCCAGCCTTCCTGATTGCAGGCCTAGTGCTGGCGCAGGCAATCGGCTCAGAGGACGAAGTGGGCGAACAGGCCGCCGATGAAGAGGCCTGAAACCGCACCCAGACCAATCCAGGTGCCGACCCGGAAGGCAGGGAAGCCACGCCTCCAGACATACATCGACTGGAAAATCCAGAACAGGATGACTGGGACGAACCAGACGAAGAAGATTAGTTGCGGTAGGAACGCCAGCAGCATCCCGGCGTTTGCGCCCGCAATCAGTTCCTTGCTGCCACCAGCAGGCTCCGGAGCGTAATACAGCAGCGCACTCATCACAACCAGTACCGCGAACGGGGTGGCAAGATCCCAGTCGAACAGCCTCGGAATCCCATCGACTATGTGCGGTAAGCAAGCCAGGGAGAATCCAACTAGGCTCGGCACGGCGACGGGCCACAGCGGCGCCTCCTCCCACTCCACACCAATGCGGCTTGGAGCACCCCCATGAAGACTGCTAATTGACACCGATAGGTTTTCTTTAGTTTTCTCGACCTCAGGCAAACATGGCGAAGGGAGAGATAGTGCTCGGATGCCTCGCTCCGCACCCTCCTCACGTGGTCTACGCGGAGAACCCAGAGCAGAACGAGCCGTTCTCCGAGGGAGGCTGGGAGGCCCTGCGTTGGGGCTACCACCGACTGGCGCGCAAGCTGAAGGACATCGACTACGACTGTATCGTGGTCCTGACACCGCACTGGATGACATATGTCGGAACTCACTTCCTCGGGCTGGAACGCTTCCAGAACATCAGCGTCGATCCGATATTCCCTAACCTGTTCAGATACCACCACGACATACAGGTCGACGTCGAACTTGCCGAGGCCATGCACGATGCTGCTGCCGAGGCTGGAATCATAACCAAGATGATGCGAAACCCGGACTTCAGGGTGGACTACGGCACCATAGTCAGCTGCCACATGCTCAACCCTGAGTGGTCGAAGCCAATTGTGACAATCAGCAGCAACCGCTCGACGCATTACTACTCGAACGAGGTGATGAACGAACAGGCAGCCGCACTAGGTGAGGCTGTGATGAAAGCAATCGAGGCAAGTGGCAAGAGGGTCGTGCTGGTCGCCAGCCACTCTCTCTCCCACAGGCACTTCGTCACTGAAGCTCCGCTTCCGGAGGACATGTCGCGCGAGCACATCTACAATCACAGCCAGTATGTCTGGGACATGAAAATAGTACAGATGCTCCGAGAGGGCAAGACGAAGGAAGTAGTCGAAATTCTACCTGAGATGATTGAGCAGACCATGGCCGAGGCCGAGGGCGGTGGACTCAGTTGGATGATGGCCGCTATGGGCTACCCTGACTACCCTGCTGAAATCTACGGTTACCAGTCGGTCATCGGAACCGGCAACGCAATCGCGGCCTGGGATCCCAATGAGGCCACGCGTGAGATTGTGCTCTGAGGTGATGGAATGAGCGAAGAGCCCGAAATCGTACTCGGATTCTACGTCCCTCCTCACCCCCACCCCCTGCTCGCACCTGAGCAGAACGAGGGCTGGGGCAGGTTGCGCGAAGCCTTCGACACCTGCCGCCAGCGTATCGAGGAGACAGACGCCGACCTGTTGCTGATCTACTCGACGGTCTGGCCCAGCATCGTCGGACATCAAATCCAGGCACATCCGAAGCCGGTATTCACCCATGTAGACGACGACTTCCACTTCCTCGGAAGCATGCCTTACGAATTCAGAATGGACTCCGAGTACGCTGAGAAGTTCAAGGACTCGTGTGAGGCGCGTGGCCTGCACGCGCGTACCGTTGCCTACGACGGATTCCCAATAGACACCGGCTCGGTCGTAGCACTCAAGCTGCTCAACCCCGACAACCGGATACCCGCCTGCATCGTCTCGAGCAACGTGTACTCAAACCGCGCCGAGCAGATAGTACTCGGCAAGGCGGCCCGCGATGCGATGTCCGAGTTAGGCAAGAAGGTCGTAGTGGTGGTGGTGGCAAGCCTGTCCAACAGGATGTTCACCGAGCACATCGACCCCTCTGATGACAGAATACACTCCGCCAAGGACGACGAGTGGAATCGCAAGATACTGGAGTTCTTCGAAGACGGGAGACTTGAGGACATCAGCCAACTGAGCCGCGACATCCACGGCCAGATCAGAGTCAGCAAGGTGGTGGCCTACAAGCCTGCATGGTGGATGGCCGCCACGATGGGCCAGCACAACAACTACGACGGCGAGGTGCTGGCCTACGAGGCCCTGCACGGAGCCGGCGGAGCTGTGATACAGCTCACTCCAGCCAAGGGCGGCGTGGGCGACAAGGAGTTCGACGAGGATGACGTGGAGTACTATCACGGTGACCGCAGCGTACTGGACAAGGGGATGCTGTGATGTCCGAGGACGGCCCATTCATCACTGACGCTGGCCCCTCAGCGGTCGGAGCATACCCTCACATGCACAGGGTCGGCGATCTGCTGTTCGTCAGCGGCATGGGTCCGCGAACACCCGAGACCAACGAGATTCCCGGGGGACCGATCAAGGATGAGGACGGGAACCCACTGGACTACGACATCCGAGCGCAGACTCACTCGGTGATCAACAACGTCAGACTAATCCTAGAGGCACACGGCTCGAGCCTCGAAGACGTGGTGGACGTACTGGTTTTCCTAGTAGACATGGAGCGTGACTTCCCTGGCTACAACGAGGTCTACGCGGAGTACTTCGCGGATGTTCTACCTGCTCGCACCACAGTATCCGTGGAGGCCCTGCCGACCTCGATTGCAATCGAACTCAAGGTCATCGCCAAGGCTTAGTCTCCGAGCCACTCAATGTCCTCGGAAGCGCACCACGCTGGCGCTATCAGCGGATTGCACCGACTTGGAGTTCCGTTGGGTATAGCAATCCAGTAGTCCATCCCGTCGACCGGGCCCGGGTAGTCGGTCGAGATCATATGAGCCCCTACAGCGAGCGCGGCCTCGAACCTAGCGGTGTCGTTGTTGTCCGGCTCCTCGCCCCCACTGTCCGCCCTGGTACGGACGATGTAGCCCTCATTGACCAGCTGCGCGATCTGTTCCCCGTTGCCAATCGGGTCAGTCAGTGAGAAGATAGCCGCCTCGCCAGTGCCCTCGTCAGAGAGCGTGAACATCAGCGCCCCTGTCAGGCCGGGATAATCATCGAGGTAGAGGTCCCGCATGTCCCCCCTCGCCAGCAGCACGAAGATGGCCTTGCCCCGACTCTCCTCAAGCAGCGGCCAGCCGTCGTTCAAGACCGCCTCGTTGAGAGTGGGCCACTCCCCGCGTACGTCGTCCGGGGAGATGGTCCGGTTCCTCGGCCAGAACTCGGCAATCTCGTCCTCGATGTCCTGCAGGATTCCTGAAAGCTCCACTGTGGTGGTGACGTCGACTGCCTGCTCGGGCCAGTCCTTGGGTTCGATCCAGATCATCAGCGGATGGTGCTGCTCGTTGGTCTCCGACCATGCCAGAAGGGTCTCGAGGCAGTTCTGGAAGGTCGGGCATGTGGTGCCCGAGTCGTACTGGTTGTGGTACACTCTGAGCCCCTCCCGGACATCCCACCAGACGTCGATCTCGAACTGCCGCACCCCGAGTTCCGAGGCCTGCACATCGAGCGGCTCGTGGGTGTACATGTACTCGCGGGTCGGTGAGACGATGGGCTCGATGTGGTACGAGTTGTGAGTCCCCTCCATCTGAATGTGGTTGATTCTCAACGGCTCCTTCTCCTCCTCGTCTCCAAACAACCCGCCCTCGCCCCCGATACCGAAGCAGCCGCTCAGGGGGCGAGCAGCAGCATGACTGCCAGAAAACCTTGGAGGACCCTCATTTTCACGTTCCGAGTAGGACCGCCAAGCAAGAAGGATTCGGCGGGAGAACCTTCAACAACGGTCTTGATTCGGACAAACCATGCGACCAGTAGGTCCTAAGGACCTAGCAGGCATAGTACTGACTCCCATAGAAACGGTTTCTGACACGCTGGAGCGCAAACTCGGGCTGATTTCGGTCGTCGTGATATCGCTGTCCGCGATGATTGGCAGCGGGCTGTTCGTCCTGCCCGCACTGGCCTACGATATGGTCGGCGGAGGGGCCTGGCTGGCGTACGTTCTGGCGGCCCTGGTTGTGATTCCCGGGGCGCTGAACAAGAGCGAGCTGGCTTCGGCCATGCCGACCTCGGGCGGTTCCTATGTCTACATCGAGAGGGTCTTCGGCCCGATGTTCGGAACCATGACCGGACTTGCCCTATGGGCGTCATTCCTGCTCAAGGCAGCATTCGCTTTGATTGGCTTCTCCGCCTACCTGATGTTCATCCAGAGCTATCTGGGCACCGAGGTCACGAGCGTCCAGGCCGCTCTCGGGATGCTGGTCCTGATCAGCCTAATCAACATCCTAGGGGTGAAGCGAATCAAGTCGGTGCAGACCCCGGTCGTTGCCCTCTCGATACTGATGCTGGTTGGACTGACCGTCTGGGCCATCCTAAACGGCGACGCTGACTACTCTAGGACCAAGCCCACCCTCGAGACCACGGAGGACTGGGTGACCATGGGAGAGGCCGCGGCCCTGGTACTGGTCTCTTACGCCGGCGTGACCAAGGTGGCTGCAATCGGTGGCGAGATTAAGAATCCAGGTAAGAATCTGCCCAGCGGCATCATGTCATCCCTGATCATTGGCACGGTGCTCTACGCCGCGCTCGTAGCAACGATGGCCGCTGTCATCCCTCCCGAGTCGTTCTTCGACTCCCACGGTCACCCTATCGAGGATCCGGTCAGGGTCTTCGCAGAGATAGTGGGAGGCAGTTCCGTGGCCCTGTTCGCGGCCGTCGTCGCAATCCTGACCATGACCTCGATGTCGCTAGCCGGGATACTGGCCGCCTCCCGTTACCTGTTCGCGATGTCGAGGGACAGCCTGCTGCCCGCCTCGCTCGAGGATCTGCACCAGAAGTACGACACCCCCCACGTCGCGATCATCATCACCGGTCTCGCGATGGCGTGGGCACTGGTGTCCATCGACGTGCACCAGGTCGCAGAGTTCGCCAGCGGGTTCCAGATAATGGCATACATGCTGATGTGTGTCAGCGTGCTTGTGATGCGGAAGGCGACTAGGTCGCACGCCTGGTACCAGCCTGAGTACCGCGCCCCACTACACCCTTTTCTACAGGTATTCGGGATTCTTACAGGAGGCTCGCTACTCTACTTCATGGGCATCGAGGCAGTCATTGGAGCAGCTGCGGCCGGAGCGGTCGGCTGGGTGATATACGTAGGCTACGGCAAGAGACACATCAGCCAGAGGATATCCCCTTGGGAGACCTTCCGCCTGATGAACTCGGCCCCCGAGAGGGCCGAGGAGAGACGGCGAACCGCCGCCTTCTTCGCAGCTGACACCTGGGGCAACAAGCTGCTCACCCTCAGGCAGTTCACCTCCGCGGTAGATGCCCTAGGGATGAGGGCCGACGACTCAGACAAACTCCGCGTCTACTTCCACGCAGCGGATGATAACGGAGACGGGCTGATTCACCTCGAGCAGTACCTGATGGCCCTCGAGACTATGGCCTCGGACGAGGAATAAGCAGGCGAGTGGTTGAAGGCATCGATAGCCCTCCCCTCACTCCCGGAGGGAGTGTCATGGTTTCCAGTCGAGCCAAGAAGGTCACCACCCAGACCCTGCTGAAGATGAAGCAGTCTGGCGAGAAGATAGCCATGCTCACCGCCTATGACTACTCGCTTTGGGCCCGCCTAGTGGACGGCGCTGGCATAGACGTCATCCTGGTCGGCGACTCGGCATCCAACGTGATGGCTGGGAACGAGACCACCGTGCCCATCACCCTCGACCAGATGATCTACCACGCCCAGTGCGTAATCAACGGTGTCGACAGGGCGCTTGTGGTCGTCGACATGCCGTTCGGCTCGTACCAAGGTGACTCCAAGACCGCGCTCGACTCTGCCATCCGCATCATGAAGGAGTCCGGCGGGCACGCCGTCAAGCTCGAGGGCGGGGCCGAGGTCTGCGAGTCAGTCAAGCGCATCGTGGAGGCAGGCATCCCGGTGATGGGTCACCTAGGGCTCACCCCGCAGTCGATTTACAAGTTCGGGACCTACTCGGTCAGGGCCAAGGAGGAGGCCGAGGCTGCAAGGCTGATAGAGGACTCCAAGGCGCTCGAGGAGGCAGGATGCTTCTCGGTGGTTTTCGAGAAGATTCCGTCCGAGCTGGCCAAGCAGGCCAGCGAGTCGCTGACGATTCCCACCATCGGCATTGGGGCCGGCCCGGACTGCGACGGCCAGGTCCTCGTGCTGCACGACATGCTTGGCATCACCAAGGACTTCTCACCGAGGTTCTTGAGAAGGTACGCCGACCTCGGGGGGGCCGCCGAGGCAGCGGTCTCACAGTATGTGGCGGACGTGCGCAGCCAAGACTTCCCGAACGAGGAAGAGAGGTATTGAGCAGGGGCGCGACGCGCTTCTCACAACATTCAAGGACACTCGCGTCAGGATGAGGAAGGACTGTCATGAGCGAGTTGTGGGTAGAACGCCATCGTCCACAGACCGTGGGCGACATCAAGGGCCAGCGCGCAGTGGTGGACCGCCTCAAGGCGTACGCCGAGATGCGCACCTTCCCGCACCTGCTCTTCGCCGGTCCCCCGGGCACTGGCAAGACGACTGCGGCCCTTGCCCTGACCCGTGACGTGTTCGGCGAGGACTACCGGGTCAACCTGCTCGAGATGAACGCCAGTGACGAGCGCAAGCTCGAGTCAATCCGTACCAAGGTCAAGGGGTTCGCCAAGACCGCGCCGTCCCCCGGTACCACGTTCAAGGTCATCTTCCTCGACGAGGCCGACGCCCTGACACCCGACGCTCAGGGAGCGCTGCGCCGGATAATGGAGCAGAACTCGCAGACCTGCAGGTTCATCCTGTCGTGCAACTACTCGTCGAAGGTCATCGAGCCCATCCAGTCGCGCTGCGCGGTGTTCCGCTTCCGCCCGCTGGCCGAGGACCAGATCCTCGAGATGGTTACCTCAGTGGCCGCCTCGGAAGGCATCAGCCTCGACGACGAGGCCGCCGAAGCGATAGCCCACGTCAGCCTCGGCGATCTGCGCAAAGCCATCACCTCGCTGCAGGTGGCAGCCTCCCTCGACTCCAACGTCACCCGCGACCTAGTCTACGAGACCACCGCGACCGCCCCGCCCGAGGAGCTGCACGGCTTCATCCTCGCCTGCAAGGAGGACGGCTTCCAGCCGGCCCGGCGCAGGCTCAAGGACCTGCTCGACCGCTTCGGACTGGCCGGCACCGACATGGTCAACCAGATGCATCGGGAGCTCGGCACGGCCTCGTTCCTCGACGAGGCCCAGAAGCTAGCGGTCACCGAGGCGATGGCCGAGTGCGACTTCCGGATGGTCGAGGGCGGCGGCGAGGCGTTTGCAGCTGGATGCGATGACGGCGAGGATCTGCTCGCTCATCGGCTCCTAGACAACCCTGACGACGTTGATGTGTAGACCGCCTCCCAGGTGTTTTCCCAAGGGTCGCCTTCCTCGCTCAGCGAGATACGGACCTCGTAGTCGCCCAGCTGCATATCGGAGATTTCCCAAGCGAGCCCTATGTCGTCAGCCCTCGAGGCTATCTTGGGGCCGAGCTCGTCCTTGGTCAACAGGCCCTTGCTGTTGCCCCGTGTCCAGTTGCCATCGACCTCGTCGAAGCGCTGCTGGGCCTCGTCCAATTCGCCTACCGGTCCAGCCGAGAGAGTGGCAATCATATCGCCGCGGTACCAGATGGTGGCGGCCATCATCGCCGTCTCGGCATCCACGTTGTCGCGCACGCCCATCCCGAGGACGACATCGATGGTGTCTTGGTTGGTCTCGATGTAGTAGGCCCCCCCGCTCCATCTGGTATCGACGACGGCTTCGTTGGTCTCGATGTCGAGCCCGCCGGACAAGGTGGGAGCGGCGATGTCTGCGAGCGGCGGGTTCGCCAGGATGAACGAGAGGGCGAGGAAGGAGAAGAAGTAGAGAAAACTCGCACGGAACCAGTTGCCCATGGTGAAGAGCTCGTAGTACTCGCTGGGGATGAGTATCTTGTGGATTGAGGGGATAACGGAGATGAGCAGCATCGGCAGCAGCCACAGCACTCTGGTGGGTCCGGTCAGAGTGTCCATGAACACATAGCGCATGAACAGACAGACAGACAGCCCGAAGATGATGACTATCCACATTGAGTATGCTTCAGCCGTCTCCTTCTTGGCGGTGGCAGCAGGGTCAAAGGGGCTCGATAACGCGGTCATCCTTCTCCTTCTGCTTGTCCTCATCGCTCTTCTTGCGCCGCTTGCCGCCTCCGTAGGCGCTCGCGCGCATCGCACTGTCGACATCGACCATGGAATCCAGTCACTGGGGGGGAGTGGTTCGCAAATCAACCCTGCGTGTGCGCAGCCGTGTAGATTCGGACCAAAATTAGGTGAGAACGCTCAAAAATGGATTCCCGGCTCGCAGCGCTACCGCCTCATTGGTGTAGTTGGTAGCACGCCAGTCTCATAAGCTGGAGGTCGTCGGTTCAAATCCGTCATGAGGCACCACTCAATCTTGACCAATCAGCTGGTAGTCATCACTGATAGGAGTTGCACCGGTCTCACTCAGGATGAGCTTGCCATCCTTGAAGCGGTTGAAGGTCAACACAGCCTCAGAAGTCGAGCCGTTGGCGAAGTGGGCAATCCCGTGCTCGACGCCAACCTCGTCATTCTCAAACAGGACGCGATGGTTCTCCATACTCACTCCACCACTGCCTGCGATGGCGATCATGTCGCTCTTGCCCATCACCATTCCACCAACATGTGGAATGAACTGATAGTCGTCATGGATTAGTTCTTCCAGGGGCTCTGCATCTCCGGATTCGAATGCGGCTTGTATTGCTGCTACTTTGCTCATAGTCTAGAGGTAGGGTAGAAGCGTATGACACTTCCGTTCTCATTCATATCACTCCACTGGCATCCGAGTGGAGTGGGGTTGGATAAACCTCTCGCCGGATTCGGGATATTTTATTCGATTCACCCATTCTCACCATTTCCATGGAGCACACACTGGCAATGCAGATCGTGGGCGGCGTAGGCCTGCTGATTGGACTGAGAATGAATATGGATCCCGTGGGATTCAACAAGAGCATCTTCGGAGATGTGGAGGGGAAACGATAGCGGAGAGTCATCCGCCATGAGGATGGCAATAGGAGGGGCCGTCTGGGCCATGGCGATCATCAACCTCTACTGCGGCTTCAATGTCGAGGACGCAGCAGCCGGCGAGGCTATTCTGACTGGTACTGCGATTGGTCTCGCAGCCTTCCTCGGAACCATTGCCGGAGCCAAGTTCAGGGGCTATACTGACAGCATCCCTACCCTTCCGATGGTAGTCCTCCCGACGCTCATCGGAATATGCCTGTACTCAGTGATGATGTAGCCGTCAGGCGCTTGATTCATTGAGTAGTGGGCCGACGCACCGCCGATGGTGGATTGGCCGGACCCCGGGACGCCAGTGAGGCTGACCGTCAAGACGTGGGCGGGCCTAGCCGAGCACACCGGCCTCGCACTGCCTCCGGCAGGCCCCAAGCTCGTGACCCTCAAGCTGGTCAACGGCTACAACATCTCGTTCCCCCACTCGTATGTGGAGGATGTAGAGGAACTCGACGAGGCCCCGATGGTCGAGGAGGAGCCCGAGCCCGAGGTCGAGCAGGACGAGTCC